>CALEMP010000080.1 GCA_937910685.1 uncultured bacterium
AATCAGCCCGTATTCGGTGCGCTTTGTGAGTTTGAGCATGGCTCGCGGAGATGGACGGTGGTCGGGGGGCCCCTGGGTCTATCGGCACTTTATTAGTACGGATTGAGTTGAGGGGGCTGAGGGCCGGTGATCAATGTGCTTCAAATCAGTGCCCTATACCTATACGATAGGTCACAGAGGGGCCTGAGGGGTATAAATCAGGGAAAACCCCACCTGAAATGATGGGTTTTTAGGTCTGGATTCTGGCCTTGGGGGTACCCGGGAGTGTCAGAACCGGGCCAACGGAGGGCAGCACTCAAGGAATAGGGGCTCCTGGGTCGAAAGAGGGGGGGTGAGAACATCCCAACCTGAGACGATTTGCATCACCTGCGCCCAGAGTACTGGCCAGTCCCCGGTCCTCAATTTGATGCCTGATGGCACCAGGTGCAGGGCCTGTGCCGACCGAGTCCTAGATGCCCAGCCAGGCATTTTCCACGCGGTTTGGTCCGAGCCCGCGCCGCAACTGCCTGCTCCTGAATTTACGCTTGTGAAAAGCGTGAAGTCGAGCAAGCCCTCTGCCTAGGGCCGCCTTCGTGCTCCACCGGGGCAGGCCAGAAGCCCGCTCGCGAATTCGGAGTGAAACCCCTGGGCTCTCCGTGCGTCTGTGCTTTTGTGCAGAGCATTCAACGATACGAGCGCCCGCGGAATGACTGGGGCGCTCCATTGGAAGGACTGTTGGGGTTGGACCCGGCGGTTCGAACTTTTTGGACCCGTGGTCGACAGGAGATCCTGCAAGCAGGACCGCGGATTGCGGTGGTGGGGTCACGCTCGCCCACGGCCTATGGGCGCAATCAAGCCCTGCGTTTCGCGGGGGCTCTCGCCCGCGCGGGATGTGTTGTGGTCAGTGGGCTCGCGCGGGGCGTCGATGGCATCGCGCATCAAGCCGTCTTGGACGAGGGCGGGGCTACCATCGGCGTACTCGGTTGTGGCGTGGATCAGCCTTGGCCCACGGGAGATCTCACCGAACGCATGACCCAAGAGGGACTGTTGTTCAGCGAATTCGAACCTGGGGTCTCGCCTCGACGCCATCACTTTCCCATGCGGAACAGAATCATCGCTGCTCTGTGCGATGCGACCTTGGTGATCGAAGCGGCCCACCGTTCGGGATCGTTGATCACCGCACGTTGGGCGGCGGATCTGGGGCGGGCAGTGTTCGTTCTACCCCAGGCGGTAGACCATCCATTGGGGCTCGGGGCCTTGCGTCTATTACGTGAGGGGGCGACTGCGGTGGGATCACCCGGTCAATTGTTGACGGACCTGGAATCCATGCGGGGCGGGCGACCTGCGGGGGGCGATTGGGGCGAGCATGTGGGGGATGCGGATCCGATTCTACGCGCCCTTGAGGGGGATGCCATTAGCGCAGAGAACCTGTGCTTTCGGGTGAATCAGCCCCTTTTGGAGACTTCAGCTCGCTTGGTGGACTTGGAACTCGACGGTCGCGTCAAGCGCATTCCAGGTGGGCTTTGGATCAGCGCACGTGAGGAATCTTGAAAGCCCTAGATCGATGCCAGGGTGTATCCCAGCAGGATCATCACCAGCGCCACTGCGCCGCTGGTCAGGACGAACTTCAGCCAGCGGCGGGGGAATACCAGTCGTGCTATCGCATCATTGGGTTCCGCCAACATGGTGGTGACCCCTACGATGGCGGTGCTTGCCAGTAGGAACAAGAACAGGTGAAGCCAGATGTCTTTCATGGGGTGCCCTCCGCGGTCAAGCCATGCTTGGGATCTCGGCCAATGCGCAAGGATTCGCTCCACCCATAGGCATCGACCATGACCAGCACATTCAAGAGCCCCGCGACGCAGCCCATCACCACTGCCAAATCGTGGTAGGGCACCTCATGGTCCAGGGGTGCGTGTCCGTGGATCATCTCTGCGAACAAGGCTGGCACTCCCAACATGAACTGGCCGCCCCAGTAGAAATAGTGCCGCTCGCGATCGAGGTTGGCACCCTCGCCCATGGTTGTCCCAATGGCAAAGAGTCCCACCAGCATGACGAACATCAAGATTCCCCGTAGGCGCCGGCCTTGCAAGATCTGACCTAGACCAGGGAGCACCCAACAGGCAAGGGCCGCGGCTTCGGGCCTCAAGCCAGGGGCTGCCTTGCTGGCACGGGCATCAAAATGTGCTCGGGACATGAGCAGCACGTTGAGGATGCCGCCAAACGAGGTGAGGGCCATCCCCAAGTTCATGGTGTCCGGCCAGACCGAGGGGGAGCCCGTGCCGAACCCAAAGCGTGAGCTCTGGAGGAGCATGGCCCCGAGGTTGCCCAACTCCGGTGCCAGGAATGGGGCGAATTGACTGCGCATCTCTGCGGGCAGGATCTCGAAGGCGCGACCATCGGTCAGCCAGAGTCCGAGCAGGTAGACCCCTTCCACCAACAGGAAGGCCACGAGGGCAAACAGGGGCCGACCTAGATAGAGGTGTCCTGCCCCCGGCACGAACCAGGTCAGGAGGGTGGCGACTGTGGGGTCGCCTTGGGAGTCTTTGTTTTGCATTGCGGGGAAGGGGCATAGGGTGCCCCCTCGCACCTATTCTTGCAAGCGAGGAGAGGATGAAACCTGCGATCCCCTGCCTAGCACCCGATCACTGCGTGGCTCGGGGTGAATCGTTAGATCCCTGGCGGGGTGCTTCCAGTGGAGCAGGGGATCTAGCATGGGCTGGTACCCCATGACCGGGCACCGTAAAGTCCACCTATGGTCTACCAGCATCATGTACGAGTCCGTTATGGGGAAACCGATCAGATGGGGGTCGTGCACCATGGGGCCTATGTGGCCTATCTCGAAGAGGCGCGCACGGAGTGGCTGCGGGAATTAGGGCATCCCTATGGGGCTCTGGAAAAGGCGGGCATTGGGTTGCCCGTGAGGAATTTGAGCATTCGCTATCGGGCTGCGGCACATTACGAGGATCACCTGGTGGTCACGATTTGGGTGGAGCGTTTGCGGGCGGCTTCGATCACTTTTGGTTACACCCTTCGACGGGTGGACGAGGAGGCGACGCTTGCCCAGGCCGAGGTTGAGCTTGCCTGCGTGAGCCTTGCTCAGCGGCCGCTGACGGCCCAGGCCTTACCGGCCGAGATCCGCGCCGCCCTTGAGGCAACTCAGCAATAAGAGTGTGCCTGGCGCCGGATTACAGTTCCATGGGGCGCAGGGCAGGAGCCTTGCTGGAGGGATCTCGAAGTCGGGTTTGCATCTCGGACAAGAACTGTTGCACGTCCAAGCCTTCGTGATGAGGGAAGAAGGGAGCCAATAGGCGGCGCATGCCCGTGTGCAGTTTGCGCGCCCCCTCCTGATTGTTGCGGCTCAAATGGTCGAGGCAGATCGATGCCTGCACGAGGCCTTTCCAAAAGTTGCTGCCTTCGCCTTCGGATGCGAGCCAGCAGCGTTCGAAGCACTCGTGGGCTTCATAGTAGTCGCCCCCGTTGAAGTGGGCTATGCCTTCACCGATGGCGCTCTTGCGTGCGGCTGCATCGAATTGTTCCGGGTCGAAATCCTCTTCCGGGGGCTCGATCTTCAATTCCCGCCGCCTTCTGGATCGTCTTCCGGATCCTGCCCGCGCTTGCTGCGTTTAGCGTTGCGATCGTAGGTGCGCTCGTAGCCCCAAAACCGATCCCAGCGGGCCTGCATCTGTTTCTTCATCACAGGCGGTTCTTTGGGGATCTGGAAGGTCTTTTTGGACGTGCGCCACCAATCAGCCCAACTCTTTGCATTCGCGCCGCGATCCACGCTGGTCAGGCGAATCAGAGCGGTCTGCAGGTTGGGCATGTGGTTGTTAACCCGGCGCACATCGGTGACCGTCATCAGTTGGATTAGGGTGTCCACACTCTTCACCGAGCGGATGTTCCCAATTGCAAAAACGCGTGCCTGGATTACGGCGGCCGTGGGATAGGTGAATAGCTTGTTCGTCAAGGCATCGAGAGCTTCCTCGTCCTGTTGCCGCCCGATCGCCTTGATCCAGGCCACGTGGTACTCATCTTGCTTGACCATCTGCTTGCGGTCGCGCTTGCCGTGCTTCAAGAGGGCCTTGAGGGATTCGGTGTGGATCATGATGCCGAGGCTCTCCACGGCCGCATCACGGATCAAGGGTTCCTTGTCCCCGAGTTCCTTGGCGATGCGCTTGATCACCAACTCGTGAAGCACTCCGGATTCCGCGCGCAGGGCATTGCCTTTCTGCGAGGCCTCCATGGTCTTGTTCTTGAACGCTTTGTCGATGCGCTCCACAGCGGTCTCGGCTTGTACGCGCAGATCGCTCGCGGGATCTGCGGGGGCCTGGACCAGGGGGACAATGAGGAGGAGGCTGAGGAGTGCTTGCATGATGATTCGAGGCGTCTAGTACCTACCCCGGACCTGACTCTAACCCAGAATTTGGTCGAGGGTGACGATTGGATCCGTCCCGAAGTGGAAAGGCCGGCCCAAGGGTGCTCCAAACGCGGATGGGCCTGCCCGATTCGCAGGGCTGGACCCGTTGGCTGTTCCGCGCTACCTTGCTCCTGCCTCTGGGGGATCACCCCCTTGGCCACGATCATGTCTAATTTTCCTTTCAGCAAATCCATCCTGCGTTGCGGCGCTGTTCTCTTGGCGCTTCAACTGAGCGCTCCCACCACCGGCCAAGTTCATTACCACCCGGACGGACGCCCCTGGACTCAGGGTGCGGACCGTGGGCCGGACAAGGACATGGATGGCTGGTACTACAACCTGGGGATCAGCGGGATCCGGGTGCAGTTGATCGCGGACGCGCCCAAGCAGCTGTTGGTCAAGGGGATACTCAAAGACTCCCCGGCCGAAGGCTTGGTGCGTGTTGGGGACCGCATCACCGGTGCGGGGGGGCGTCCGTTTGTGATGGAGCACCGCAATGGCTATGGCATGGATGTGTTTGGTGGGGCAGGACCCATGCAGGAGTTCGCCGCGGCTTTGGAGAAAAGTCAGAAGAAGGGTAAGAAGAACAAGGGGCGGCTTGAAGTAGCACTCTTACGCGGCAAGGAAGTCCTGAAGGTGAAGTTGCGCCTTGGAACCCGTTACGGTGTGTTCTCCAAGACCTTTCCAGCCGACTGTGCCAAGAGTGAACTTGTTCGCCGGGATGTCTATAGCTTTTTGATCGAGAACCAACGCGAAGATGGGTCTTGGGGGTCACCGGTCCATGATGTGCATGCACCCTTAGCCCTATTGGCCAGCGGCGACCGGAAGCACCTAGCCGCAGTAAAGAAGAACGTCCGCATGCACGCGCGCACCACCAGTGCGGAAGATGACTCGTGGCTGATCAACTGGCGTTACACCGGAGCCGCCATCGTGATGGGGGAGTACTACCTTGCCACGAAGGAAAAGTGGGTGCTGAAGGAACTGCAAGAGGTCTATGACTTCTTGATGAGCACCCAGTACATGGATATCTCTCAGTTAGCTGCGGAGTCCAAGGACACCCATCCCGGATCCCAGCCCAAGGGCCCCCTTGATTCCCACGGGGGCTGGGGCCACAACCCTGGCTTTGAGGGTTATGGCCCGATCTCGATGATTACCGGCCAGGGCGCACTGGCCTTGGCACTCATGAGTCACTGTGGCATTGAGGTGGATCGTGAGCGACACGATGCCGCCTACGCCTTCTTAGCCCGGGGGACCGGCAAGAACGGTTACCTGTGGTACAAGGACGAAGTTGCAGGCAATCAGAACTGGGCGGACATGGGAAGGACCGGTGCAGCAGGCCTCGCGAACTTCCTAAGCCCCTATTCCGATCGGGTTTACGCTTCCCGCGCTCGCTCCCATGCGGCGGTGATTGGGATGCACCCCGAAACCTTCCCGGACACCCATGCTTCGCCAATCATGGGCATGGTCTACGGAGCTCTCGCCGCCAACGTTCGACCCAAGAGCTTCAGGACCTTGATGGACGCCAATCGCTGGTGGTTCGTGCTTTCCCAGTGTCCGGACGGCTCGTTCTATTACCAGCCGAACAGGGACAACTCGGGCTATGGGGCAGACTCGCGCCTTTCTGCCACGGCGATGACCGCCTTGATCTTTTCGATTCCAATGAAGAGCCTGCATGTCACGGGCAAGGCCTTCGACTAATGAACAGCGAGGGTCGCCACTGTTAGTGGCGACCCTCGCTGGATCAGTATTCAGAGGACGGGGCTTACTTGGCCTTGGTCTTCTTTTTCTTGGGAGCAGCGGGCTCTTCGTCCAGGAAGCGCAGGCAATCCGCGCCCTCGGCGAAGTCTACCCAGATGCTGCGTTCCGCATCGGCTTCTCCGCGCAGGAGGTGTTCCGCCAGGGGATCTTCCACGTGCCGCTCGATGGCCCGTCGCAGGGGACGAGCGCCGTAATCCGGGTGGAATCCTTTTTCGATGAGGAACGTCTTAGCGCTCTGGGTCAGCTTCAGGTCCACATCGTGCTCGGCGAGACGCTTGGACACTTCGTCCAGTTGCAGCTCGACAATCTTCACCAGGTCTTCCTTGACTAGGGAGTTGAAGATCACGACCTCGTCGAGACGGTTCAGGAACTCAGGACGGAAGTGGCGTTCCACTTCGACCATCACGTCGGACTCGATCTTCTTGCGCTGATCGGTCTCGCTCAGGTCCGACTTGTCCGTACGTCCAAAGCCCAGGGTCGAGCTGGTCTTCATCTGGGCGGAGCCAAGGTTGGAGGTCATGATCACGATCACATTGCGGAAGTCCACATGGCGGCCGAAGGAGTCGGTCAAGCGACCTTCTTCCATGATCTGCAGCAGCATGTTGAACACATCCGGGTGTGCTTTCTCGATTTCGTCCAGCAGCACCACGGAGTAGGGGCGACGGCGGACCTTTTCGGTCAGCTGGCCTCCCTCTTCGTAGCCCACATAGCCCGGAGGCGCACCAACCAGGCGGGATGCGTTGTGCTTCTCCATGTACTCGCTCATGTCCATTACGGTCACGGCTTCTTCGTCACCGAACATGAACTTGGCCAGTTGCTTGCAAAGGAACGTCTTGCCCACGCCCGACGGGCCGAGGAACAGGAACGAACCCATGGGGCGGCGCGGATCCTTGAGTCCCGAGCGGGAACGGCGAACGGAACGGGCGATCGCGTTGATAGCGGCATCCTGGTGGATAACCACCTGGCCCATTTCGGTTTCCATTTGCAAGAGGCGCTCGCGTTCGGCTTTCTCTAGGCGGGTGAGCGGAATGCCGGTCATTTTGGAGACCGTTTCCTGGATCACATCTGTGTCCACTTCACCCACTTGCTCCTTGTCGGATTGCTCCTGGCGCCATTCGGCTTGGGTCTCCTCCTTCTTGCGCTTCAGCTGGTAAGCATCATCGCGAAGGCTGGCGGCCTTTTCGAAGTCCTGACCGGCCACCGCAGCGTCCTTTTCACGCTCGAGGTGCTCGATCTTCTCGGTCAACTCGCGCATGTCGGGCGGTGGCACCATGGCCTTGATTCGCACTCGGGCACCAGCCTCGTCCATGACGTCGATGGCTTTGTCCGGCAGGAAACGGTTGTTGATGTAACGGGTGGAAAGCTCCACTGCCAACTTAAGGGCATCATCGGTGTAGGAAACTCTGTGGTGAGCTTCGTAGCGGTCCCGCAAACCCATGAGGATTGCGATGGCTTGGTCGGGGGTGGGGGGCTCCACGTTGACCGACTGGAAGCGACGCTCTAGAGCGCCGTCCTTTTCGATGTGCTTGCGATATTCGTCGAGGGTCGTGGCGCCGATGCACTGGATCTCTCCGCGGGAGAGGGCCGGCTTGAGCACATTGGAGGCGTCGATGGCGCCTTCAGCGCCGCCGGCTCCAACCAGGGTGTGCAGCTCGTCGATGAAGAGCACCACGTCCTTGACTCGGCGCACTTCGGTCATCACGGCCTTGATGCGTTCTTCGAACTGGCCGCGGTACTTGGTGCCCGCAACCATCAAGGCTAGGTCCAGAACCACGATGCGCTTGCCGCGCAGAATTTCGGGGACCGTGTTGTCGATGATCATCTGGGCCAGGCCCTCGACGATCGCGGTCTTGCCCACGCCGGGCTCGCCCAACAACACAGGGTTGTTCTTGGTACGTCGTGAGAGGATCTGGACGACGCGTTCGATTTCTTGCTCGCGTCCGATTACCGCATCCAAGCGTCCGCCCTTGGCGAGTTCCGTCAGGTCGCGGCCGAAGGAATCCAGGGCAGGGGTCTTGCTCTTGCCTGCGGGGCTGCCAGCGCCACCGCCGGTGGGCTCGTCCACCGAGATATCATCGTCGTCATCTTCGCCGGTTTCGGCACCGAGGAAGTCGAGTACCTCATCGCGCACGTCTTGCAACTTGATGCCGAGGTTCAGCAGTACCTGTGCGGCGATGCCTTCGTTTTCCTTGATCAGACCCAGGAGCAGGTGCTCGGTTCCGATGTAGTTGTGACCGAGGCTGCCCGCTTCCTCCATGGAAAGCTCAAGCACCTTCTTGGCCCGAGGGGTGAAGGGGAGCTGGCCCATGGTGACCATGCTGGGGCCGGTCTTCACGATTTTCTCGACCTCCATGCGGATTTTGGTCAGGTCGATGCCCATGTTCTTGAGCACATTGGCAGCGACGCCGGATCCCTCTTGAACGAGGCCGAGCAGCACGTGCTCAGTTCCCAGGTACTCATGGTTGAACCGTTGCGCCTCTTGGCGGGCGAGGTTCATCACCTTTTTGGCGCGGTCAGTGAAACGATCGAACATGTTGCTTTTATATAGGGGAGGTGAGTGGAACAGAGCGTCGGTGGGAAGCTCTTGGGTCTAGGTTTTTCGGCGTTCAAGGCCAAACGGTTGAGCCCATGCTGAGGAACTCTTGGCGGCAGTCGTATTGGGCTGCGACATAACATTATGCAAAGTCCGCCCCAGATGCCCTAGAGGGCCCTTGAGGCCTAGGAATGCCGAAAAAAGTACCCGCTTCGGGTTGGCAGATAAATCTTGGCCCAGGAGAGGTTCTCGGCCCAACCGGGGGGCTAGGGCGGGGGTCACGAGGCTTCGGGGGCGGGTGTTGCCCCTTCTTCGGAGTCCTCAAGGCCCTTCAATTCGTCGCGAATTCCCGCCGCCCGCTCGTAGGCCTCTTGCTCGATGGCGGCCTCAAGATCCCGCTCGAGACCCTTGACGCGCGCCCGGCGCTCGAAAGTCGCGGGGTCCTCACCCGGGCTGCGGCCCGCGTGGGCCGTGGCTCCGTGGATGCGGTCAAAGATGTCTGAGAGCTCGTCGGCGAAGGCTTCGTAGCACTCTTCGCAGCCCAGACGGCCGGTGCGTTGAAAGGTCTGGACGTCCGTGCCGCAGGAGTCGCAGCTCTTGAGGGGAGCCTTGATCGGGGCCGTGGGCGCGCCCTGGGCCTTCTGGCTGAGCAGCTCCCAGATATTTTGCAGCTGCTTCGTGGCGGGCATGGCAAAGGGCACATCCTTGGCGCCCGCACAGGTTTCGCACAGGTGCTCCAAATTGATCTTGTTCTCCGCAGCCTTGAAACCGCGGAACTCCTCCACGCCGAGCACATGCACGGTGGCGGGGTTGTTGTTGCAGGATTGGCAGAGGGTCATGACATGGGCGCTGGCTGAGCAATTGAGTCTATCAGGAATAGGCCGCCGAGTACTCCAGATCAACCGTCAGTCTGGGGAGACTCGTCTTGCCAGGCCCCACGGGCCCTCTGAAGCAGCTCCGGGCTGATCTTGTGCCGAGTAAGGGCTGCCTGTAATTCAGGGGAACCGTGCTGGTGGCAGGCCAGCAGGAGGTCCAGGCTGTCCGCGTCGTCTCCCAGACTCTGCAGCAAGGCCTGCAAATGGTCTTCCGGCTGCAGCTGCCGCGCCTCGGGAGGGGTGAGGTCAGCGCTGCGGCCTCGCAATATCTGTTGGGCAGCGCTCAGGCGCAGGCCGGCCAGTTCTCTCGTGTCTGCGGCGGACAGGGCTCCCAGGATTAAGTGCGCCGGGGAAATAGCCTCTAGCTTCTCTTGGGCCGCGACCTTGCATGCCAGGGACAAGCACCGGCGTGTGTCATTGTGAAAGTGACGGAACAGGGGGCCCGTATCCACGAGGCAGTCGCCGCTCTCGTCCTCGTGGCGCAGCGAAGTCAGGGACAATCCAGCCTGGGACAAGTCCTTGCAGATTTCATCGGGTACGTATTCATAGGCGTGCTCGAGCACATCGGTCAGAAGCACTGCACTGGCTCCGCGACTTGCGGCCGATTCACGTGCTTGATACAGGCTCTTGACGGCCAGAGGGCTGAAGGGCAACACCGCCTTGGAGCCCACTACCATCAGGCCGTTCGCGATGGCGAGGATTTCTTGGCCGAGGGTTTCAGGGTCGGCAAATGCGAAGGTCACCGCTTGGCAGGCGGCGGAGTCTTCGTTGGCGAGGGTAGCCTCTAAGAGGTGCTCAAGGGTCAAGGAGTCCGCGTGCAGTTGCAACGCTCGTTGGTGAGCTTGCTGCAAGAGCGCTTGGATGGTGGCGGAGCTGGTCTTCATGATCGAGTCAGGGTTAAATATTGGACGAGTCGGCCGGTGGTAGCAGGCGCCGGAATGCCAAGGCGCGTTCTTTGAAATTCTTGTGGGTGTCGAAGCTCGCGCATCCCGGGGAGAACAACAGGGTGCCCCCTGCCGGGGTCTTTTCCAGGGCGCCGTAGACCGCCAACTGAAAGGAGTCCGCCCGGTGGGCTTCGATTCCGTTCTTGGAACAGAGTGCGTGGATCGATTCGGCGGCCTTGCCGTAAAGCAGCAAGCGATCCCCGCGACGGGCGCAGGCCTCAATCAACGGATCAAAGGCCAGTCCTCGTTTGGGTTCGCCTCCCAAAAGAAGAGTCACGCATTCAGGTTCTCCCTCAAGCACCACGAGGGTCGCCTCAGGGGTCGTGGAAATGCCATTGTCCACTATCCGGATACCGCCGAAGTGACCGAGTTCTTCGGCCCGGTGAGGGGGAGGTCGCAGGTGGGCAAGGCCCTCTTCTAATTGCTCGTGGGTCAGGCCCATGCAGCTGCCTAGCAACACAGCCAGGCGCACGTTGGCGCGCTGAAAGTCAGGCAGGAGCGGTAAGCGATCCATGGAAACCGGGCCCCGGTCGAGCTCGAGCTGGGCCCCATCCGATCCTGAACCCGGGTGGTCGAGAGTCCTCAGTGTTGTGGCAAAGGCTGCTTGGGTCTGCAGGTCACGGGGCAGGACAGCGGTGGCATCCTCCGCGCCTAGGCCCAGGATGCGCCCCTTGGCCCGGGCGTATTCCGCCAGGCTCCCGTGGCGTTCCAGGTGGTCGCCGGAGACATTGGTGATGGCCACCAATTCCACCCGCGGGTGGGCTTTCAATTCCAGAGCTTCCAGTTGATAGGAAGAGACCTCAAGGCAAACGATGTCCTCGGGACCAAGGGTCGCGAGCTCTCCCAGCAAGCTGCGCCCAATGTTACCGCCCAGGTGAGCTCGTTGGCCACTTGCCTCCAGGAGGGTGACTAGGAAGCTGGCGCTGGAACTCTTGCCCGCAGTGCCGGTGATCAAGACCAGGCGGCTTGGTACGGCTTCCAGGAAGAGTTCCAATTCACTTGTGATGCGCGCGCCGCTTTCCCGCGCAATCTGCAGGAAGCGATTGTCAGGGCCCACCGCAGGGTTGACGACCACCAGATCCGCTTCCCGGAAATCCGCTTCCTCGTGGCCGCCGAGGCGCAAGTTGAGTCTCAGTCCCTCGAGTTGCTTCAGGCTAGGGGCGAGGGTTTCTTCCGAGCGCAGATCGGTGACCTGAACATCCCATCCCTTGTGGACCAGATACCGTGCGGCTCCTGCGCCCCCTCCGAAGAGGCCGAGTCCCATGACCAGTGCGCGTTCTCGGGTTGCGGTCACTGTTCGTCGACCGATGGATCGGCGTCTTGATTGGTTGGCGTCAAAGGGTCTGCGGTGCCCAGGGATCGACCGCGCTCTTCGGCGTGTACTTTCCTTGTGTGTTCGATGAATTGATCCCACCCGGTAGCCAAAGGGGCTCCGCTGCCGGGGGTCATGGCCGCGTGGACCTTGTGTTCATCATGCAGTTGCCAGGGGATCAGGTGATCGCTGATCAGGTCCAGGGGGAAGTACGCCCACCAAGGGGTTTTGATCTCGGTGATTTCTGTCCAGACCTGATATCCCTCAAGATAGATGCTGACCCGGCGCGAGCCGTGGTGGTCAAAGGGCAAGACCAGCGGGGTTTGCCCAACCATCGCTTCATCGAGTCGAACCGTCGCACCACTGGGGTTTGATTCGATGGTCAGGGTGCGAATCGGCGTGCAGGCCCCAAGGCCAAGGAGCAGCGCGAATAGAAGAGGCCCTCGGGTTTTGGGGAGGCGTCGCGCAGAGGTGCTCGGCCGGGGATCTTGGTTCGTGGGATGATCCATGGGGCAGAGGATGCCTTTTGTCCGGGAGGAAAACGAATCAGATAAATGGCTGGCGGGGCCGGAAAGCCCACCTGGGCGGGGCCAAGGAGGCACCGGCCTGCCAGGAAACCAGGGGAAGGCCCTGGCGGAGAGGGGGGGATTCGAACCCCCGGACCCCTTACGAGGTCACGACATTAGCAATGTCGCGCATTCAGCCGCTCTGCCACCTCTCCAAGCAGGGCGGGAAGAGTATCCGGCTCCCCGGCGGGGGGCAAGCCTCAATCCAGCGACGAGGGAAAATCCGTTCCGGGGGCTCCAAGCCCCTTCAAATGCCTTTCTTGCACGGCCAGGACCCGCTTTCACACTAACATGGGATGTCCCCTATGCCCCGCCTCCCCTTTTCCTCGCCCGTAGCACCTCCGAAATCGGTCCCTCCCCGGCCCGCTCTGGTCTATGCGTCGTTCCAGCTCTGGCTCCTGATGGTGGTGGGTGGGGCCCTCGTGGGGAGCCTCTGGCTGGTTCGAGAGCCAGCGGACCTGGCCCCCTGGATCCGGATCTACACCGCCTTTTCGCTGATCTCCAGTGTGCTCATCCTTGGGCTCGTGCCAGGGAGTCTGTTCGCCATCGCCCTGCGCCTCCGAATTCCTTGGCGCTGGATCGGCACCATGCAGGCCATGGCCGGCGGCGGCTTCCTCATTCTGCTGTACACCGACACGGTGGTGTTCCGGATCATGCGCTATCACCTGAACGAGACCTTCGTCAACCTGGTGATGACAGAGGGCTCTGGGGACGCGCTGGTCCTTGGCCCCTACATTTGGGTCACCGCGGCTTTGGTTTTCTTGACCGCGACGTTCATGCAGTTGCTGTTTTGGAATTGGCGTGTGAAGAGTGAGAGCGAGCGGATTTTGGTTGGTCGTCGCCCGCGGTTGTTGCTGCGCCCCGCTTTTGTTTCTCTGGTTTTCCTGATGCCTCTGGTTGTCTTGGAAAAGGCCGTTTGGGGTGCTGCGGAATGGACAGGCGAGGTCGACGTGCTGGCGGCCACCAGCGGTTTGCCGGGGCTCAAGATTCGCCCTAGCCAAATAGCTGACCCGGTAGGTGCGGGTTTGCTCGGTGAGCACCTGCGCCCGGCGAACTCCGAAATTGAGTGGCCCCAAATTCAACCGGTGATTCCACCCGATCAAGAGAGTCCAGACGTGTTGATCTGCGTGTTGGATTCTTGGCGCCAGGATGCACTCGGCCCGGAACTGACCCCGAACCTGCATGCGTTCGCCAAGAACGCGCGCAGCTTCGAGAACCATCTCTCCAGTGGCAATGCGACGCGGTTCGGCTTGCTCGGCATGCTCTATGGCTTGCACGGTTCCTATTGGGAGTACATTTTAGAACAGGGGGTGCCGCCGGTGCTGGTCACTGCCCTGGTGGCTGCTGGCTATGAGGTGCGTGTGTTCTCGGCCGCTTCCATGAGTTTCCCCGAGTTCAAGCTGACTGCCTGGAGCAGCCTGGATCCCGGGCAGGTCACCGACAGGTTCCTTGATGCGGAAGGGAGGCCTCGCACTCGGCGTTCGGATGTGAAAGATGTCCTGGTGGCAGAGGCCTTTGAGCAGTGGCTCGCGGAACGGGATTCCGAACAGCCCTTCTTCTGCTTTGTGCTTCTCGATTCGCCCCACCAGCCCTATTTCAACCCCGGTGGTCCCTACCAGCCGGCCCTCGAAAACCTGAACTACATCGATTTGGGCACGACTCCCCCGGGGCCTGAACAGGAACAGCTGAGCGAAGAGGTGCACAATACCTATCGCAACGCGGTGCACCACAGTGATGCGGTGGCCGGCCGATTGCTCGCCGCCTTGGACGAGTACGAAGGCGAGGCCGAGCCCCTTGTGATCGTCACCGGCGACCATGGGGAGGAGTTTGGCGAGCACGGTTATTGGGGCCATACGTCGAACTTCACAACCGCACAGGTTGCCGTGCCATTCCTCATGTCGGGTCCCGGTATCGAAGTTGGTTCGGAGTCGCGGCCCACCAGTCACTTGGATGTTTCCAATAGCCTGTTGGAGTGTTTGGGCGTGAATCCGGAACACCGCGCGGGATACAGCCTCGGACAGAGCCTGTTCGATCCCCCGAAGCAAAGAGTGCGAGTGATGGGCGCTTGGGCACACCTCGGGGTTTGGACCACCTCGGGTATTTTTAGTTTGCCCCTGATTCCCGAGCGGGACTTCTTGACCGTCTATGACTCGGATTGGCAACCCGCGCCGGATCGGGAGGCGCATTTTGAGGAGCAGCGGGAGGCCCTTGGGATTGTGGCCCAGGAGTGTCGGCGTTTCCTGAGGGCGCGAGAGGATTGATCTCGGGCCCGTCAGACGGAGCGCTTCCCCGGAGCGGGCTTGCCTTGGTCTTGATCGGCGTGGCGGTTCTTGCCCTCGCCACGCGCATCACTACGCGTACGGTCTTGGAGCCGGGTTTAGCGGTGGCAGAGGGGACGAGCTTTGGGACCTTTGATCCCGATGGGCACTATCACATGCGCCGCCTGGAGCGGGCGCTCGCAGACGGAGGGCATATTGCTGGGCGTGATCCCCTGCTGACCGCCGGGGCTTTGAACGGGGTCTTGGAAGATCCCCGGGGAACGCCAATCCCCTGGCCCTCGGGTTTCACCCGGCTGCTTTGGCTGGCTGCAACGCCCTTTGCACCGAAGCAGGCGGGGCCCGAGAGGGACGCTTTCGTCGAGGTCTTTGTGGGCTCCTCCGGTGTGCTCTTCGGTGTGTTGCAAGCTTTGGTCGCGGCGGTTGCGGCCGCGTGGTTGGTGGGAGGTAAGGGAGGGTTGCCCGCGGCAGCCATGGGGGGAGGAATCGTGGCCCTCGCTCCTGCTGCCCTGCGTTACTCGTTTCTGGGCATGGGTGATCACCATGCCTTGGCATCAGGGCTCATGATCCTCAGCCTGCTGCTGCTCGATGGCCTGGTTAAGCGAAACAGCCTGGGCGTTCCCGTGGTGCGGACTCTCTTGGCTGCGGGTGTGCTGGCCTTTGGTGTTTCGGTTTGGTTGCCGTGCCTGATCCTGCTCGGGATGGGGGTGCTCTTTTTTGGTCACACATGTTGGCGTGCGGAACGGGATTCCCTTCGCCGCCGAGATGTGGCGCGTACGGCGCTCTTGTACTTTTGTGCCGTGGCCTTGTTTCTCGTGCCCATGGGACTGACCAGTCCCTGGCCCGCGGATCGCTTGCTGGAACCATCTCTGTTGCAAGCATTGTTGGCGGGAGGCTTGGGGCTGAGCTTCTTGTCCTTGGCCTTTGGGTCCAAGAATCCCTGGGTGTTGCGCGGGATTCTTGTGTTGGCCGTCGGTGGATTGTTCATGGCCGACGTGCCCCGGGAAGCCCAAGCTGGGTTCATGCGGGGTTTGGCTTGGTTGAGTGCCCGTGACGAGTTCATGGGGGTGATCGGGGAGAGCCGTGCGCCGGGGGCGGCACTCTTGAATTGGACCGGGCCGGGGCTTTTGTTGGCCCTGGCTGGTTTGTTTTTTCCCTGGCGAAAGGGACTGCTTCTTTGGCGCCTCATGTTTCTTGGGGCATTGCTGGCGGCCTGCATGCAGGTCCGCTTCACCGAGTCCTTAATACCCTTGATGGGGATCCTGGCGGGAGTCGCTCTTGGGTCACTCAAGCTCGTGTCCCGTCGGCCCCTGTGGGCTTCAGTGGGGTCGTTTATCTTGCTGTTGGCCGTTCACGGTTGGCTGCCCCATGGGGCGCCGGGCTGGACCCAAGGACGGGCAATGGGGGACCGGGAGTCCGCCACTCTCTCGTCCCATCGCAGCATGCGCGAGGCATGTGTTTGGTTGCGTGAGCAACCTGATCCGGGCAGTGACTGGGCGGTGCTCGCCCAGTGGGATCTGGGGCACGGGATTGAATGGCTCGCCCGGCGCAGGACTCTGGCGAGCAACTTTGGCGCGTACCTAGGGCGTGATGTGTTCCGCGCCCCATGGATAGCCTTGGCCAGCACTGATGACGAAGAGCTGCGAGAGTCACTTGAGGACTTCAAGGTCAGTCACCTTTTGGTGACGAGCCGTTGGCAGCGCAATCTGGTGCCCTGGCTCGAAAATCTGGCCATAACAACAATGCCCGATGATGCGCTCGTGCAGCGCTTGCAAGAGATGCGCGACGTGCCGGGATATTTACAGCTCGTTCATCAGTCTCCCCGCGCGCTCTTCGACCGTGTCCACCCGGAGGACCCCTACCCCCAGCCCGGAGCGCGCATTTATCGGGTCGTGGCCGGAGCGAACCTTGTGGCCAAGGTGAATCCTGGTGATGTCTTGCAGGTTGCTTTGCCCTTGGTCTTGCCCGACGGCCACCGATTGATGCACCGGGCTAGCGCCAAAGCCGGGCCGGATGGGGAGGCGCGCGTCCGTTGGCCTTACCCCAGCGGCGGCGAAGCCGCAGGAGACGTGGTGGGGGAAGAGTTGCGCTGGAGCTGCGGCGGGCTCAAGGGGAGCGCTCAAGTCACCGAAACGGACGTACAGGCAGGAAGGACAGTTCTGCTGTTCACCGATTCCTAGGGGGCATGGCTCAATTTGAGACATCTGGGGTAGTTGCAGGGTCCGCAGTTAAGACCTCCTGAGAATTCGACCGACCGTTAAGGGATGATCTCCCCCCGTGCCCTAATCCTCCCTGTGTTCTTGATCTTGGCTGGATTCGTCTGGCAGATGGCCGCGCCCCCGAGCGAGGTCTCACCCCTGGGCAATTCGCTCCCGAGCGGGGTAGAGACCCTGGCAACCACCGCCGTGGACTTGGATTCGGATCCGCTCCCGCGCCCGATGGAGTCTGTCAGTACCCGGCTGAAGGTGGTCTCCCTCGAACCTGCCGAGGGTGATCGTGTTTTCATGAGCGAGGCATTGCCAAACGGAGTGGGGCAGGAGCGCGAGGTGGAAGCCGGGATTTGGGTGCTGGTTCAGCCGGGCGCCTGGATTGCCAAGCTCGAAACGGCTGCTGGTGTGCGCAACGAAAAAACGATCTTTGTGCCCGAGGGGGAATCCATAGAGGTCCAGATCCTCGGCAGCAAGTTCGCTCAGGTGCAGGGGCGCTTAGTGGAGCGACACGGGGGTCCGAGTGGCTCCTTGGATGTGTGGTTCTTGCCTGAGGGTTCCGAGCACCCCGAGAATCAACTGGACGGTGCTCGTTTGCCCCGTTCGCGCTGCACGTTTGAAGGGGATTTCCGTTCTCCCTCACTCGAACCAGGCAAATGGAGTATTTCCGTTGGCCCCGTGGGCATGGCCCTTGGGGAATACGGCCCGCCCCGCACCCTTGTGGCTGGCCGGCACGAAGTGGAAATCCACATCGAGCGCGGCTTGCGCGTGGAATTCACCCTTGACCGCATGTTGCCCGAGGGCGGCTTCGCGGGCATGCGCTTTGAATTGCAGCGCCGAGTTCGGCTACCCAACGTGGTGGAATCCCAGGAACGTGCCTGGCGTAAGGTCTCTGCGATCCCTGCCCGCAGACTGCGCAGTGGGCCGGGCATTTGGCCCGCAGTCCGTCCCGGCCGTTATCGTCTCCTCTTACGCGGTCGCAACCAACGCTGGGCCTGTCCTGGATTCGAGATATGCGAGAATCAGGACCTGGAAATGAGCGTCACCTTGCCCGAGCAAGCACTACTGGAACCGGCCATGAAGCGCGATGATCCCAGCCTGGAATTGGCCGTGGCCGTTGCCCCCAAGGTAGCCGACGAAGCCTGGTCCGAGGGCATGGTCTGGATCAACTAGGAACAAGTGGGAGGTGACGCCTCCTGTGAGTGGCGAATAGCCATGAATACAACCCGAGCCCGGAGTCCCTTATGGACACCGGGCTCGGGTCGATTCTTAAGCGCTGTTTCCAGCGTCTAAGGCCTAGCGCTTGTTGCCGGAGAT
Source organism: uncultured bacterium (assembly GCA_937910685.1). GTDB lineage: Bacteria > Planctomycetota > UBA1135 > UBA1135. The sequence goes on from CALEMP010000080.1 coordinate 18,182, forward strand.
GTTCACCTGGATGGTCGCCGTGTTGGAGACCAGACCGTGAATGTCCGCGACGCTGTAGGTCAAGGTGTCAGTGGTGCGCGACACTCCGGCGTTCGGAGTGTAGAAGATCCTGCCGTTCTGGACGATCGCGCTGCCGCGGGAGCCCTGCTGGTGGATCTGCACCGTGCCGGAGTCCAGGATGTCCCCATCCGGATCCGTATCGTTGTCGAGTACGTGGATCTCAACTGTCATGCCGGGGTCGACAATCGCGTTGTCAAAGATCGCCTGGGGTGCCTGGTTGTTGCCGCCCTGAAGGTCCACCTGGACCGTGGCAGTGTTGGACAGGTTCCCCTGGTCGTCCGCCACCCGGTAGGTGAAGACGTCCACGCCGTTGGTGAAGTTTCCACCAGCGCTATAGGTGACTTCACCGTTGGAGCTGACCGAAACCGAGCCTTGGCCCGGGGACTGCATGATTTCCACCGAGCTGGCGTCGATCGCATTGGCAGAAGCCACGTCGTTCGCCAGAACCGCAATCACCACTTGACCGCCGATAGAGACCTGAGCAGAGTCGAACATGGCCTGAGGGCCACGACCGCCGCCGCCGCCACCGCCGCCGCCGCCACCGCCGCCGCCGCCACCGCCGCCGACACCGGTGACACTGACGGTCACCTGTGCGATGTTGGAGGTCGCGCCGTTGCTGTCCTCAAACGTGTAGCCGAAGCTCACCGTGCTGTTCTGGGTGCTTGCCGCCGCCGTGTAGGTAACGATACCCGCTGCGCTGACCACTGCACTTCCAGAGGCGGGAGCGCTAGTGAATTCCACAGTGGACGCATCGATGGACGCGCCAGTGCCGGGCTGGTCGTTGCTCAACACGCTGATTGCCACCGCAGAGCCCGCATCCACATTGGCCCCGTCGGCCACAGCGATAGGATCCTGAGGACCGCCGCCGCCGCCACCGACACCGGTGACACTAACGGTCACGAGTGCGATGTTCGAGGTGGTCCCGTTGGAATCACCCACCGTGTAGCTGAAGGTTACCGTGCTGTCCTGAGTGCTTGCCGCCGCCGTGTAAAGCGCCTGGCCAGCAGCATCGATGGCTACCGATCCGCTTGACGGTTGCGTCACTACGATGACCGACGCGGGGTCGAGAGTCGCATTGGTAGCTACGTCGTTGTTCAGAATAGCAATGGTTGTGGTTTGACCCGCGTCAACGAGACCGCTGTCGGGGTTGGCAACAGGGGCCGTCGGGCCGCCGCCACCGACACCGGTGACACTAACGGTCACGAGTGCGATGTTCGAGGTGGTCCCGTTGGAATCACCCACCGTGTAGCTGAAGGTTACCGTGCTGTCCTGAGTGCTTGCCGCCGCCGTGTAAAGCGCCTGGCCAGCAGCATCGATGGCTACCGATCCGCTTGACGGTTGCGTCACTACGATGACCGACGCGGGGTCGAGAGTCGCATTGGTAGCTACGTCGTTGTTCAGAATAGCAATGGTTGTGGTCTGACCCGCGTCAACGAGTCCGCTGTCGGGGTTGGCAACAGGGGCCGTCGGGCCGCCGCCGCCGCCGCCGGTGGGCTGGGTGAAGTCCACCAAAGCCAACTGAGCCTCATCTACTTGGTGCCAAATGCCCAGCTCGATGGTCGCTAGATCAGTCGTACCCCAGTCGTTCCCCACAGCGGAGATATCTGTAAAGGCTCTGGGCCAGGCCATGCCATCAGTTTCCAATCGGATGGTTTGGCCAGCAGGCCCGGTGGACCGGATGATGTTGCCACCGGGGAACATGGCGCTGCCAAGGTCCAATTCGATGGTGCTCAGGTCCCAACCAAAGCCGGGAGCCGTGAAAGGGAACTCGGCCTCAACGAAGATGGCGTCCACGCCACTCGTGATCTCGTTGTCGTTCACAGTCACAATTTTCCGCAGGTTGCCGGCAAAGTTAGGGGTCAGTTGCTCCAAGCCAATGACCAGTGCGCCTAGGCCTCCGTCGAGACGGTTGTTACTGATAATGAATTCGTGGTTGCCCGAGACGCTGTCCTGAGGCTCCATGGTTCCCACCTCCATGGCACCACCAAGACCGCTGAAATCGTTGTCGTCAATGAGGAAGAGCACGTCATTGAAGGTGCCTCCACCTGCGCCCAAGCTGCCAAATCCGGCGCCATGGTCGGCTGTGTTGGCGATGTTGCGGTAAACTTCCACGAACAAGAAACACGTGGTGCCCGGGGACACGGTGGTTCGGTACTCCATGCCCAGGCCTTCGCCTTGGTCACCCATCTGGTTGTCGGTGAATTGCCAATGGCTATCACGATCGGAAGCGTTGATGTCGTTCGTCCACTCCTGAAGGCAATGGAGGCTGCCAAGGCCTGTGAAGAGGTTGTTGGCAATGAGCACATCCGCGTTGGCCACCGAGTTCGCGAACACCTCGACGACCTCTACGGCCAAGAGTTGGTCGGCGGTGTTGCCCGTGAATTCAAAGTTGGCTCTGCTAGTAGCGTCCGGAATCAAGACCGCCTCCATGGCCAGTTCAATCTGGTTGCTAAACGTGCAATTCACCACTCGGATGCTGTCCACAGCCGTGTCATTCCAGCCCTCGAATATCATGCCGATGAAACTGCCATCGAATGTGCAATTCTCCGCATCGATGCCATGACTCGTCATCAGGAGGGACATGGGAAGCCCATTGGGCTGCCACAGGGTCAGATTGCGGATCTTGTTGGCTGGCATCCCATTCATCGCATCAATCTGAATCATGGATTCAATCAGCGGTCCTGCGCCGATGTTCTGGATGCTCGTTTGGCCCTGTCCTGCACCTTCCAGGTGGACACCTGCGGAGAGCTGAATGGGGAAAACTTCACCGCTCGCAGTGTTGTAGGCCCCAGCGGATAGAAAGATCGTATCCGTAGGGTTTGCGAGAGTGCTTGCATAGCTCAGGGTCTTGGCCGGTCGGGTCAAGTTGAGCCCGCTGCCTGGAGCGTCTGTACCTGTAAGGGGGTTGACGAAGAAGTCGTTAGCGACTGCTCCGGGCGCTAAGGTAACTGCAAGTGTAAGAGCCAGAGAAGAGATGAGGGGGTTTAGCATGACTTAGAGAGTCTGGGGAGAGGTGGTGACGCAAGGGAGGTCGCGCCTTCAGGAGTTCATTTAGGCATGGATCCTTTGTTTTGAGGGAATCAAGGCTAGGGCTCGACCGACTGGCTCGCATTTGAGACACTTTCGGGGCAAGCGCATGTTTCACTCTGAGATGCGCTTGGCATGGATCTCTCCTTGAGACATGCTGGCCCATTCCTTCTGCGTAGACGACGAGGCCTGCAGGCCGACGAACTCCCCATGATTTTCCGTTCAATTGCTGCACGACCTGTGATGGGTTGCGATTCTTCCTCCCGCCGGTTGACCAAACTCCCGAGAATGGTGCTTGGTCTGGGTGTCGCGGCCTTGAGCGCGGCGAGTTTCATCAGCTGTGGCAACCAGTCAACCGCCCAGCTGCCGCCCAAGACCAATCTGCTGCTGATCACCCTGGACACCACCCGGGCGGATCACCTTGGGTCCTATGGGTACACGGAAGCCGTGACGCCGGTGCTCGATGGCCTGGCCGCGGGAGGCGTGCGCTTTGAATACTGCATGAGTGTGGCACCGATCACCCTGCCCTCACATGCCTCGATCCTCTCGGGCCAGCTGCCTTTCAACCATGGGGCACGCAATAACGGCACCCACCGTCTGCCAGAGGACGTGCCGACCCTGTCCACGTTGCTCTCGGCAGAGGGCTACACCACTGGCGCCGTGGTCAGTGCCTTTGTGTTGGATTCTCGTTTTGGTCTTGCCCGGGGCTTTGATGTGTATGACGACGATTTGAGCCAGGCGGTTCAGGCGCCTATGTTCATGTTTCGCGAAACCCGGGCGGATGATGGGGTGCGAAGGGCCCAGAAATTCCTCGATGGGGTGCAAGAGGGGCCGTGGTTCCTGTGGTTGCACCTTTTTGATCCCCACGCGGACTACGATGCCCCCGAGCCATTTTCCTCGAATGCGCCCAGCCCCTACGATGCGGAAATCGCCTACAGCGATCACATGCTGGGAGTCTTGCTGGAGGATTTAAAACGGCGAGGTCAGTTGGACAATACCCTGATCGCTTTCACAGCGGATCATGGTGAAGCCCTTGGGGAACACCAAGAGCGCAGCCACGGCTTGTTCGTGTATGACGCCACCATCCACGTGCCCTGGATCTTGTCCCATCCAAGCTTGACAGGGGGAACAGTCGTGTCCGGGGTTGTGAGCGGAGCGGATTTGGCTCCGACCGTGTTGGAATTGTTGGGGACGCCGTCGGTGCCCATGGACGGCCGCTCCCACGGCTCTGTGTGCATGGGGGGGGAGCCCCTGGAGACCGGGGCTGGCGCCTACTCGGAAGGTATGTCCAGCTTCTTTGACCATGGCTGGTCGGATCTTCGGAGTTTGCGCAATGATCGCTGGCGTTCGATCCGTGCACCCCGTCCGGAACTCTATGACTTGAAAAATGATCCCGAAGAACTGGCTGATCGATCCAAGGATGAGGGGGCGCGGCTCGAGGGGATGGGGGAGGACTTGGAAGAACTCTTGGCCGATGGGGAAAGGGATGTGCGCAGGGTGGACGCGGGGTCCGACTCCCTGGAAGTGGCCGAAACCCTGGCTGCCTTGGGTTATGCCAGTGGTGCGGCGGAGGGCAATATTTCAGATGGCCCCCTTTCGGACCCGAAAGACAAGGTCACGTTCTGGGGGCGCAGCCAGGTTGTCCAGGAATTGGTGCGCTCCGACCGCTTCGAGGAGGCCGAGGAGGCGATCCTGATGCTCTTGGAGGAAGAGCCCGGAGATGCCATGTTGCGCACGGCCCGGGGAGAAGTCTTGCGGCAATTGGGCCGTACTGAGGAGGCCCTTGAGTGGATGAAGTCCACGGTTACGGGGTCGGGCGCGACTTCTACCGACTGGCTCGAGTTGGCCGAAATCGAGCGTGAGGTGGGGCTGGGTGCCTGGCGAGAACGTCTGGCCGCGGCCCAGAAGATGGATCCTCTGAACCCCTTGCCCTTGGTGCGTGAGGGAGACTGGCTCACCGAAGACGGTGCCTTCAAGGAGGCACGGGCTGCATATGAGCGTGCGCTTGTTATCGATGAACGGTCCGCCGAGGCTTGGGTTGGAATCGGCCACCTAGAGCACCAACTTGGAAGGGACGCGGTTGCTGAGGCTGCTATTCGCAAGGGGCTTGATGCTGATCCCCTCTCTGCCGACGCTTGGTTCAACTTGGCGGTGGTGGTAGAGGCTCTGAAGAGGACCGAGGAAGCGCGCGGGCACTATCGTAAGACGCTCGGGATCGAACCAACCCACCTGCGCGCCCTGGTCAACTTGGGGATCAGTCTTGTTTCGGCCGGGGAATACGCCGAGGCCGAGCCTCTGATCCAAGAAGCACGCGCCCTCGATCCCGCTGAAGGACGAGCCACCTATAGCTTGGCTCTCCTCTGGATGCGAACCGAGCGCGGTGGACAAGCAGAGTTACTTTTGCTGGAGCAGCTTGCCGCCACACCCGATGTGCCCGAGCTGCAGCGTCTATTGGTTTTTGTGACGGAGGGCCAAGGGGATTCCGTGCGCACCGGACAATTGGCCGCCGAGGTTCTCTTGCGGACCCCCAAGGACCCCTGGATGATTGTGTTCACAGTGGAAGGCCTCGTTGCGGGTGGGGACCCGGGCCGTGCCCTCGCGGTCCTCTCTGCTGCTCGCACTCCGAACAACGCCGAACTCGAAAAACTGATTCAAGGCCGCAAGGTCCTGCGTGAACTGGTGCGATAGGTGAGCACCCTGGGGGACCTTCAGGGGCCCTCAAAGGTCGTTGCTGTTCCCCTGTGCCTCAATTTCGGACCCTTTTCACCCCAGGGGGAGGGGTTGAGATGCGTAGCTGAAGTGTGGGGTGCTTGGAAGCCGATAGATGGGAGGTCCCTTCTTCTCTGACCCAAAACCTTGCCCATGATCGCTTCCCTCATATTGGCCTGCAGCGCCGTTCTGCTCGCCGCTCCCCAGGATCCTATTCAAGTGCCCTCTCAGGGCCCCCGTCCCCATCGGTCCCTCAAGGCATTCCAGCCCATGCTGGGTCAGTGGGTTGGCCGCGGTGTTGCCTATGACGGTCCCGGCGGCTCGGCCATGGAGTGGACTGCGACCTTGGTGGTCGATAGAATCCTCGATGGTCACGGAGTGCGCGAGCAATTGGTGGTGGATCTGGGCGAGGTCCTGGCCGGTGGCTATCGCTCCACAACTTTCTATGCCTTCGATCCCCAGGCGGGGCACCTCGTGTCTTTCGCCTGCGACAACCGCAAGGGCGTCAGTCGTTCCGTTGCCACTTGGACCGGTGCGACTCTTTTGACGGCGACCTTGGGCGAGAACCAGGGCAAGCTCGCGATCGAGCGCGGAACATTTACGTTTGAAGATGGCAAGGGCAAGATGAAGGTCCTTTCCATGCTCGACACCCACGAGGGTTTCGTGATGATCGACGGCACCTTTGAACCCTTTGGAGGTGAGCGTCGCGTGGCTCGGGACGCGAGTTCCGAGAGCTCCCGACCCCGGGGCGAACTGGCCAAGCTCACTTCGAGCTTGGGCGTCAGCCGTTTGCAGGGATCGATGATTCCCGAACCGGGCCAGGCTGCGATTTCCGTAAGCGCTATCGAGCGCAGTGACCTTTTCCCCGGCGGCCTGGCATTGATCACAGTCGTGGAAAACGAGCCGGAGCCGGGCATGCCGGTTTATAAGGAGTATCGCATGACATCTTGGAACACCATGCGTAAGTGCTACGACATCCTTTGGATGGACAACATGGGCTTCTCCGGTTCCATGCAAGGTTGGTTGCAGGACAAGGCCTATGTGGTGGTGGATTCGGGAACCTACCGCGGCAAGCCCTATGCCCAGCGCACCACCACGATCATTGGTGCCAAGGGACCAGCGTTCGTCACCTCGGATCGACTCTTGGGCGTGGGCCCGGGCATGCGCGTCCTTGAAGGGCGCTACGCACAGATCAAGTGAGCGCTAGGCGCTCATGGCGCGAGTGGATGGCGGAGGAGGAGGGATTTGAACCCCCGGACCCTTTCGAGTCAGCGGTTTTCAAAACCGCCGCGTTCGGCCACTCTGCCACTCCTCCGTGCGATGAACGCGGTGGGATCATAGCGACTCATGCGGCCCATTGGCACCGATCTCAGCGTGGGACCCGATAAAGCTGCAGCAGGGGACCGGGTCGTTCGATTTTCCAGAGCTCTGTTAGGGGGAAGTCAAGCTCTAGGGGCAGGCGTGCGTCGCTGACGTTCTGGCCGGGACTCCAACTGGCCAAAGGGCGCGGAGGCAGGGCGAGGGGTTTGAGTCTTGGACGGACGCCCCCTGGGTGCAGACTGAGGTCCGGCCCCGGTTCTTGGGTGGCCTCCCGCTGATCCATGAGCATGGGCGGATGCCCGTCCAGGGGAGTGCGGTCCGCCAACAGGATCGTGTCGCAGCCGAAGGCGCGCAGCACCATGATGGGGTCGTTGGCGTTCTTACCGAGGCGCTCTATGGTTTTTTCCCGGGGCCAGGATGCGTGGTGGCGCGGGTCGAATTCAAATACATCTTCAAGGGGCAGGGCGTCGAGGCCATAGCCGCTCTCCGGTTCAACCCCTTCTTCCAAGACCACCAAACGGTGCAGTTCGCGTGTGCGTAGGTCGCGTAATTGAGCCAGGCGGCGGAGAGCCGTGCGGCTGAGTGCTAGATGGGGTCCGCCGACCCCCTCAGCAATGGGCTCGTTCCCCTGCTGTTGCAAGAGGTCCGCCTGGGCCATGGCTCTGGTGTCCGGGCGGCGCAGGATGACACCGAGGCGCAGGGCCTGAGCCAAGGGCAGGCAGAACCCCAGCAGCAATAGGGTGCGGGGCAAGGGTTTACGTAGGAGGCTTTCGCAGGCGATTCCCGCAGGCCAGGCCAATCCCACGGCCAGGGGAACCAGATAGCGCACGTGGTCGTTCTGGTTGGTCAAAAAGAACAAGCCCCAGATGAGGGCAAAGCCCGTGGCCGGCCGGGTCTCACGGCGCTTGAGACCTGCGGCGAATCCAATCAGGGCTAAGATCAACAGCAACGGGTCATATCCCACCAAGGCCTTGCTGAGCTTTTGAAAGGTCTCGGCAGAAAGCTGAAAGACTACGGATTGGCCACCGATGGAAAGGTGTTGGGACCCTTCTAGTTGGCTGCCGGCCGCCACCGCATCGGTGGGTGTCATTCCGTGCCGAATCAAATAGGGGTGACCGATGGTGAGGGCTACCACCAGGAATAATCCCGCGCAGATGAATCCCACGCGCATTCGTTCCTTGAGGCCGGCCCCTTGCCAACTTTGGGTTGTGCTGGCCCAGGCGATGGCCGGGATCAAGACCGCGAAGGCTCCGGCCTGATGTGTACTGAAGGCAAGGGCTGCTGCAAGTCCGGAGAGCAACAAGGGGCGCGCCGCCCCGGTCCTTATGTGGATAGCCGCGGGCCACATGCTAAGGGCAATGAAAGTGGCCAGGGGCGCCCATGGTCGTTCGTGTGTGGCAAGCTGCACCAGCAAGAGGGATGACGCGCTGAGCCATCCTCCGCACCATGCTCCCCAGCCGAAGCCGGCAGCTCGCAGACCGAGCACCACAAAAATCGGAGCGAGGGCGCTGATCAAGGCGAGCACGATACGGGCCAAGAGGTGCGCGCGTTCGGGGCTCGACTTGATTGCCTTGGCATAGTCGCCGGGATCGCTCCACTCCCCGTTCATACGCCCCAGCGCAAATTGACCCGCATAGCATGGGAGCAACACATAGGGCAAGAGGTTGGGGTAGGTGCTCCAGCGCCCCACGGGAGGAATCAGATCTCGATCCTGGGCCATACCTAGGGCGGCCTTCACCACATGTGTATCAGGCACATGATTGTCCGGCAGGCCGTGCTGGATGGGGAAGAGGCGCAGGCTCGCGGAGGAAAACAGCAGGAGAAAGAGCCCCAGCCAGGGTGTTCTGTTGTGGGTAGGGGAGTCCTGCACCGGGTCAAGGTAGCCACTTAGGTGGGACGAGTGAAGGCTTCTCCGTAGGAGGTGTGTTGCTCGGGCCCCACTCCGGGCCCATAGGCGTTAGCATTCATGCACGACCTATCCCCAAGAGCGAACCCACCATGCAAATCCAACGTTTCCTTGTCCTGCTGGCCCTGACCCTCCTTCCCGCTTTCTCCCTGACCTCTGCGGCCTCGTCCCAGGGCTCTCCCGAAGCGATTGCCTCTCTGATTGAGGAGGGGACCGAGCGCACTCAGGTCTGGGCAACCCTGGAAGAGTTGTGCCTCGGAATCGGGCCGCGCTTGACAGGATCTGCTGGACTCGAGCGCGCATCCACTTGGGCACGGGGCAAGTTCGCTTCCTACGGCATGAAGAATGCGCACCTCTGGAAGTGGGGCGAGGTTCCCGTGCGCTTTGATCGCGGACCCTCCAGCGTGCGCATGGTGTCGCCTGTGGAGGCCGATTTCGAATTCACCACCCGCGCCTGGGCGCCGGGTACGGACGGACCCCTGCGTGGTTTCGTGTTCAAGCGCCCCACTACCCCCGAAGAGTTCGAAGCGGTGCGCAATCGTTTGGATGGGGCTTGGATCCTGGAGGACGTGAGCTCTCGCCGTCGTCGCGGCAGCAGCAACGACGAAGAGGCTGAGGAAGGTGAAAGTGAGGAACAGGAAATGTCACGCCTGGAGAAGTCTCGTCTTCGCAAGGAGATCAAAGAGGCCATCGAGGAGGCGGACATCGCCGGCACCATCCGCGCCAGCCGCAATGATCAGGTGACCACCGGTGGCGTTCGCAATTGGCTGGAACTGACCATGGACACCCTCTCCACGGAGCGTTCGATCACCATTCGCAAGACAGACTACGATGCTCTCGACGAGCAACTTTCCGCGGGCAAGCCCGTGGAATTGGAAGCGGACTTGGTGCACTTTTTCACCGAAGGGCCCTTTCCTGTGTTTGATGTGATTGGGGAGATCCGCGGCACCGAGTTTCCCGATGAGGTCGTGATTATTTCCGCTCACCTGGATTCTTGGAACGGTCCCGGATCCCAGGGATGTCAGGACAATGGCACCGGAGCGTCGGTGATGATCGAAGCCGCGCGGATTCTTGCTGCCAGTGGGGTCCAGCCCCGGCGGACTATTCGCGTCTGCCTATGGAGTGGCGAAGAACAGGGCCTCTTTGGGTCCAAGCGTTACGCCGAGTGGCTCAAGGAAACAGGACAGTTGGACGGTATCTCTGCTTGCTTTGTGGATGACGGAGGGACCGGCTATCAGGGCGGCCTGAACTGTACCGCCGAGATGGCACCCATACTTGAAGAGGCCATTGCCCCGGTCAATGCTCACTTCACCGAGCTGCCGATCTCGGTCTCGGTGCAAAAGAAGATGCCCAGCGGCGGTTCCAGCGACCACGCCTCCTTCAACCGTCTCGGCGTGCCGGGCTTCTATTGGACCGAGAAGGGTCTGACCGGCCGTGAGGCGCGCAACTACCGCTTTGTTTGGCACACCCAAAACGACACCACGCGCTATGCGGTGGAAGAGAACCTGGTTCAATCCGCCGTTTGCTCGGCTGTTACCGCCTACAACCTAGCCATGGCCGATTCGATCTTGCCTCGCTACGTGGAAGAGCCCGAGCCCGAAGAGGCTGCCGCGGTGGAAGCCTCCAGCAGTCCCGAAGCTAGCGGACCCCTCGAGGGCAAGTGGGACATGGCCATGTACTCAGAAGGCGAAGTCGTCTTCGAGTTCACCCTGACTTTTCAGCACCACGAGGACGATTCCATCTCCGGAGACCTTGGAGTCATGGGGAGCGGCGGCCCCTTGCTCAACATGACCTACGACAAGGAAACCAAAACCGTCAAGGGCATGTACAAGTCAGAGTCCTACGGCACTTCCCACTATGAAGGGACCTTGCAAGAGGACGGCACGCTCAAGGGCCAGCGTAAATCCGACACAGGCGAGCGCGAGATTCGCGGGAAGCGCGCGAAGGAAGAGGCCAAGCCCGAAGAGGCCCAGCAAGGCGGCGAGAAGCCTCGCGGCAAGATCGGCTAGGTCTCGTGGGGGCGCACCCCGCCACAGGGTGCCACATGGCAAGTGGATGGTGCCGGGGCGTTCACCCGGGATCTGGTGATTCCGGTTCTGGTGAGCGTGCAGCTAGAAATCCTTGGGATCGTCCAAGGGATCTTGGCCGCTCTGGTCCGTGCGGGCTGACTCAAGGACGCTTTCGGCCACGTGGATCTCGCAGCCGGCACGCAGCCCTAGGGCCAAGGCGTCGCTGGGGCGGGACTCGATCGCAAGTTCGGTTCCATCCTGGGTGCGCAGGATCAGTTGGGCGTAGAAGGTGTTGTCTTTCAGGTCGGTGATCGCGACCCGTTCCACCTGACCGCCGAGGGCTTGAATCGATTCGAGGGCCAGTTGATGGGTCATGGGGCGCGGGGGCTCCGTGCCGGTCAGGACGCGCTGGATCTCATGGGCCTCGTTGATGCCGATCACGATGGGGAAACCGCGCGTGCCGTCGACTTCGGCCAGCTGCAGCCACTGCTCGTTTGAGTTGTCCCGCAAAATGAGGTTGCACAGCCGCACGGGGATCTGGGGTTCGTTGGGGGAATCCATTCTGGGATCAGTATGGCTCACGGGAGCCCGGGTTTCATCGTCGGGAATCGCGCAGGGCCTGCCTTTGCTGGCGCACGAGATCTTCCAGGTCGGTTTCTTCTTCCTCGGCTAGGAACCAGCCGCTGGCCTGGGGGTCCTGGTAGGTGCAGAGGGTGCAGAGTAGGCCCATGGTGGTTTTTGGGTCCATGCGTTCCAGGCTCTCTTGGCCGCATTCCGGGCAGGCCCGGTCGGCTCGCGCGGGCCAAAAAGTGGTGGCCCCGAGCCACAGCAGCACCAAGCCGGCGACCCCGTAGCCCACCCAGGTGAGGATCGAATCAGGCCTGAGGGTCAGAATGGCGGCTGCCAAGCCCACCGCACCTAGCAGGATCAGGGGCAGGATCAGGGGCAGGAGGAAGGCGATCCAGGAGGCGGGGCGGGGAGGGTTCATGGTGGCTCGTGGGCAGGATAACCCTCGCTGACCGCCTCCCTCGGGTTAGAGTCGGATCCATGGCGAAATCTTCGTCCAATCCCCCCGTGTCTTCCCTCCCCGAGCCCCACCTCCCCGAACCCCTTCCCGGGGACTCCCACAAGGGGGATGCGGGGCGTGTGCTGTGCATCGCGGGTTCGACGGAGATGCCCGGGGCGGCGATCCTCGCCGCCCGCGCGGCCCAGCGCACGGGGGCCGGGTTGGTCACAGTGGTCCACCTTTGGCCGGGTACCTTGCCCATCGTGGCCGGCGCATGCCCCGAGGTCTTGCATCTCGATGTGAGCGCCAAGCGTGACTTGCTCGCGGGACGCATTCCCAGCGCCCTGCGCAATCTGCGCCACAATGTGCGTCTCGTGGGACCGGGTTTGACACGTTCGGGGAGCACGCGTGAATTGGTGCACCGCTTGCTCGAAGACCAAGACAACACGACGCCGCTCCTGTTGGACGCGGATGCCCTGGGCGTGTTGTCGGGCCATCCAGACTTGGTGGTCAAGGCCAAGTGCGAAGTGATCTTGACGCCCCATCCCGGTGAAGCGCGCGGGCTGCTGGGTGAAGACTTTGGTAGCAGCGACGAAGACCGGCTGGCAGCCGCGCGTCGCTTGGCGGAGATCACCCAAGCAACCGTGGTGCTCAAGGGACAAAGAACCGTGGTTGTGCGCGGCGATCGCTCGTGGGTTTGCCAAGGGGGGAATGCGGGCATGGCCACCGCCGGATCGGGGGATGTGTTGAGCGGGATCATTGCGGCACTGTTGTGCCGCTGTACGGACGATGGAAATGCCTACGGCAGCTTGGATGCGGTTTGCGCCGGAGTCGAATTGCACGCCCGAGCTGGCGACTTGCAGCGGGCTAAGTTAGGACCCGAGTGCTTGATTGCTGGGGATCTGATCGACGGTTTGCCTGGAGCCTTCCGCGAGATGCGGGGGGAAGGTGCGTGAGGGGAATCCTGGGCAGACTATTCAGAGGGTCGCTGGTGGCAACCCTCTTTGGCGCCTTGGCCCTAGGAGCCTTTGCCCAATCCGACGCGGTGGAGCGCGAGGCACGCATCCGGGTGCTCGCACTTGGCGATGGAGGGCAAGGGGAGCGGCTCGACGCACTGCTGGTTTCTGATTCCTGGGCCGAACGATTGGTGGCCTTGGAAGCCATTGCGCGCTCCGAAACCGGTGGGGTCCTGGAGATGGTGTTGGATCAGGTACGCGCTTGCTTGGACCATCCCCAACCCAATGTGCGTGCCGGAGCGATTCGTGCTCTCGTGAGTGGGGGAGGCGCCGAATCCGAAACTTTTCAGGCGGAAATGATGGGCCTGGCAAAGGATGTGCACCCACTCGTGCGCACCGCCGCTGCCCGTTGCGGCCTGCCCACGGTGTTGGCTGAGCTGGTGGAGGATGGGGACCCGATGGTTCGCGCCGTGGCCCATTGGCACTTGATGACCGCGGGACCAGGTGCTTGGCGAGAACAACGGGACGCGGTTTTGTGGGGCGCGGTGGAGTTGGCCGATGCGCTGGAGCCCTTGTCCCTGGGCGGAGTGTCCCCAGAGCTTGCCCTGGCCCTGCGCGCTTCGGACCATCCCGATCAGATCCTGATTGAAGGCCTATGCGTCAGCGCTGGGCTCGACCCGTTGATGCCCGTGCTCCTTGGGGAATTCTGTGCCGGTATCGACCACCAGCGCGTACTGAAGCAGCGCCGGCAGTTGGCGCAACTCTTGGGAGAGCGCGAAGACTTGACCTTGGCCAAGACCCTGGGCCTTGGGTTGTTCGAACAGGCCGAGGCTATGGACTTGGACGCGGAGGCTTCACTGGAGTTACTGTTGGAAGGGGCAGCCCTATGCCTGCCTCCCAAGCAGGCGGCCTCGGTGGGGCAGGCTCTTGACGATGAGCGCGCCTTGATTTTTTGGCAGACCTTGGGCGGGCGCAAGTATCGCTGGCGCGCGGCGGACCTGGAGCCCTGGCTCTTTTCCGATCGGAATGCGGCCCTGCGTTTTGACATTGCGCTCTTTGCCTCGGGCCAACTGAATGGACCCCACGCAAAAGAGTGGGTCACTTTGTTTTTGGAATTGGTGCAGGGGCCTGCTCCCAGCCTGCGCTTAGCGGCCTTTCGCTGGTTGTCCGATGTGGAACTCGACCCGGACCAGGAACAAGCCTTGCGGGATCGTTGGGCCAGGTTACCTGCTGGAGCTCGCCGGGAGCGCCTGCGGGATTTGCCCCGGGGCCGGGCCTTGCCGGCATTCCGGGCGGACTTCTTGAAGTTGCTTACGGATGAACCGACGGACGCCAGCGGGGCTATCGAGTTGCTTGGGCGGTTTCGGGGAGATGCGGGGGTGAGCGAAGTCTTGGAGGAGGAGTTGGCCCGGGCCTTGGGCGTGGTCGAGGGAGCCGAGGACACAGACCGTCGGCGGGCGGAGGCGACGGCCACTGATCTCTTGCAAGCCCTCGCACGGGTGAATCCCGAAGGCTCGCGAGAATTGACCCGGCGCGGGTTGCAAATCGCCAGCAAGAATCATCCATCCACGCGCCACGAGTTAGGCAAGGCGGCGCTGGCCGTGTTGGCTCGCGGTGGGGACGGCCGCGCCGATCTGTTGGGCGTCATGGAGCTGGGAAATCCACCCCGTCTGCGATTCGAAGCGGCCTTGCAAGGGGTGCGCTGGCAAGCAGATATTGAGCCTTTCCGCAGCACCTTGGTTGAGCTGTTCGACTCGGTGGACCGGGTTCTGCAGTTGCGGGCGGTGCGCGCCTTGGGCCGGCTGAAGGAAGTGTCCCTGGGTGGGGACTTTGTCCGTTGGATCGCGGACCCCGCCGGGCAACAAGAGGTTCAAGTAGCAGCCATCGAAGCCCTTGGCCAGTGCAAGGATCTGGAGGCATTGGCTCCCCTGTTGCAACTTGCCTCCCCTGATTTGCGGCTGGCGGTGGTGGACCAATTGTGCAATCTCGAAGGGGCGGAAGAGCTTCTGCGTCGAGAATTGGAAGCCCGCCTTGCAGATGGGGTGGCCATGCCCGCAAACCCCTTTGTGGGATCCGAATTACTGGACCTGTTGCGCGCCCTGGCCTGTGGCGGGCCCGTGCCCCAGGAATGGTTGGGGCTGATCCTGGAGCGGCCCATGGCCCAAGCGGCTTCCTACATGACTCTGCGGTTTCGTGGGGAAAGTCTGCCTGGGACCCTCTCGAACTGGCGCCCCGAACTGGAGGCCTTCCGGGCCTTGGCCAACAATGGTCAGGCCCCCGCAGTCTTGGCTGCTGCGGGGGAGTGGTGGCGCCTCGACGCGAGGCTTCTGTACGAGCTGGCCCACTTTGCAGCCCGGGATAAGAATACCTCTGCCCGGCTCCTGAGCGCTGCCCGGGTAGCCCTAGCAGGGGAACAAAACCCACGCAGCAGCTTGCAGGTGCGGTGGCTGCGGGCGGGCCCTGGGGCTGGGGATCCGGCCGTAATCGAGCGCCACCTGGGTCGAGCCCTGCGGGGCCTTTCCCAATCCCAACGGGGCCGTTTGGGCCGTTGATGGTCTCGCGTGAGGCGGGTACAATAGGCTCCCTGCGCACCGAATCCTTTCCCCTATTGCAACACGACAATCAACCATGAGCACGACATCCGTTACCCTCCCCGTTGGGGCGATTGAGACCCTTGATGACGGCATCGGGTTCATCTCTCTCGTGGACCGCATGCAAGAGGATTCGTCCCTCAAGGTGGTCAATGCTGCGCGTATTTCTTACGACAAGCGTAAGGATTCCTTTGCCGATGCGGACAGCAAGCTGTGCGGGTTCCTGTGGAAGCACGGGCATACTTCACCCTTCCGCCATTCGTTCTTTACGTTCCATTGGAAGGCGCCTCTGTTTGTCTTCCGTCAAGCGTTCAAGTACCAGGTGGGATCCGGCTGGCGCGAGTACGAGGCCAACGGCCACTCCGTTTCACTGGATGTGTTCGACGTCTTCTTCGACACGGACAAGGGTTGTTCCTGGAACGAGATCAGCGGTCGCTATGTGCAGTGGACCCCCGAGTTCTATGTGCCCAGCACCATGCGCTCGAATCCTTCCCATGGGAACAAGCAAGCGTCTGTGGATTTGCCCGCAGACTTCGATCACGCGGGCGAACGTCAAGCGATGCTCGACGAGTGCAACGCCTCTTTCGAGCGTTACGAGGATCGTATCGAGCGCGGCGTAGCCAAGGAGATCGCGCGCATGATGCTTCCCCAGAGCCTCTACACCCAGGCCTATTGGACCGTCAGCCTGCAAGGCGTGCTGCACTTCCTGGACCAACGTCTGTCGGTGGATGCTCAGTATGAAATCCGTCAATTTGCGGAGGGCATCCTGACGTTGCTGCAGCCCGAGTTGGAGCGCATCGGAGTCGATATCGATGCCCTCCGATCGAGCCACTGATGAACTGGGCAAGTTTGCCCATGAACCCCACCCCTTGCCGGCCCGTTTGCCCTTTGTCATGAACTTCAATTCGCGCATTTCCCTCTTGGCCTTGGCTAGTTTGACGCCGCTCCTGGTGGGTTGGGCCCAGGACCCCGCCGATGGCCCTGACCCCTTGGCGGGTTTGCGGGATGTGTTTGAGGCCCAGGGGATTGCCCTGGAGCTAGACCAGGGTCGGGTTTCGATTCCTGCGGAGGTGGCCGTGACCAACGACCTATTGGAGTACCTCCTGGCTGGGCCGCAGGGAGCCGCCCACGAGACCCTCTTGCTCACCGATGTGGACCCGGAGATGCTGAACGCGGCGCTTTTGACCCTCGGGGCCAAGCCCGGGACCAATGCGGATTGGGCGCCCATGGATCCGCTGCCAAGCCAGGCTGAAATCGACGCTGGGGTGCTTCCCTATGAGGTGACTCTGCCCGAGGGGGATGGCTTCTTCCTCTATGTGGGGTGGCGCGAGGGGGAGGAGACCTATTTGTTTCGCATCGAAGATTTAGTGCGAGATCGTTTTCGCGGGCGCACTCTCCGGCGGCACGCGTTCATTTATCTCGGATCCCAGATGATCGAGCGCGGCGAGAATAGCCCCGAGGTTTTTGCCGCGGCGGTCAATGGGAACTTGATCAACGTGAGTTTCTTTCGCGAGGGGCACACCCTCTTGACCACCGCACGGCCCGAGTGCGTGGATCAGTCTGCTTGGTTGGCCAACGCGTGGCTTCTGCCGCCCCGGGGAAGTGAAGTGCGTTTGATCTTTTCCAAGAGCCGCATCCCGATGGGGTGGGACAGTCCAGTTGGTCTGCCCCTGGTCACGGCCGCCCCCGATCCCGGTGATGGCCGTTGAATTCTGAACCTTCGGCGACTGCTCACACGAATGCGCTCTTGAGCGCACTGCGCCATGGGACACGGGCCCGCGCTGCTGCACGTCTGGCCGAGGGATTGTTATTGGGCTTTGGGGTCTATCTTTGTTTGACGGCCCTTGCGGTGAGTGACGGGCACGCTCCCGCCAGCACAGCCGTCCTGTTCAGCGCTAGTCTTGCGAGCTGTTGCGCCGCACTCACCTGGGGCCTCGCCCATCGGCGGTCCGTTACGCAAGTTGCGGAGGACCTCAGTCAACTGGTTGGAATGGCCGAACTCAGCGCCGTTTGCCAAACCCAGGGAGCGTCCCCCGAACCCCTCGCAGAACTTGCCGCTCGGCGTGTGCTCATGCGCGTGCCTCCCCGCCGCCTCTGGCGCTTGGCCCTGCCGGATTCCTGGCCCTTGTTGTTGGCGCCCTTGGTCGGGGGCGTGCTGCTCTCCCTGGTCAGCGAGATGCAGCCAGAGATTCTCCGGGCCACCGTGGCTCAGGGCACCATGGAAGTGGTGCGGGCTGGGGCCAGCGCTGCTGCGGACCAGGTATTGACCGCGGTCAGCGAGGGTCGCCTGTCCCAGGATGTGGCCCAGGATGCTCTGGGATTGGCTCAGGAGGCCCGAGGTATCGACACCCAATTGGCGGGCCCGGAGGACTTGGAACGGCTGAGCGACTGGCTCGAAGATGCCGGTGCTCTTGAGGGACGGGTCGCAGGGGAGCCCGCTGCCCAGGAGGCCCTGGCCCAGGCACGGCGGGCGGGGGAAGCGGCCCTGATGGCCATGACCGCCGGCCGGGACCAGGATTCCTCTGCTGTGGCCCAAGGGGACCTTGGCCGTGATTCGGTAGAAAACGGCCGAGAGGTATCCGGCTCGGCAACTTCCTCGTCCCAACCCACACTCCAGGGGCAGACTCCCGCCCCCAAAGAAGGCACAATACCCGGCCCTCAGCAGCCTGCAGAAGGCGGATCGAGCTCCCTGCCCCCTGTGGGGCCAAAGAAGGGAGTGCTCGATTCCGCGCGGGATGCCCGCCTGGTCCAGCACTGGCTAGAGCATCTCAAGAACCAATAAACCCGCGCCTATCCCTCCTATTTTGACCGTTTCTCCCCGTAGCGCGCCCCTGGGCGTTTGGTTGATTGGCGCTCGCGGCGCCATTAGCACGTGTTTGGCCTATGGCGTTTTTGGCCTGCGGCGTGGTTTGCTCGGTGCCACCGGTGTGGTCACTGATGGTGAGCCCTTTTGCGAACTGCCCCTAGCGTCCGAGGATGATTTGGTTTTTGGAGGGCACGAGGTATCGACCCGTGACCTCTCCGCTTCCGTTGGGGAATTGGTCCAGGCCGGGGTCCTGCCCGGTGACTTGGCGCAGGCCTGTGCGGAAGAGGGCGACCTCTTTTCCGCCGCCACGCGACCGGGAATATTGGACGCCGCCGAAGTGGGGGGACAGGATTTGGATCCGCGATCCGCAGAGTTGGGAGCCCTCTTGCCCCGGGAACAAGTCGCCAGGGTGATCGCCGATTGGGATTCCTTTGAGGCCGAAAACAAACTGGACGGCATGGTTGTGGTGGACCTTTCCAGCACCGAAGCCCAACAGGAGGCGCGTCCAGCTTGGCAGTCCTTGGCAGCTTTCGAGGAAGAACTCGACAGTGGCCGGAGCCAGCCCGCAAGCGTGCTCTACGCCTATGCGGCCCTTTCATCCGGGCGACCGCTGGTGAACTTCACCCCGAACCGCTCCGCGTCGATCCCGGCGTTGATGGAGCTAGCCGAGAAAAAGGGCGTGGCCCATGCGGGTCGCGATGGGAAGACCGGCGAGACTCTGCTGAAGACGGCATTGGCTCCCATGTTCACCCACCGGGCCCTCAAGGTGCACGCGTGGCAGGGTTACAACATGTTGGGCAACCGCGACGGGGCGGTGCTTTCGGACAGTGCGCACCGTGCGACCAAGATTGAGAACAAGGACCGTGCCCTGCGTGAACTCTTGGGGGACGGTGATGAGTTGCACACGGGCGTGGGCATCGACTATGTGCCGTCCTTGGGCGATTGGAAAACCGCCATGGATCTGGTTCACTTCGAGGGCTTTTTAGGAGCCCGCATGACCCTGCAAATGACCTGGACGGGCAGCGATTCGGCGCTTGCCGCGCCCTTGGTCTTGGACTTGATCCGGTTGGTGGACTTCGCCCAGCGCGCTGGTGAGGGTGGGTCCTTGACCGCGACGGCGTGTTTCTTCAAGGCACCGGTCAGCGGTGGCAGCCACGACTTTCATCAGCAGCACGCGAAGCTCGTGCACTGGGCAGAGAAGCACCTAGCCGAGGGCTAGGGAGTTGATTTGCCTGATCTGGGCATTTCCATGCCCATCAATGGGGTTCCGCAAGTGCTTGGGGCTACGGGGTTTAGAGCCGATGCCCGGGCGCTGAAACGCGATTCCCTCCAAGAAGTTGGAGACTCTTCCGTATGGGAAGAGTAAGTCAGGAGCGTTGGAGTGATTCCGCGCCTCCTTGGCCCAGCATCTGATGAAAACCCTTATCCGTCCCCTGATTCTGTTTCTTGCGATTTGCGCATCGACACTCGTCCTAGCTGGCGGGTTCTTGAACAGTGCCCGTGGGGTTGAGGCCCGGAGTTCGCGACCTGTTCCCGGTGCTTCCCAGGAAGTCCCGGAGCCCGCTGGATGCTGCGCATCTGATTCATCCCCGCAAGATTGCTGCGCGTTCGACTGTGACGACGAGCAACGCGCGTGTCAGCACCTTGCTGGCTGACCTAGCCCTAAGCGCCAATCGTGGTTCGCAGCCAGTCGTCGATGGTTTCGGCCAGGTGCTCCAAGATCTCTTCGTCGGGGCGGTAGGACGGGTCGCGTTTGCGCACCTTGAAGTCGTGTCCGGCGCCTTCGATGATTTTCAAAGTCACCGGACCCCCGTGATTTTCGATGACACCGCGTAGCAGATCCAAATCGCACAGGGGGTCGCGGGTGCCTTGTAAGAAAATGGCGGGTTGCGGGATCGAGCGAAAGTGCTGAGCACGTTCGACTCCCGGTTTTTTGGTGGGGTGCAGGGGGAAGCCTAGGTGGAACAGGGCACGCACATCCGCGCCCTTGGCTGCTAGATGGGAGCCCATGCGTGAGCCCATGGATTTGCCGCCCAGAACCAAGGGTTGACCTTGGGCGAGATCTTGGAGTTGGGCGAGGGCCAGGGAATGAACCTCTTCCAAGCGGGGGGTGCGGTCAGGCGGCATGCGCCGTTCTTCCCGGGCCATGCGCTCGGAATAGGCATAGCGAAAACGCAGTACCCCGAGCCCCCGGGCCACGAGGGCACTGGCCATGGCTTCCATAAAGGGGCTCAGGCAATCCGCCCCGGCCCCGTGGGCCAGAAGAATCGCCGCACGCTGGGAGTCGCCCTCGTCCCACCAGCTGGTGACCGTGGGTACGCTGCAGGTTGCAGGCAGGGGAATCTCGAATTGCATTGTGGCCATGGGCCCAGCGTACACTTCCATTCGAACCCATGATGCCTCCTCCCTCCAACCCTCCGCGCCGCAACCAGCGCCACTCAAGCAAGCCCCTGCGGCTGCAATCCACGACCCTCTGGCACCACCCGTCCCAGCAGCACGGGAACAAGACTTATGGATTGCCGGATTATGAGGGGCGCACCCCGAGTTACTTGCTTTGGAACTTGCTCCAGCGCTACACCAAGCCCGGGGATTTGGTGGTTGATCCGTTCTGCGGTGGCGGCACGACTCTGGATGTTGCATCCGAGCTTGGGAGGGCGTCTCGCGGTTTTGATTTAAGACCCCTGCGCGACGACATTCAGCAAGCCGACGCGCGGGATTTGCCCCTTGAGGCTGGAACGGTGGATTTCTTGTTCATGGATCCGCCTTGGTCAAGTCACCTGGATTACTCGGAGGATCCGCGCTGCATCGGCAAGCTCGATGCCTTTGAGGCGGGCTACATGGAGGCCCTGGGTCGCGTGATCCGGGAGGCCGAACGGGTGCTTGGGGATGGTCGTTACCTCGCCATCCTGGTGAGCGACACATTCAAGAAAAAGAAGGGCTTTGTGCCTATTGCTGCTCGGCTCTCAGGTTTGTTGGAGCGACGTTTCACCGCAGTGGATCACATTGCCGTGGTGCGCGGGAGCAATAAGCTGGAGGACGTTCGCTATCGCCAGGCCGCGGAGGAGGGGAATTTCTTTCTGCGCGGGTTCAATCACCTTCTGATCTTTCAGAAGCCCGGAGGAGAGGCGGAGTAAGACGGGGAGATGGCTCCCAAGGGGCGGAGGCAAGACCATGTGGGCCGCAGCCCTCGCGCTTTCTACTGCCCGTAGCCTAACTGGGCTTGGTTCCGGCGACGAGCGACCAGTATCCGTAGGTTGCAGTCACATCAACGCTCTCAAAGCCCGCGTCCTTCAAGAGCGCCTCCAATTCATCCGCGCTCCACTGGCGTCCTTCGGTCCAAACCAACATGTCCAGGTTCACCAGCCCATTGGCCAGTGGGCCTCCATCCTGAGTGACCAGCTTCTCGTGGATGAGCAGGGTTCCCCCGGGGGCGAGGGCTTGGAAAGCGCGGCGTACGAGGCGCACGGCTTCTTCATCGCTCCAGTCGTGCAAGATTTGAGAAAGGAGAACCGCATCGAAGTCTCCGGGCCAGCTGTCGGCGAAGAGGTCTCCTTCCAGGGCGCTGATTTGTTCGCTGAGTCCCTCTTCTTGGGCGCGTTCTTCGATGTGGGGCAGGACCGGGGGGATCTCTAGGATCGTGCAGTGAAGTTTTGGGAAGGCCCGGGCGAGGGCGACGGAAATCGTGCCGGAGCCGCCGCCGGCGTCGAGCAATCGGCGGGCGTCGGTCAGGTTCGCCGCTTGGGCGAGGGCTTCGGCGGGTCGCATGCTGATTGCGTGCATGGCGTCTGAGAAGCTGCGGGCTTTGGCAGGATCGGTTGCGTGCTCAGCCCAAGGATCGCTGTTCCCGTAGACGCATGGGCCTCCCTCTTGGAGACCCTCCACGATCAGGGCAGGGGAGAGGAAGTTCTCGATCTCCATGTCGATCAATCCCGCGAGGGAGCCGGGCTTGTCCCGCACGCAGTCCCGCGCTGCCACAGGGGAGAGGGCATAGGATCCAGGTTGGGTCTCGATCACCAACTGCCCCGCGACCATGGCGGAAAGCCAAGCGCGGACGCCGCGCTCGTGCAAACCCGTTGCGTGGGCTAGCTCCACGCGGGTCAGGGGCCCTTTCCCATGCAAGGTGTCGAACAACCCTGTGCGTACGCCTGCTGCCAAGCCTGCGGACAACCGTCCTGCCACATAGGAGTCGTATACGCGCAATTCATCCTCGGGCTTGATCTCGTCCATGGGGGGAGCATAGCTCTTCCGGGAGGCCCGATCCCTGGCAAAAGAGAGCGCCCCGTTGACCGGCTGGTCAACGGGGCGCTTGTGCCTCTTGGGCTATGGGCGCGAATCAGTCTTTCACTTTGAGGGTCTCAACATAGAAGACCAACGTTGCGCCACCCGGGATGACGGGGGGCGACCCGCGGTCGCCGTAGCCCAGGTCGGAGGGGATCACGAGGATCGCCGCGCCACCTTCGGCCACCATTTGCATGCCCTCGGTCCAACCCGCAATGACCTGATTGAGGCCAAAGGAGATCGACTCGCCGCGGTCATAGGAGGCGTCGAATTGGGTGCCGTTGGTCAACCAGCCGCAGTAGTGCACGGTGACCTTAGACCGGGGTCCGGCGGGCAGTTTGCCCTCGCCCTTGCGCACGATCTTGTACTTCAGGCCGCTGGGCGTTGTGGTCAACTCCTCTTCGGAGGGGAGCAGAAATTCGGGCTTGGAGTTAGCTGCGCTCATCAGTAGCTCCCTTTTTCATGGAGTTCTCAACGAGGGCATCCACTGCCAATCCGGTCATCTTCTTATGGTCTTTCATAGTGTTCGTCTCCTTTTATAGTGCACAGACGGCTGGTCAGCCGAGCGCTTGTGCGTCTTGGTTATGCGCGCGAATCAGTCTTGTACGCTGAGGGTCTCAACATAGAAGACCAACGTTGCGCCACCGGGAATGGTGGGGGGCGACCCGCGGTCGCCGTAGCCTAGGTCGGAAGGGATGACCAGGATGGCTGCGCCACCTTCGGCCACCATTTGCATGCCCTCGGTCCAACCGGCAATGACCTGATTGAGGCCAAAGGAGATCGGCTCGCCGCGCTCATAGGAGGCGTCGAATTGGGTGCCGTTGGTCAACCAGCCGCAGTAGTGCACGGTGACCTTGGACTGGGGTCCGGCGGGCAGTTTGCCCTGGCCCTTACGCACCATCTTGTACTTCAGGCCGCTAGGGGTTGTGGTGAGTTCCTCTTCGGGGGGGAGGACGAATGCGGGCTTGGGGTAACTGCGCGCTTCAGTGCAGTGGAGCTGCCAGATGGTGTGCTCGTAAGGCTTGGTGATGCGCAGCTTGCTCAGCCAGGGGCCACCTACGGCCTTGGGCACTCGCAGGTTGCAGGATCCGCCGGGCTTGAGCACGTGCAGGGCCTCTTGGAAAAACTCGAAGGGGATCGTTGAGCACTTGCCGCTCAGATCTTGGCCCAGCATGGAAGCGTTGAAGAGCAACTCCCCATCTTCCGTGTGGATCGCCCACTGGATCCCGGCGTAGTCAAAGGTGTCGGCGGGTGCTTCCCCTTTGCCCTCTAACAGTTGTTGGTATTGGGTGCCTGTCTTGAATGTCTTGTTCTCGGGTGCTTCCTTGAACGGGACGAAGGGCAGGCCACGTTCGGTGACTTCGATCAGTTCCATGTCGAAGATCAAAATTGCGTTGGCGGGGATGCGGGGGGGGGAGCCGCGCTCTCCGTAGGCCAAGTCTGCAGGGATTGTTAGCTTCCAGCGATCGCCCGGGTGCATCAGGGCCAAGGCTTCGTTCCAGCCGGCGATCAGCTGTCCCACGGCGAATTCCGCTGCCGTGCCGCGCTCGCGGGAGGAGTCAAAGACGCCACCGTCAACG
>CALEMP010000081.1 GCA_937910685.1 uncultured bacterium
GCACCCCACTTACACCTGCCCATTGGACAGTTAACTTTGCTCCCGCCATGCGCGTGGTCCACAACCAGATTTTCTGTGGCATCGGACAAGTGGGGCAACCCCTGCAGTTCATGACCGTTGCGCCCAATGGAACCAGTCGCGCCCTGAACCTGCCCACAGGCGTGGGTTTCCCCCTGCCTCACTAGGCCTAGGGCACGATAGGGGCACCCTGGCGAAGTGTTTTCACAGGAAGATTTTCCCGGCGAGGCGTCCATGGACCGTTGCGCATGCTTTGCCACGCGGTGTGAGTCGACGCCTCCTCCCGCTTTTGTGGAAGCTGGTATGATTGGGAGCTCTCTCCCCTTTGCCCCTTCAAGGCCCTCTCCCATGAAGAATCCGTTTCTCTGCCTAGCCCCTCTCATCGTTTGCTTCACGGTGACTGCCGCCGCCCAGCCCCAAGGAGGACCCATCGCGGGATCCCTCGACAACATTGATACATCGGGCTCCCCCGATGGAATTGTCAGCTTGCCAGGCACAGTGCACCCGACGATCACCAACGTGTTTGATCGCTACACCAAGATCACGGCAGACAACGGCAACCCAATTCACTTCTTAATTCATGCCAATGTCAGTAACGCAAAGGTGGCCCATGCCCGGCGCATTCTAGAGCAGCACATGACGGATGTTCCAGGCAGCACATATGGTTCGGACAAGCGCGCCCTTCGAGAGTCGATGGGCAACCTGCGCGCGACCATGATGTTCTTCCCTACGATCGACTCCCTTGAGAATGGCGGACCTCAAGTGGACCAATTCCTCGATGACTACGAGGCACCCCTCCAAGACCTTTTAGGCGATGAGATCATCCTGCCGGGAAGCGTGCGCTATGTGGGCCCGAATCCTGAACGCGACGCTTCTTACGAAGAGCTCGTTCACTTGATGCACGGCTATGGCCTGATTCCAACCATGCCAGCGCTTCAAAGTCAGATCGAAAATGCGGCAAGTCATGCGGTGAGCGCCGGACTCTACAGCCCGCCCCCTGGCCTGCCTGCCGCAGACATCCCATTCGAGTACCTCGCCTTCACCATGGAAACCTGGTACGGCATGTGGGCACACGAACCCAACAACGGCGAGTATGTATTCTCTAGCCGTTTGGAGATGGAAGCGGGCGACCCCAACATCGTCTCGATTCTCGAAGGATTCTTCCCCCCCTTTCATAGCCACCGAGCAGAAGTCGTTGCCACCTTCAGCGGCACCTTCCACGCCCGGGAAGCCAGCAACCTGGAGTACTCCTTCAAGTCGCGCTACCTGAACCACGTGGAACTCCTAGGCACTGGGAACACCGCTCTGCGCGGCAATCGTGAGGACGGCACCTTGGTGGGCAACTCTGGCAACAACCGAATGCAGGGCGCCGGGGGGCCAGGACCACCTGGACGGTCAAGCCGGTTTTGACACGGGCGATTACATCGGACCGCAAGCGGACTATGGGGTCTACCTGATGGACGGAATCCTGACCGTGGAAGACACGGTGCCGAATCGCGACGGCCTCGACCGCTTGGTCAACTTTGAGCAACTCCAGTTCATTGACGGCGCTGTCCAGTTGGACACCTATGTGGATACGGCAAGCCACTATTGCGCCTCAACCGCCAACTCCACCGGTGCCCCTGCCCAGATTCATGTGGTCGGCAGTCCCCTAGTCAGCCACCAAGATCTGTCCCTCACGGCCAGCAACTTGCCCAGCAGTCAGTTCGGCTACTTCCTTTGCTCCCAATCCCCGGGCTTGGTCGTTGGACCCGGTGGCTCCCAGGGCAACCTGTGCCTACGGGGAGTGATCGGTCGCTTTGTCGCCCAAGTTCAAATGAGCGGAAGCGACGGGACCATGGGCATCGATGTGAACATGGCCGCCATGCCGGATCCGGTTCAGACCGTGATCCAACCGGGAGAAACTTGGCACTTTGCTTGTTGGTTCCGCGATCTCAACCCGACTCCCACGTCCAACTTCACGGGCGGAGTGTCGGTTCAATTCCAGTAGGG
>CALEMP010000082.1 GCA_937910685.1 uncultured bacterium
GTGGATCGGTTGAATGACGACCCCCGTCAAATCACGAGAGGCCCAGCGCAAGGGCGTATTGGCTGGAACCTGCTTCCAGAGCACGACCCCGGCCTCTGGAATCCGGGTGGCGTGAGGCTCCATTCCCCATGTCCCCTCTTCTCGTTCAAGGGTCTGCCTCAGAACCAGCTCCAGATCGACGAGCCGACTCAAGCTGCCTCGGGCCGCCCCCCTAAGGAGGCTTCGAGCAATACTCGAATCGCGGTTGGCGACTTCGCTGGGATCGAGGATCGATGCTTGCGAGTCATTCGTTCTCTTGATGGCTGGATCAAAGATAAGCTCGAGTTCTCCCGTGGGAGGAATGTGAAGCTGAGCCTCGTGCTCAAGCTCCCCGTCCACGACGCAGCCCCAGGCGGGCTGGCCCTCAATCTGAAGTTGGATGTAAGCCGGAAACTCCAGATTGCTTTGGATGATCCGGTTCCTGGGCAGCTTCCCTTGCTGTCGGCGCACGGAACCATCCACAACAGTCCATTCCAGTTCGGCATCCGGGTGCAGCCCCAAAACGCGGCAGCGGAGACCGAGGTCGGCAGCACGAGGCATGAGATCTACTAATCGGGAATCTGGTAAGTCACGGGTCACTGGCGCTTCAGTTGCTGGCACCAGCTGCTTGTCGGTTTGCTTGTTGCCCATGAACCAGGTCATGACTAAGGTCGCGATGACGACCATGCCAAGCCCAGCCAGGCGCCTGCTGGTTGGCCAGATCATTTGGGGCAGAGTCCTCGGCTCGTTGTCTCTTCTATAAGTAGGGCGTCCAGCGCGATCGCTCGTGCTCTTTCCCAGTAGGTTGCGCCGATGTTGCTCCCGTCAGCGAAGACCTCTAGGTAGCCATGGGCCTTGCGCATCATCTCGTACTCGTCCTGACAACTTTCGGCGTAAGTGATGATCGGAGGAAGCTCTGGAGCGGGGTAGTAACCCTCCTTGTTGGTCAGGCTAACCCCAGCATTGATGGATACGTTAGGGCCGGCAGGGGGAGCTGATCCACCAACCGTGAACTGACCGATAAAGTCCCCCTCAGTTGACCGGCGATGAGTGTTTTCCATGTAGAGATGCACTTGGCCGCCGATGTTGTGGATGATCTCCGCACGCACCTGGGTACTGGCTTCGGCGATTTTGTCTTGCAGATCGATGCCGCCCAATAATATTTGCGAGAGACGCATGGTGCTCTCCACTTCTCCGGGATCTCCATAGTTACGCCACCGTTCGTAGCGAAAGCCGGCGGTTCCCAGGGAAACCCGGGCTTCGGCGAAGTTCTGTGTGTCTTCTGCTTGACCGGCGACGGCCACTCCGGCGAGGTCAGATTTGAGCGCCCAAGATGTAGACGTGCTTGAGCCAGACCAACCGTTGCTGGATGTGGAATCGGACTTCAGGTCAGACTCTTCCACCTTTACCACTCTCACCCACACCGCCATTGTCATCCCGCCGCCGCTTCCTCCACCGGAAGTCTGGGCCTGGGCGAAGGGACAGAAAACGAGGGTCAGAAGGAAGGCGCCCAGCCACTTGGCTGCGCCGCAGGAAAGCCGCAGCTGGGCCGCTGCCATTGGGCGTCTCAGGTTCCTGGTGGGGGAAGGTGAGTGTTGCGAAGGGGAACAGGTCTCGTAGGTGTTTCGTTTCATGGTATTCGTTCAAAGGTGATGGGTGAGTGAGTGCACCCTTGGGTCTCGAGTCCGGGCGAATGCTCGGGTCGGGGGGTGCGGTTCCATGGTGGGGTGGGTGGCTCGCGAATTTAGGGTTGGGCGCTGATGATGTTTAACTTGTCGTCTTCGCAATCGTGGTTAGAGCTCCAACACTCGATGGGAGAAGAAGTCTTCTTCCGAAAGGTAGATGGGCTCAAATTCCATATTGCCCTTGGTAAGATCGATTCTCATGCTCACGTAGTACTTCTCGGCCACATCCAGATAGGCACGCAGTTCATAGACTGCCGGATCAAGGCCGCTCATTGAGAACCAGCCGAGTCCAGGCTCGTACTTGACTGGTTTGGACCTGACATCGGTGTTCTCCGGACTGATGCGTGCCAAGTATCTATCGTGTTTGCTTTTGTTTGCACCGGAGAAGGCCGTGGCAATGACCCGGCTCGTGTCGTAGGGATCCAAGAGTTTGATTGTCACTCCGACGGACTCATTGGGTTGCAGGTTCAACTCATTCCCTAGTTTGAGCCCAGGCCTAAGGCTAATCCCTCCCATCAGCTGATGGGTACCAGCTTCGTAGAGATCCAGCATGTGCCTGCCATCTTCAATCACCTGGACTTCGCCCAGGGGAATCGAGCCAACCACGCCCTGGCTTTCCTTTTCGTGGCATACCATGCTGACGGTCCAGAGACCGGGGGGGAGGGACTTTTGGTAGTTACCCATGTGATTGGTCCTGCAGACCGTGCCCTGGATGTCTCCGTCGGGTTCGAAATGGACTTTGTAATTTGTCAGGGGGACACCATCGAAATCATAGACACAACCAAAGAGCACCCCTCGAGGAAGACCCATCCATGAATTTGGGATGGCCTCCGTGTCAGGCTCAACTTCGTCAATGGGAATCTCGGTGGGGTTTGGTTCGATTCGGGTCCCACGGAGCTCACCGAAAAGGGTGGAGTGAGAGTCCTCATCCTGGTGATTTACCAGATCAGGAGAATTCAACGCTTGTTCCCTCGCATCAGTCTTGAAGGCCACCGCGAACGCCAGCAGGAGAAGGCAAATGCTCCCTGCGATCCATGGCCCTTTGCCTCCAGGTGTGGTCATTTGGATCCACATGGACACACCTCCTTGACTTCGGATTCGATTGTCGTACGAATCCAGATTTCATAGGTGACGCTTGCTGTGCTGCTCGTGCCAACCCCTCCCGGAGCGAGGTGAGTTGTGAGGCCAGAGGTGATGGTTACTTTGTATCTAATCGGGATTTCGACGCTGACTTCGATGCAGTCACCTTCAAACCCGCCGTTTTGGTCTTTGCCGTTGGGTCCAGAAAGGCTGCCACCGCGGTTGCAGATTTCCAGGGTGGGGTAGGTGTTCCCATTGGCATCGGTCTTCCAGGCACCTGACCCGAGGTCGTCATCGGGAGTGATTGGATCTGATTCGTGTCCATCAATACCCTGATTGTCCAGGGGGCGGGCGCTAGTGGGAACGTTAGGCGCTGTCGCCCAATTGGGCCATTCGACGACCACACAGCCCCCTTCAGGAACACATGGAACGGCGCCGCCCTGGGGAAGGGTTGCCGAACAGAGGAGCAGCAGCAGGGCCGCTGCCATTGGGCGTCCTAGGCG
>CALEMP010000083.1 GCA_937910685.1 uncultured bacterium
CCGCGCTGAGGGTCTAGCCCAGGACTGGGGCGGCGGATCCCACGGGGGCCAATTCCTCGTTCCCGCTCCAGATCACCGAGTAGAGCGTGTCGCGCTCCACGGGGATCCGTCCAGCCTCGGTGATCCAGTTCTCGATCTCTTGGCGCGCAACTCCCTGGGGCGTCGTTGCGCCCGCCTCGTGGTAGATTTTTTCTTCCACCACCGTGCCGTCCACATCGTCGGCGCCGAATGAGAGCGCCAGCTGGGCCACGGGAATCGAGAGCATGATCCAGTAGGCCTTGATGTGCGGGACGTTGTCCAGCATCAGGCGGCCGATGGCGATTTCGCGCAGTTCGTCCAGGGCGGTGGGGCCGGGCAGGTGGCTCCACTCGGTGTTGGCCGGGTGGAAGGAGAGGGGAATGTAGCACTGCAATCCGCCGGTTTCGTCCTGCAGTTCACGTAGGCGCACAAGGTGGTCCACCCGTTCCGCTTGGGTTTCGATGTGCCCATGCAGCATGGTGCAGTTGCTTCGCAGGCCTGCGGCATGCACTTTGCGAGTGGTGTCCAGCCATTGCTGGCCAGTGTTTTTTAGGTGGTAGCCTTCCTTTTGAACCCGATCGGCAAAGATCTCTGCGCCTCCGCCTGGACAGGAATCGAGTCCCGCCTCGATCAGTTCCGGCAGCACCTCTTCCAGGGGCTTCTTGGCCCTTCGAGCGATCTGCATCAGCTCGATCATGGTGAAGGCCTTGATGTGGATCTCAGGTCGCGCGCTCTTTACCGCACGCAGAATATCGAGGTAGTACTCGTAGGGAAGCTTGGGGTAGATACCCGCCACCATGTGTACCTCGGTCACCGGCTCGCCGAGTTGCTCGGTGATTTTCTGGGCCACCTGCTCGGGGGTGAAGACGTAGGCGCCCTCTTGCTTGGGAAGGCGCTGGAATGCGCAGAAGCGGCAGAGCTTGTTGCACACGTTCGTGTAGTTGATGTGCTGATTGACGTTGAAGTAGGTCAGATCCCCGTGCATGCGCTCACGCACATGGTTCGCGAGCATGCCCACCAGGAGATAGTCCGGAGTCGCATAGAGGGCGAGGGCATCTTCGCTGGAGAGACGTTGCCCGGAGAGGACCTTCTCAGAGATCGAGCCTAGGCCGGCTTCTGCCGCCCGTTGTTGGAGGCGGGCGGTGTCTTTGGGTTCGCTGAGGGGGCGCATCAGAGTGAGTTGCTGGGGCTTGGGCTGATCCAGCCCGCGGGGGCTGCGCGGTGGGTGGCTGCCTCTTCGCGGCAGGTGGGGCCAGTGGGTTCGTCTTTGGCGGGGTTGATTAGGCCGTACCAGGAATTGCGTTGGCGGGGGCTGAAGCCAGCCCCAGAGATCTGCGCTTCGAGGCCCGGGATCGATTCTAGATTGAAGCATCCGGCAGCGGAGACCACGTTCTCCTCGATCATGGTTCCACCAAAGTCGTTGGCTCCATAGTGCAGACTGACCTGGGCCAGCTTGCTGCCTTGGGTGACATAGCTGGTTTGGAGGTTCACTATGTTATCGAGCACGATGCGCGAGATGGCTTGCACCCGCAGGTAGACCGCGGGAGTGGTCTTCTCTGGGTAGATATGCTCCTCGGGGACCCCGTCGGGTTGGGTGTTCCAGGAGGCAAACGCGGTGAAGCCGCCGGTGGTGTCCTGTAGATCCCGGAGGCGGATCAAGTGCTCGACCCGGTCCGCGGGAGTTTCCAAGTTGCCATACATCATGGTGGCAGAAGAGCGCAGGCCCGCTTCATGCACCCGTTGGTGGACCTCGAGCCAGCGATCGGTGGTGGTCTTTTTGGGGGCGATGAGCTTGCGCACGCGCTCCACTAGGATCTCGGCACCGGCACCAGGCACGCTGCCGAGGCCCGCTTCCTTCAAGTCACTGATGACATCCTCTAGGGGACGTTTTTCCATCACGCTGAAGTGGTCGATTTCCGGGGCCGAGAGGGCGTGGCAATTGATATCGAAGCGCTCGCAGATGTCGCTGATCAACTCGCACCACCAATCGCTCAAGAGGTGCGGGTGGTGTCCGCCTTGCATCAGGAGTTGCTGCCCGCCCAGGTCCACGGTTTCCTGAACCTTGCGGTAGATCTCATCCCGCGAAAGCACGTAGGCCTCCGGGTGCCCCGGCGGGCGATAGAAGGCGCAGAAGCCACAATCGGTCAGACAGACGTTGGTCGGATTGATGTTCCGATCGACAATGTAGGTCACACGGTTGTCCGGATGCAGGCGGCGGCGCACGCTGTCGGCCATGCGGCCGAGGGTCAAGAGGTCCGCATGCTCGTGCAAGAAGAGGGCTTCTTCCGCGGATATGCGCGTCCCGGCCAGGACGCGCTCTTCGAGTTTGTCGAGGTCGGCAGAGTACTCCCGACGGCCTTGGGAGGCGCGGGGTGCTTGCCAGCCGTGGGGGCGTCGTGGTTCGCTGGGGGCGATCATGGGGACTATTCTAACGGAAGCCGGGCCCGGAACGTCGGCACTTGAGCAGGCCTTCCCGGTCCATGTGTTCGGTCGGCCAGATCTTGCCTCGGCCTGCGGTCCAATGACTCAGCCGGCGCTCCCTGCGAGACGCTGATGTCAGCGGATGGAAATCGTTGACGCGCGAGATCCCAAAGCCCACCCCTTTGCGCCGGGTACGGGAGCCGTTCATCCCCCCCGGGGGCCCTGATTCTCTCACGAGACCCCTGAAGAGAGGCGAGTGGCCTGCTAGACTCTGCTCCCGGAGCTCTCCCCCGCGCTCCCACAAACCCCTATGGCCAAGCAAGCAACCGGCGTTATGGACGCCATCGTGTCCCTCTGCAAGCGCAGAGGATTTATCTTCCAGGCCTCCGAAATCTACGGAGGCATCGGGAACACCTACGACTACGGCCCCCTGGGGGTCGAACTACTGCGGCGCATCAAGGACGCTTGGTGGGATGATGTGGTGGTGGAACGGGCCAATGTGGTGGGGCTTGACTCGGCGATCATTCAAAACCCAACCGTCTGGGAAACCAGCGGACATGTGGGGGGCTTCAGCGATCCGATGGTGGATTGCAAGTTGTGCAAGGCGCGCTTTCGGGCGGACAAGCTCGACGATGCGCGCTGCCCCAAGAAGCCCAGCAAGAAGCCGACCGAGTGCCAGGGTGAATTGACAGAACCCAGGGCTTTCAACCTGATGTTCAAGACCCACATTGGCGCGGTGGAGGAAACCGCTTCGGTGGCGTACTTGCGCCCAGAGACCGCCCAGGGAATTTTCCTGAACTTCAAGAACGTGATGGAAGCCGGGCGCCTTAAGCCGCCCTTTGGTATCGCCCAGATAGGCAAGAGTTTCCGCAACGAAATCACCCCGGGCAACTTCGTTTTCCGCACCCGCGAGTTCGAACAGGCGGAGATGGAGTTCTTCGTGCCCCCCGAAGAGGAGCAGCAGTGGTATGACTACTGGCGCAAAGCCCGTTATGACTGGTATCTGAATCTTGGTCTGAACCCGGACAAGCTGCGCATGCGCGAGCACGAGACAGACGAGTTAGCTCACTACTCCACGGCAACGGCGGACATCGAGTATCTCTACCCATTTGGTTGGGGTGAGCTCGAGGGCGTCGCCTGCCGCACGGACTTTGACCTCAAGCGTCACAGCGAAGCCAGCGGAACGGATCTGGTCTACTTTGATCCCCAAGCAAAGGAGCGTTACACGCCCTTTGTGATCGAGCCCGCGGGCGGTGTGAACCGCATGGCCTTGACCTTCCTGATTGACGCCTACGAAGAGCAGCAGGTGGGCAAGGATGTGCGCACGGTGCTGCACTTCTCTCCCCAGCTGGCACCGATCACGGTGGGCGTCTTCCCCCTGGTTAAGAAGGACGGCATGCCTGAAAAGGCGGCCGAGGTGGAGGCCCTCCTGCGGAAGGCCCATCTGGCCAGTTTCTATGACGAGAAGGGTGCTATCGGGCGCCGCTACCGTCGCCAAGACGAGATTGGCACGCCCTATTGTGTGACCATCGATGGGGACACCCTTTCAGATGGCACGGTCACCCTGCGCCATCGGGATTCCATGGAGCAGGAAAAGGTGGCTCTGGACGAATTGGTGCAAGTCATCCATGAGCGCACAGCCGCCTGGGAGCGCCCTGTACCCCAGGCAGGCCCCGAATAGTATCTAGGTCTAGCTCTCGGACGAGTTGACGCAAGTCTAACCCTGTTCTCGACTTGCTTCGAGCTAGAATCATTACCGGGCAGCGAGTTCCGCCGCCCCTACCAAGAAACATCATGATTACGACCGCCCTTCTTCTTGCGCCTCTTTTCGCAGGCGCTGCACACCAAGCAAACCAGGTGACCCCAAGCCAGGTCCTGATGGAATCCATCACCGTTGATGCTTTCAGCGATTTGGAGACCGACTTTCAAGAGGCCTACGACGGCTGGCGTGCGGAACTGCGCACGGCCAAGGGTATCAAGGCCAAACGTGCGCTGCGCGAAAAGCACCCCGTGCGTTTGTTCTGGGATCGCTTTCAAAGCCTCGCGAATGACGGTGACGGTCGCGCTCTGGTGTGGATGTCCAAGTCTCTGCGCAACAAGGGGCTACGCCTCTCGGAGATCGCCCCTGAGAAGGTGCGCCTGGCCAAGTTGCTGCTCAAGGATTACTCCCAGGAAGCTTGGTTTGGAGATGCAGTTGCCTCCTTCATCCAAGATCGCAAGCACCTCGGTGAGGATTGGGTGATGACGACCCTGCGCACCGTGGCCAAGGACAACAAGGATCACGTGATTCAGGCCCAATCCAAGTACGAGCTGGTGGGCATGTTGAGAAAGGTGGAAGGCAAGCAGGCCGAGGAAGAGGCGGAGGCCTTGATTGGCGAGCTGCTCGACGACTACCGAGACACAGAGTTCGGATTACGGATGCTTGCCGAGCGCACCCGGCCGGAAGACCTGGAAGCGGGCAAGGAAGCCCCCGAATTCATGGGCCGCACCATCGATGGACACGAGTTCAAACTATCGGACTACCGTGGCAAGGTGGTCTTGATTGACTTCTACGGCTTCTGGTGAGGCCCCTGCAGGTCGGCCATGCCGCACCTACAGGAGCTCGTGAAGCTCCATCAAGACAGCCCCTTTGCACTGATCGGCGTCAACACCGGTGACGACCCCGAGACCTATAGAAAGGGTCTTAAGAAGCACGGTGTTTCTTGGATTAGCGCCTACCAGGGCGAGGCCAGCTCGATCGCTGATCTCTACCGCGTCAGCGGCTACCCCACCTATTTCCTAATCGATGCCAAGGGCATGATCGTTGCCACGGGACATTCGTCAAGCGCCATGGAGCCCAAGATCAAGGAACTCCTGGCGGACATGAAGAAGTCCAAGGACTGATTGGCAGACCCTCTTGGGTAATGAATAGAGCCGCCCCTCGCTGAATGCGAGGGGCGGCTCTGTTATTGGAGGTGAGTGGGGGGTCACTCCCAGGTGACGCTGGCGCGGACCACAACGGGGTTGTCCAGCACATGGGGTGCGGAAGCCTGTAGTTGAGGTATTCCGTCCGATCCAACGCGCAGCCCGGAGACGCTGCGGTCATCCAGATCCACTGCGAAGATGAAACGGCCCAGGGGTGAGATCTCCAGGTCGCCAAGAGAGATGCCAGCCATGGTTGCACCGCTGGTGGTGTTGGAGTAATCGGATTGAATCACATCGCCCGTGCCTTCCAAGGTGGCGAAGAGCCAGGTCTCGAAGGGGTGGTGCACGATGTCGTAGGGTTCGCTGAGGATGCCAGTTTCGATTTCAAATCCGGCGCCATCGCTCCCGGACTTGATCGAGAGGGTGCCGCTGGGGGATTCCAGTCGATAGCCTCGAATCACGTGTGCGCTGTTGAAGGCGACAAAGAGATCTTGGCCATTGCGCGCGAACGTTATGGCGGTAGGACCACCGGTGACCGTCAACTCGGAAACCGTTCCAGCTACATCCGGGGTCCCGTCGTCAAGGAGGGGAATGCTCGCCAACAAGCCGCTGCTGATATCTGCAGCCACAAGCCAACGACCGGTGGGGTCGGGGAGCAGGGTCGAGGGCGTCATGGAGAGTTCCTTTGACCCGAGCAAGGATAGGAGGCCGGTCTCTTGATCGATCCCATAGGAATACACCGCGGGCGGAGCCTGGGCTCCTCCCGTAGCAAGATAGAGCACGGTTCCCAAGGGGTTGAGAGCCATGGTGCGCGGGTCAATCGGGGTGCTGAGCACGTTTGATTGGGAGGTGTCGAGCAGACCGTTTCGGTCTACGCTCAGGGACAACAGTGATGCAGTCGGGATGTCGAGGGTGAACAGCAGGGAGCCCCGGGGATGCACCAGGGTTTCGCCTGGATCATTGCCCACCGGGATAGCCAAGGCTGAAGTCTGTAGCTGTCCAGTGGCGGGGTCCATTTCAAATTGGTGGATCATCCCGTCGGCGATGCCGGGGCCGCCATTGCTCAACTGGGGGCCTTTGTCTGAGACGAAGACTCCGCGCACGGTGGCCACCACTGGCGCGGGTCCCACTACAACCGCCAAGTGATCCGCGCCACTGCGGGTTCGGAAGGCACCTCGGCTGAAAAGCGCCCCGTTATTGGGGTCGGTTTCGAAGGCCAGCAACCCGTCGATGCCGATGGTCGAAATGAACAGGAAGCGTCCTGTGGAGTCGTAGGTCAAAGCGCTGGGTGTGGCTCCCAGGGAGAATTGTGCTCCGGAAGCTCCGAGAGCGTGGCTGTCCTTGAGCAGGATAAACCTTTGGATCGCGGGCTCGGCGCCTCCCAGTAGAACCACCAGTGAACGCCCAGTGGGCTGGACCGCGATGGCAGTGGGGCGACCTGCGCCCACATCCTTTGCCCCGGGACCATCAGCCACGAGAGAGCCATTCACTAAGTCCATGGGGAGGATTTTGTTGGTTCCAAACCCACTGATGCCCAGGAAGACGCGGTCGTCAAGGGAGGCCAGGGCAGTGGGCTCAAATCCATTGAGGCCCGTGACCTGAGAGCCGCCCACGGGGATGCCCGCTGTATCTAGGTCGTAGGTGCTGAGAGCGTACTCGCTTGCATCTGTGCCAGTTGCCAGCACTAGGTGTTGTGCGTCGTGTGCAAAGACGGGCAGGCGTGGAGCATTCTCAGTGTTGATCAGCGTGGGGCTCACCAGTACGCGGCCATCAGACGCCAGGGGGTAGATCCAGAGTTCGTCCGCATCTTCCGCCGTGATCACCAGGGAACGTCCGCTGGTGTCCACCGCAAGCCCATAGGAGTCGCTGACTCCCACACTTAGTGATTGGACGCGCTCTGGGGCGATCAAGTCGGCGCGTACATGGTAGACGTAGAGTTTCGGTGGGGTGCTGCCGACGACCGCATAGGCGACGCTCAGGGAGGGGTGGCTGATCAGGTCTTTAAGGCTTGATTCTGTATCAAACCAACCATCGTGGGCTGCTGTTCCTGTTCGGGCATCTACGCGGAACATTTCCACCGAAGCCATGGAATGGCCACCAGCGATCAGGTGCCTCAGGGGCGGGGCGACGCCCAGGGGTAGGGCCACCGAAATGGAGCCACCTCCATTAGACGCCGTGATTGTGTAATCCTCAAACTCGGTTGCTGCAGAGGGAGTGCCAGAGATCGTGCCATCTACCTGGCTGAGGGTTAGCCCACCGGGTAATTGGGGTTGAATGCTCCAACTCGCCACATTGCCTTCGACTTCAGGGGTCAAGGGTGCGATTGGCACGCCAATCATGAGAGAAAGAGTCGCGTCCAAATAGGTCAAGCCGCTCGGCGCGGTGAGACCTGAGGAGTCGCTGTTCGAGGAGCCGGAGCAGGCGCAAAGGCCAATAAGGATGCTGAGTGTGAGTATGCGGTTCATGATTAGGCACGACCGGAAAAGGGTGCGGCCCCAAGCCGTGCAGGGAACGCTACATCCCTATCCTAGGACAAGTTCCGGGCTGTCCCAGTCCGGTGCAGGAATGCTTTTCCTACCTCCCTTGTGGGGTCCCCTAGGGCTGCTCCTCCCATGCCGAGGGCGTCAGAATGGTGCAGGAAAGGCAGACGCCAGCGAGCAATTCCTAGTAGCCCGCGGCCATCCCGTCCTTGCGGCTTTCGCTTGCTCCGACCCAGCAGCCACTGTTTGGATGGCGACCTACTGCTTGGTAACCCCCGAACACACCTGGTCGATCCCCAATGCGGTGACCCATGGCACGCAAAGCTTCGAGTACCTCCGGAGCAAAACCGCCTTCGAGGGCCACGCGGCCACCATCGGTCATCCTCTCGCCGGTTGGTTGGGAGGAGTCCAAGTGGATCACCCGCGAGGCATCCCCGGCTTCTTGCAGGTTCATGCCAAAGTCGATGATGTTGCACAGCACCCAAGCATGGGCCTGGGGTTGAGTTGCTCCGCCCATCACACCAAAGGCGAGGAATGGCTGGTCTCCCTTTTTGACGAAGGCTGGGATGATCGTGTGGAAAGGACGCTTGCCTGGAGCATAGGTGTTGGCCCGGCCAGGGGTGAGGTCGAAGAGCTCGCCCCGGTCCTGCAGAATGAATCCGAGGCCATCCGGGGTGATCCCAGATCCCATGCCTCGGTAATTGCTTTGGATCAGGCTGACCATGTTGCCCTGAGCATCGGCGACACATAGATAAATCGTGTCTCCTTCTTCTAGGGCGGGGTTGCCCGCGGGGAAGGACTTGGACGCCTTTTTGGGATCGATCAGGGCGCGCCTGGTTTCGGCGTATTCCTTCGAGATCAGCTGTTCCACGGGGACTTGCGCCATGGACGGGTCCGCGTAGAATCGCGCCCGGTCCTCAAAGGCCAGCTTCTTGGCTTCGATAAACAGGTGCAGATGTTCCGTGCTGCCAAACCCCATGGCTTTCAAGTCGTGGGGTTCGAGGATGTTCAACATTTGCAGGGCAGCGATGCCTTGGCCGTTGGGGGGCAGTTCGAACACCTCATAGCCCCGGTAGGTGGTGGATACCGGCGGAGTCCATTCCCCCTTATGCTGCGCCAGATCTTCCGTGGTCAAGTAGCCTCCCTGGTCTTGCACTTCCTTGGCGATTGTCTCGGCGATGGTGCCCGTGTAGAAAGCCTTGGCGCCGCCCTCTGCGATGGCAGCAAGGGTCTTGGCTAAACGCGGATTGGCGAACACATCCCCCTCGCGTGGTGCTTTTCCCCCGGGCATGAACGTCTCTTCGAAGTGCGCGTACTTCTTCAACCGCGGGGCACTGAGGCCCCAGTAGTAAGCGATCGTCTGGGGCACCGGCGCGCCCTCGGTGGCCAAGCTGATCGCGGGCTGCAGAACCTGTTTGAGGGACAAAGCGCCGAAGCGCCCGTGCAATTGTTCCCAAGCCTCCACGCAGCCGGGCACACTGACTGGCAGGGCTCCGTGACTTGGAATCTTAGTCAGGCCGCGGGAAAGCAACTCGTCAAGGCTCAAGCTCATGGGCGAGCGCCCGCTGCCGTTGTATCCGTGCACCTCACCTGTCTTGGCTTCGTAGACGATGGCGAAGAGG
The DNA here is from genome assembly GCA_937910685.1 of uncultured bacterium. Lineage (GTDB taxonomy): Bacteria > Planctomycetota > UBA1135 > UBA1135. The sequence continues at coordinate 9,446 of CALEMP010000083.1, forward strand.
TCTCCGCCCACGCCGCAGCCCGTAGGTTCTGCAAAACAGAGCACTGCATTGGCCGCAATCGCTGCGTCCATTGCTGAGCCCCCTGCCTTGAGAATGTCGAGCGCCGCCCCGGTGGCTAAGGGATGGCTGGTCGCAGCCATTCCGTGCTGGCTTAGGACTTGAGAGCGGGTAGCAAAGGGTTGGCCGGTGATTCGATCCACTTGGGGCACAAGGGCTAGGGCAGCGGTGAGTAGGGTCAGGGACATAGACGCCCAGTCTACGCCAAGCCCACCGCCGCGGGAGCCCTACTCCAAGCCCTTGCGGATGACCAAGGCCTTGGGTGCCACTCCCGTGGGCACAAAGCCGTCCACGCTGAGTAGCGTGGGCTCCGGGGCGATGGAATGGACCACAATGCGGTCCGCATCTCCATCGAGCACATAGAGCTTGGTCCCGAGGGGGTTCACCCGCAGATCTTGGGGCTCATACAGAAGGGGGATTTCTTCCACCAGGGTCATCTGCTGAGTGTCCTCGTGAATCGTCAAAGTCAGCAGACTGGGGTTGCTCGTGGGGTCTTGTCCCAGGATCACATACGCGGCGCCGAGACCAGGCTCGAGGCCCACCACTGCGCCAGCGTCCGGGGCTGAATCCTGGATCCGCGGCAGGCCCGGTTCAAAAGCGATGGGAGTACCCGGAACGGTGAGTGCTGCTCCTGCCAAGGGAGCCAATTGTCCACTGGTCTGCTGGACGGAGTAGGGCACCACCAAGTGGCTGCCCGTGAGGCAAGCGTAGGCGTGGCGCCCAGAGGCAGCGAAGCGCAGGCCACTGGGATCTCCCGGGGCTGGGGCGAAGGCTGCCTCATAGGACAACTGCCCCTGTTCAAAGAGCAAGGTGGCAATAGTCGCCGCACCACTCACATGCACAAACCGTCCAGTTGAATCGCAGGTGATCTCCTTGGGTTCGTTGGTCAAGCTGACGGTCTGGGATAGGGTTAGGTCACTGGGAGTGTCGCCGACCGCGAATACCAGCAGGCGGCCAGGTATGTCCAGGGTGACGAAGATGTAGTGCCCAGAAGGGTCAACTGCCAAGCCCTGCGGTGTGCCGGGTAGGTCCACGGGCGTTCCGGGCATGTTCGAAACCATGCCGTTGTCGTCGAGCAGTACTGTGCTCAAAGTTTGGTTGGCTTCGTTGGCAATCCAGGCCGCCGTGCCTCTGGGGTCGAGCACCAAGTGATCGGGACGTAGGCCGAGGGCTTGGTCTGGACCGCTGCTCGTGAGCGCGCCACTTATGGGATCCACATCAAAGGCCGACAGGCCCTCTGATTGTTCATTGACCGAGTACAGATTCAAGGCCACTGCGGCCAAGGGGCTGCTGGCATTCAAAATCGTCAGGCAGTTGAGCCCGGGGCGTGTGCGGATTTCGCTGGTTCGAGTGAGAGATCCGTTGCTGGGGTTGATGCGTAGGCTACTGATTTCGTGTTCGCCGGAGTACGAAACATAGGCGTAGGATCCCGACTGGTCCATGGTCACGCCGTGGGGTTCAAAGTCCAGCTCTTGGATCGAAGCGAGTGCCAATTCACCGTCTTCTCGATTCACTGCGTAGGCGCGCAGCTCGTTGCTGCCGGCGCAGGTAACCGTCAGGAAAGTTCCCGCCGGTCCGATGGCTAAGGAATTGGGCAAGCCCCCGGTGGTTGTGCGCGTGCCCCAAACCAGATCGAAGCCCGTGGTCCCATTCCCGTCGATACGGAAGCGTTGGATCTCTGAAGTTTCTTCGAAGCTCACATAGAGGTGATCGCCCGTGTCGTCCAGCACCATGTCGGTGGGACGCCGGGTGAAGAAAGACAGGTCGCCAGCGGGTGATAGTTCTCCGGTAACCTGGTCGATTAGGAACAGGTTGAGGTTGCGGGCGTGATAGTTTTGGCACCAGACGAAGCGACCCCGGGGATCGACGATCACCCGATCCGGGCTAGTGCCGGTGATTGCAGCGGTCCCAATAGGGGTGAGCTCCCCCGTGATTTGGTCCACCGTGTGGCTCTGGATACGGTGGTTGGCTTTGGATGCTACGAAGGCCAGGGTTCCATCCGGGCTGAGGCCCATGGTGTGGGCGCCCTCTAAGAAGGAACGTGAGGAGGTGTATTGCGGTAAGCCCGTTTGCGGAGCGATGCTGAAGACTGAGACATCCTGGGAGCTGCCCAACTCACCGTTGTTTGCAGTCCAAGCTAGGTGTCCGGCGGGGTGCACGACCACGTCGCCCAGGGCCCCGGCTTCGTCAGGCGCGTACTCAAGGCCCAAGGGGCTGAGCGAGCCGCTGAAGGGGTCAATACGGTGCACCATAAGAGTGCCGTCCCCGTAGGTGCCGAGGGCCATGACCGGAGAGTCTGTTACGCGAATCTCGAGTTCCGTATCGGTGGAGCCATGCTCGCTTGTGCCCGTGACGGTGTAGTGCCCAACTTCCGTTTGGAGTAAAGGCGTGCCACTGATCACACCGGTGATAGGGTCGAGTTCTAAACCTGCGGGCAGCGTGGGGGCCACACTGAATGTATCGATGATGTTGACCCAACTAGGGGTGTTGGGTTGTCCCGGGACCTGGGCGATGTAGGCCGTGATGGGTGCCCCATAGACCAGTGAGTGGGGCGCGTTTGAGTCGTCCCCAGGGCCCGTACCGGGGCCGCTGCCCCCAGAGCCGGAGCCCACGCCGCCGCCGCCGCCACATGCAGCGAGCAGAAACAGGGCAGCCGATGCCAAGAGCATCGGTGGTTGAGGAAGAGGGAGGGAGGCAGAGATAAGTTGGAGTGACACGGAACACCTCGGGGGCGCCTAGTCGCAGTGGAGCTCGCTGAGCCCATGCTGCGGTGAATGATTAGGAATGTGGATATGGGTTGGACGAGGCTGCGGGGCCTTTCCTACCAAGAGTGATCATAGGTTCAAATCTCGAGCCGCTGCCCTGTTCTGGATTGAGACGCGGATGTTGTCCAAAGGTGAGACACAAAGAGTAGAAGGTTTACTCTTTGGTGCACTCTAGTCTCGAATTAAGGCACGCCTGTGCCAAGACAGGACTAGGTAGGGGGATTGTGGGACACGAGGAGTCTCAACGCAAGGCACCTTGCTTTCTCCACGCACTGATCCGAGTTGTCGTACTCAAATCGTCCGAATCGGCCCAGGGGAAAGAGCCCTTGGTCCTCAAGCCACCCAAGGGCCTTCTGACGGCGCTTTTCGTGCCCATGGACGTACACCACATAGGCCCGGTCCACATCACTGCGGTCGGTGAAGAGCACCTGGTCGCGCTGAATGAGCCCCGCATTTTCCAAGCCAAGCAGGGTTTTTTCTTCCAAATCCTCATCCGGTTGTGCCTCTCGACCTGGCCGGGTGATTTCCACCAAAAGCGAACTCTTACCCTCGGGAGCGCCTCCTTCGGAGTAGTTTGACATCCAAGTAACCCGGTTTGCGGGACCTTGGTTCGGATGGGGTAGGTAGCACCAAGAGAGGTCGGGTTGCTCGGGAGTGTCGAGGGCGACGAGGTAGGTCACTAGCCCGTTGTACTCAAGTTCACCCATAGCCTTGGCCACATCTTGAGGGACTCCTTCCACTAACCTGGGCGTAAGGTCGAGGGGCGTGGTCAGGACTACCCGGTCGAACTCTTCTCCGTGGACCGCCCACCCTTCCCCTTGCCGGGTGATCTTATCTACGGGAGTCGAGAGCCGGATACGATCTTGCAGGTCAGCGGCCATGCCATCGGTGATTGCTTGGAAGCCCCCTTGTTTGGGGTACCAAAACACTGATTGGTGCACATAGCCCTCCGTGCGAATACCCACGGCTGCTCGCAGCACGTCCTCGATGGGGGCGTCCGGTACGCGACCCGCAACCCATTCGCTTGTGATTTCCTGAAGGGGGCGCTTCCAGATTTTTTCGTTGTAGGGATCCATGAAGTGCTTGGCGATGCCCTCGCCAAAGCGCCATTGAATCCAAGCGCCGAAGTCCGCTGGTGCTTCTGACCCGGTGAGCTTGCGTTGGTGCCAGGCGTGTACGTAGCCGGCCAGGCACTCATAGTTTGCTTGTTCAGGCAGATCTCCGATGCCGTTTTCGAAGGGGTAGCGCACCCAACGATCTTCGAAGCGAATAGCTGTGTTCCGTTGGCGCTCTTCGAAGGCCTCGGGCCCGCCGCCAGCGGTCTGCATCCAGTCGAGGATTTCCTTTTTCTTGGAAAACAAAATGTGCCCCCCCGCAAGGTCATAGGTGAATCCATCTATGACCTTCGAGCGACACAATCCGCCCGCAACTGGGGCCGCTTCGAAGAGCGTGATGTCGTTGGCGTCCAGGCCTCCTTCGATCAGGGCACGGGCGAGGGCTAGACCGGAAACTCCGGCTCCGAGGATGGCGGTTTTCACAGGCTGACTTTTAGGCTAGGGGCGGTCTCTTGGAGGGGCCACCGGCAGGATACCGGGGACGGAAGCATCCTAAGGTCCCGGGGCGCCGGGGTCCAAGATCCTCCTTGGCCTTAGCGCGTCCGTATCAGAAGCTCGTCGGGGACCTTGGCTTGGGCAAGGGCCGGCCTCGCATCCTGTAGCCACCGGCGGGCGTCGGTCACATAGCCTGCGGTGGGCTTGAGGTCCGCTTGAAAACCCGCAAACCAGCTGTTGAAGGCATCCATCACGCTCTCCCGCGCGTACTTGGCGAAGCACGAGCCAAGGGCCACTGGCAGGCTCGTGTCCTCTGCCCTGGGACGAACGGTGAGCAGCATGTTGCGACCCGGTCCCTGGATGCGGTACTGGGCCAGTTCGCTGGTTTCGCTCAGGATCAGGATCTCGCAGAAGGGAAACTCCTGGGCCAAGAGCCCCGCGTATCGCCGCCGGCCTCCCTGGCGATCCAGCACCACAGCCACATGCTGTTCACCATAGACATCCCAAAGGTGCTTGAGGATCGGCGCGATCAAGGCCCATGTGGTGACTGCTTTGTTTTGGGTGCGTGCGAAGGAGGCATTGAGTTCCCCCGCAGGAGCGATTCGCACGGCAGCTTCCAAGATCCGGCACTTGGACCGATTCATGGCTGTCTCCAGCGCCGCAGCCTGGCGCATAAGAAGGTCCTCCGGCGATTGGATAGGCAAGGTCAGGAGCCAAGGGTCGAGCCATGGGGCAGGGGTCAATTCCAGAGGGCGCATGCTGGGCCCCGGGCTTTCGGTCAAGTCCTTGCCGCACAGGACCGGGTTCCCGGCGGCTCGTAAAAAGGTCAGGGCGGTGGCCTCAAGCCTTCCGCGCCCACGGGCGCTGCCATCGTGAACCCGCTTAGAGTCCGCGACAAAAAGGCGTTCGCCCTTGCGCGGGTTTTCCTCGCTGACCGCATCACTCCAGAGTTCCCAATGGTTGAGGGTCTCTGCCCGTGAAGGAGAACTCGTCACGCTCCAGCCGATGCACAGGGGACCGAGCATGGGGCCCAGGCCCGCTTCGTCAATGCCCGCATGAACCTGCGGACCGCTGGTGGACGGACACACGTGTTCAGTCCGCGGAAGCCGCTTTTGCTTTCGAGAGGGGAACAGGCAAGGGCTCGGGCTCCTGGCGGTGACGGTTCTTCACGAGCATCACCACGCAGAAGGTGAAGAGCAGAATCGAAACCAATTGGGAAGTGGAGATCATTTCTGTGAACCACACCCCATGGGTGTCCCACAGCCCTCGGATCGAATCCCCGCGGAAGATCTCGATGGTATAGCGTCCTATGGAGTAGAGCGCCAAGAGCCGCAAGACCACTTGCCCCCGGTATGCCCGGTGGCGCAGGAACCAGAGGCCGATGAAGCCCAAGAGGAGAGCGTTCATGGTCATCCAAGGTTGGGTGGCCCAGATGACTTTGCCCGCGAGTTCCCGGGGGAAGAGGCTGTCGGGGTTCGCTTGGAGCCACTCCAAATCCGGCACCTTGAGAGTGATAGGGAACGGTAGGTGGCTCCATTTTTCTGCCACGAGGCTGCCGTGATCGTCACCCACCAGGAGGCAACCGATGCGTCCAATACTGAGGCCGAAGAAGGCTCCCACAAATCCCAGGTCCAGGACTTGGGTGAAGGGCAGGGCGTATTTCTTCACGCACAGCCAGCCTCCAAAAATCGCACCGAAGCAACCCCCATACATCACGAGGCCCCCTTCCCATACAAAGAGCATGGAGAGCGGATCGGCCAAGTAGCGTTGCCCGGTTTCGCTTCCTCGCAGGCTCTCCACCAGCACATAGGCTGCGCGCGCTCCGCCCACCACGCCCACCATGACCCAGAGGGGCAGGGCGTTGATGCCCTGGGTGTCGTCGTCGCCGTTGGTGGCACGTTGGAAGTACCAGCGGGTGAGGAAGTGGGAAGCCGTGAGGAACCCCAGCACCACCATGACCCCAAAGGAGCGAATGGGCATGCCGAGCAAAGGAATTTCGAAGAGAATCGGATGCATGGAGCGAGGATCCTAGCAGCCTAGCGGGGAACTTCTGGTCTGGATTCTGTTCTCATTGACAGGCTGGGGGGATCGGCGGCTATGCTCCCCGGTTCCCCGGGCTCTTTTCCCGTTGAATTCAGCATGTCGAACCAATCCCAGGTCAAGATTTTCGTCGAAGGCCGCTACCGCAAGCTCACCCGAGACCTGCCTCAAACGGTCTTTTTCTGCCCCGAGTGTAAGGGCCATCCCCGCCGACGCCGCAATTGCGAAAAGTGCGAGGGGTTTGGCAAATTGACTCGGGACTCGGTGCAAGAACTCGTGGGCTGGGTGCTGGGCAAGGGCTTTGGCACGCGTAAGCACAAGTTCCACGGGGCCGGACGAGAGGACGTGGACGTACGCATGCTGGGCCGTGGCCGTCCCTTTGTGCTTGAGTTGATCAATCCCTCGGAGCCCAACGCGGACCTAGCGGAGCTAGAGGCCCTGGTGAACAGTCGCAACGAAGGCCGACTTGAGATCCGCGAACTCCATTGGACCGAGAAGCCACGGGTGCGAGTGATCAAGGAAGGTAAGCACGCTAAACGTTATGGGGTGCTTGCTTCCATCGAGGGAGACTTTGACGAGGAAGCGGCAAAGGCCCTCGTGGGTCAACGGACTGTCTTGGCTCAGCGCACACCCAGTCGAGTGGCTCACCGCCGGGCGGACTTAATCCGCGAGCGCTGGATTGAGGTGGAGTCGTTTGAGTTACAAGAGGATGGAAACTTGCGCGTGCAACTCTTGACCGAGCACGGCACCTACGTCAAGGAATTCGTCAGCGGCGAAGACGGTCGCACGGACCCCTGTTTGGGAGGGCTCTTGGGTGGCATCACCTGCGGCTGCCTCGAACTCGATGTGCTCGACATCCTTGAAGAAGAGGGTGGCGATATGGAAGCGAACCCCGGTTGGCAAGCGCCCACCACATTCGGTTCGGGATTGGAGTAGGGCCTCTCACAGATCGAGCGCGGAACTTCGGGCCCTATTGGCTTAGAAGCGAACCCCGAGGATTTTGCCCTCGAAGACCATCTTTTCGCCTACATAGCCCTGGCACATATAGCGGCAGATCTTGCTGCCTCCACGTTCCAAGAAGACCGCCATCACGAGCCGGCAGCCGGGGACCACAGGTGCTCGGAAGCGAACGGATTCCAGTCCGCCGAGTCCCACGAATGGCTTCTCGCCTTCGTCTTCGAAGCGGTTGTTCAACATGTCGTAGGTGGCCACCTGGGCAGCCAGCTCGCATTGCAAAACCCCTGGAAACAGAGGGCGCCCGGGGACATGGTCTGCAGCCCACCAGTCATCCGCCCGGATATCCCGGTAGCCCACGGTGATCCCGGTTTCGGTATCGCTGTGCAAGATGCCCTCCGCCATGCGGAAACGGTTGACCTGGGGGAGGATCTGATCGAGGTCGGAGGCAGTGGCCACGAGAGTGGCATTGGCCATGGAAACGGGGTCTTCTAGAAGGGGGGTACTCATAGTTCAGGGGGCAGTTTACGAAGAAATACCCCTCTTGGGAGTGCCCAAAAGGCGGCGGGGGGTCACTGCGGCTTGAGTTCCGCCTGGGCGCGAACGGCCAGGTGGAACGCTAGGGCCTTGAGGGTGGTGGAGATATTGATGGTCCACCAAACGCCCATGGCTCCCCAGTCGAGGTAGATGGCCAAGAACCAGGCCAGGGGCAGACGCAGCAGATTGCCCGGTACGCTGATGGCGAAAATTGGCCGGGTGTGACCCATCCCCAAGAGGGCTTTCTCCTCGACCGCTTCGAGGGCCACGAATACTTGGCTCACCGCAATGATCGTGACGTACATGCTGGCCTCAGCAAACACTTGGGGATCGTTGGTGAAAAGCGGAACCAGGTAGGGCGCGCCGAAGTAGAAAACCGCCGCGAAGAACAGTCCCTGGCAGAGGTTGACCAGGCGCATGCTGCGCATGGTGCGTCGCGCTTCGGTCCGGTTCCCGGCGCCCAAGTTGCGGCCGATGAGCGAGGCCCCGGCCACGCTGACTCCCAGGTAGAACGGAAACGCTAGCCCTTCGAATGCGTTGAAGCCGATAGAAAGCCCGCCCAATGATGCCTCGGGCAATTGAGCCATGATCACGCGCACGATACAGGCATAGACCAGGGCATAGATTCCAATGGAGGAAGCGGATGGAATGCCTACTCGCAGGATGGGAAGGATGCGGCGAATCACAATGTCCTTTGGATTCCACAGTTTGATGCGGTGGCGGAACACCAGGATGGTGAGTCCCACTGCCATGCTCAAGGCCCGCGAGATCCCCGATGCGTGGGCAGCACCAGCCATGCCCATGTTGGTCCCGGAGATCATGTCTTCCGAGCCCCAATCCAACTCGTAGATCAGCAATGGATTGAGCACGAAGTTCGCCAGCACCGAGCCCATCTGCAACTTGAGCGGTGTGGCGGAATCGCCCATGCTGATGAAAATGTTGCTCACCAGGGGAGCCAGGCTGAGGGCCCCTGACCAGAGGTGAATCGTGCGTACATAATCGATGAACGGCGCCCGTTGAGCTTCCGCCAGGTCGAGTAGGTCCGCGAGGGGAACCGCAAAGTTGTAGCCCATGATCCCGACCAGCACACCGATCATCGCGCTGGTGAACAGGGCATGTCGGATGGCTGAGTCGCGGTCTTTGAGCTTCCCAGCGCCGCTGGCCCGGGCGATCAGCGACATGGAGCCGGCGATGGCGACGAAATAGGCCGCAAAGTCAAGGATTAGCAGGAATGTGACCGCACCCAAGGCCTCTTGGGCCGAGGATCCGAGGTGCTGGATCCAAAACTGGTCGTTGACCCGGAAGAGGCTCCCCGCCACGAAGGAAAGCACCGAGGGCCAAGCGAACCGCAATAGGCTGGGCACATCACCTGAGATGGGTTTGGGGTTGATTCCCACCTGCTCTTGGATGCTGCCCATGGACTCAGTTTTTCTTCAGGCAGCGGACCAAGATCAGCTCTTGGGTTTTGCCTTCGGGCTGCACCTGGAGGGTGAACTCCATGCGCCCCTTGCGGCCGCTGGCTCGGTGTTCGAGTCGCACTTGGTAGTCTCCGGCTCCAAGGTGTTGGATCTCGACCTGACCATCGAAACCGGTCAAGGTGCTGATCGGGGTGGGGCCAAATCCTCGCACGATGACCTCTTCTATGGGGCGGTCGGTCTCGTCTACCGCGCGCAGACGCACCGAGCAAAGGGCTGGCAGGGTTTGGTCTTCGGACCGAGTGACGGGGCGTCGAACCATGACGTCCATGGGGGGCAATAGGGGGCGTTCGTGGGGACCGGTGCGCAGCACATAGCTGCCCTCAGGAAGGTCCTTGATTTCCCAAAGCCCCGCATAGTTGGTGCGGGTCCCATAGCGTGTGGGTTTCCCGTGCAACTGCAGACTGATAGGGAGGTCGCTGGCCCCTTCCCCCGTATGGCGGTAGACGACTCCCTCAAGTATGGCTTTCGGGGTCATCTGCAAGATCATGTGCACCCGGTTCATTCCGGGGAGATCCTTGCGCTCCGCCAACCTGTAAAGCATCACCTCTTGGGCCATGGACGACATGCCCGGCGCACTGGCTTGGATCGTGTAGCCACCCATGGGCAGATCAAATTCCTCGAAGGTGGTGACATTGCCCGCAAGGGTTCGCGTGCGGGTTTGGGCGGAGTCGCGGCCGAGGGCAAATTGGGAAGGACGAATCGAAAGGGTCCACTCAGCGGGCACCGCCATCCCGGGCGCAAAGGACACGGCGCCGGTCAGGGTGCCCGAACCGTCGAAGCTTTTTTCCATGCGCTTGAAAGGCATGTCGACCCCCGACTCGATCCCCCCTTGAATACGGAGGGCGCTAGGGTCGGGTTCGGGGAGTATTTTCTCCTCAGTCTGTGAAGTTGGGTTGGGCCCCTGGAGGGGGTCAAGGGACGGGGCGCTCCGGGTCTCGGACCATCTGTTCCAGCCCAGCAGGACCAGCGTTAGGAGTATCCCGAGTGCGGCGATCGCAGCCGCGTTACTCATGCCGCGGCGCTCCCTGCTGGGACTGCTTGTCCCATTGAGTTGTCTGTGGATTGACTTCACGCTTGTCATGGTCCTACTCTCGTTGGCTCAAATAGGTTCTGCCCTCCCAATCGGGAGTGCTATCCGGGCCGAGCCCGCTGCCAGCATCCTAGCGGCAGTGGGGGATGGCGAGCCCCCCAAGACTCCATGATCCAGTCACTTCTTCTACTCCTTACGCCTTTTCTGTCCACGGGACATTCGATTACTAGCACGAGTCCGGTTGTGGATTTGCTGGGGGCGACGGCTGCTCTTGAGCCCGCGACCCGTGTCCAAGAGGACCGGGTGCTGGTGCTGGGCTTTGATGGTGCGGATTTCCGCACCACCAAACGCTTGATCGATGCGGGGCAACTGCCGAATCTCGAGGCCCTCAGGAACCAAGGGACTTTTGCGCCGCTGCATTCCACCAACCCCGCCGAGTCCGCCGCTGGTTGGGCGGCGATCAACACGGGGCAGAATCCGGTCAAGAACGGGGTGGCGAGTTTCATCAACCGGGTCTTCATGGGAACATCCCCGATTCCAGGAGTGGCGCACATCACCCAGGAGCGGAATGTTTCCGTCGAGGAGTTGGTGCGGGAGAACGAGGTGGGCGGCGTGCTTGGCCTGGTTGTTTCCAAGTCGGCTACAGAGTTAGCGCTCTATGGCGGACTCGGTGCGGGCATAGTGGTGTTTGTCCTGTTGGGTCTGGTGCTGCGCGTTGGCAACATTCTGAGTTTGGTTTTGGCGCTCTTGGTGGGCGGCGCGGGGGGCTATGCGGCCATGGCCGCAAAGGACGACGTTCCCTTGGAAGTTCCGGTGGTTTACCGCAACAATGTGCGCGTGCCGGGGTTCTGGGATCATGCGGGGGAAGCAGGCGTGCCTTCCATCGTTTTAGACGCGGCCTTGGCCTTTGGTCGACCCCATGTGAAGAACACGCGCGTGCTCGGTGGGTTGGGGATACCCGATGTACGCGGGGGCATCAGTGGCGAGTGGTTCATCTATTCGAGTGATGACATTTGGTTTGATCCGGGGCCTAAAGGCGAACGGGCGGGCTCCACGGGCTCCGGCACGATTTTCCAACTGGCTGCGGATCGTGATGGCAACTACCAGTCCTTTATCTGGGGACCGACGGACCTGTACAGGAGCTCCCAGGCCCTGCGTGACATGCAAGCCGCAGAGGAAGGCCTCAAGAAAGCAGGTCTTTCCTGGAAGGAGAGCCAGAAGCTGCAGGATGCCAAGCGCACTGCAAGCGAGCAGATCAAGAACACTAAATCCAAGCCCTGGGAGAGCCGCGCGCGCCTGCCCCTTTCGATTGAGCCCACGGAAGGCGGCGCACGGGTCACGATCGGAAACCAGACCCAAGACGTTCAGGCTGATGCCTGGTCGGACTGGTACCACTTGAGTTTTGAAATGGGGCCCTTGCTATGCGTTAAGGCCGTGACCCGGGTCAAGCTCGAGGAAGCAGGGGATCCCCTGACCCTGTACGTGGACTCCCTGGCCATCGATCCCAGTGCTCCACCCTTCTGGCAACCGGTGAGTCAGCCCACGGGCTTTTCCGGGGAGCTGGAGGACTGGCTGGGCAATCCCTTCGAGACCCTTGGCTGGGCTTGCATGACCAATCAAATGAAGGACGAGCGCATTGATGTGCAGACCTTCTTGCAAGACATCGAGTTCACCATGGAGTGGCGTCGGCGGTTGCTCAAGCACGCCATCGATCAGGATGATTGGCGCTTGCTCTTCAGTGTTTTCAGCATCACCGACCGCGTGCAACACATTCTGTATGTGCACGCGGACCCGGATCACCCCATGCACGATCCTGAAGAGGCCCAACGCATGGTGCAGTTCTTCGGCAAGCAGATTCCCCTTTCCGAGTGCATCGAAGAGGTCTATCGCCAAATGGACGCCCGGGTGGGCGAGGTCATGCAGCGGCTTGAGCCCAGCGATACTCTGATGCTTTGCGCCGATCACGGCTTCACCTCGTTCCGCCGACAGATGGATGTCAACGGCTGGTTGATCGAAGAGGGCTTTTTGGCCCTCAAGGATGGCGCCAGCAAGCGAGACGGATCTTCGCCCTTTGGCTATGTGGATTGGAGCCGCACCAAGGCCTATTCCCTGGGCTTGGGCATGGTTTACTTGAACCTAGAAGGCCGCGAACCCCTGGGAATTGTGTCCCAAGAGGACGCCCGGTCGGTTTTGGAGGATATCGCTGCCCGTGCAGTGGCGGCCACAGATGGGGCCAATAGCGTGGTGCGCGACGCGGAAATCGTATGGGACAAGTATCCCGGCGAATGGAAAAGTAAGGACTATCCTTGCTCGGACCTAATGCTGGGATTCGATGAATTCTATCGCGCCGGCTGGAACACGGTCACCGGTGGCGTGCGCTTGATCGAGCGCGACGGTGAGTTGGGACCGGGCCCCGTTTACCGGGACAACACCAATCCCTGGTCCGGGGACCACGCGGGAAACTCTCCCTCTCTGGTGACTGGTATTTTCTTCTCGAACAAGAAAGTCAGCGTGCCCGATGGGGGTGTCAGTGTGCTGCACATTGCGCCCACGGTGCTGGATGCCCTCGGTGTTCCCATTCCTGACGCTCTCGATTTGGGTCCCCTCCAGCGCTAGCTGGGCTGTAGGCCCTGGGAAAAGGGGACTTTTGCCCGTTCCTGACAATGGATCGGAGGCACTAGGCGTACGAACTCCCGTACCCCAAAGGGATCCCGCTTTGTAGGGGGCTTGCGTGCAAGTCCTACGGACGGCATCCCAACAAGGGGTCGGCGGCGCAGTGTTTGTGCCGCTCCAGGAAATGCCCCATGAAATCACCCCGTTCAACTGATTCCGATTTGACCAAGCTCCCCTCCATCTGCGGACTCGCCTCCGCGGCCGATGGTTCTAGGACATCGGAATACCTGTTGGACTGGCTGGATTTGGAGACTCGGGAGACTCTCCGGATCCGCATGGTGATGGACGATGCCCTGCGTGGGAGGCTCTTTGCAGCTGGCTTTTGCCCCGTTGAAAGCAATCCATCCACCCAATCCGGGTATGGGGCACCGGGGGCGCTTCGCGACGATGCGCCCTCGACTTCTCCAGGGCAACCGCCCACTCGCATTCGCAGTCGGGAGGCCATGGCAGCGAGCCGAGGGCGCGGGGAGGCCTCTTCCCTAGGCGCCCCTGCCCCCCGGGCCCGCTCTATCCGCAGGCCCGTCTGATCGGGCGGCTTGCTTGGGGCCCATTCCCTAGCCGTGCTTGCCACCCATGGGCCTGTACCCTGGGAGCATGAATCCCGATCCCAGCCCCAAGAAATCTGCCCTCCACTGGAAAGTCCTGATTGGCATGGCCCTCGGCGCCGTCGTCGGACTTGTGATGCAGGCCACCCTTGCTGCCCCCGCCTGGGTCGGTGCGAGCTTTGAGAGCGCTGATAATGGGGGCGTGCGCGTGGCCTCCATCACCGCAGGCAGTCCCGCAGCCAAGACTGGCCTGAAGGTGGGAAGCACCTGGCGGTTGGCGATCCTGCGCCGCGGGGCCGAGGAACGCAGCGCGGAAGACGATGTGCTCCTGGAAACCCCCGAGGATGTGCAACGGGCCCTGGAGCTGGCTTCCAACGGGGAGGTGATTTGGTTCATGCCTGCCCGTGAGGGCGCGAGTCAATCGGCGGAGTGGTCCAAGGACGAAGAAGGGGCGCGCCCCATGGCGGCGACCATCGAGCCGGGCAGTCCCCGGGACACTTGGATCTACCCCTTCGCTCTGGTGGCAGATGTGTTCATGGCCCTGCTCAAGATGCTGATCGTGCCGCTTGTGTTGGCTTCAATCGTCTCTGGCGTCGCTGGTGTCGGCAACATGAAAGACCTGCGTCGCTTGGGTAAGAAGACTTTCTTCTACTACATGCTGACCAGCGTGCTGGCAATCATGGTGGGCCAGATCCTGGTCAACATTTTTGTGCCGGGAGAAGGAGCGCGTTTGGGGTTGGTGATGCCCGATGTGGTGCCCGAGGGGAACGGCATGCGGGAGTTTATTGAGGTGATCAAGCGCATGGTGCCTCCCAATATCTTCAGTTCCCTGCAGGACAACGGGGCCATGCTCTCGATCATCTTCTTTGCCCTGGTCTTTGGTTGGGCGATCACCCGCACAGCCGATCCCCATGGCAAGCGTCTGCGCGAGATCTTTGCTTCATTCCTTGAGGTCATGATGACCATGGCCAAGGGAGTCTTGACCCTCTTGCCCTATGGGGTCTTTGCTCTGATGGTCAAGGTGGTGGCCACCACCGGGCTGGCGCCGTTCAAGGCCCTGCTGCTGTACATGATGGTGGTCACCCTTGCACTCTTGGTGCATGCCCTGGTGACCCTGCCCCTGCTCCTCCGGTTTATCGGCAAGGTATCCCCGATCAAGTGGGCCAAGGCCATGGCGCCGGCGCTCTTTACGGCATTTTCCACCAGTTCCTCCAGCATGACCCTGCCGGTGACCATGGAAACCGTGGAGCACCGGGGCAGAGTCAGCAACAAGGTGACTTCCTTCACCCTACCCCTGGGGGCCACGGTCAATATGGACGGCACCGCCCTCTATGAGTGCATCGGGGTGATTTTCCTGGCCCAGTACTACGCCTCGGTGGGAGGCAACCCTCTGGGGCTGGGGCAGCAGGCATTTGTGGTGATTTTGGCCCTTCTGGCCAGCG
>CALEMP010000084.1 GCA_937910685.1 uncultured bacterium
CCTGAAGAAGACCAATCGGATTAGAAATCCGATGTACTTTCCATTTTGAGTTGGCGCAAACCCCCGAGAATCCAGAACTTACGAGAGCTCGCTCGGAAACAGGCACCAAGATTTGCCTCGGGTTTGCCTCAGGGTCCGATCAGGTAGCCAGTGACTTGAAGCATGCGGACGCTTCAGGGGTTCGGGTATGTGAAGCGCAGGGGTTTCTGCAGTTGATGGAAAGTGGGATCTTTCATGATGCCTTTCATCCTTTCACTGAGGAGGCTTTCTAGCTCTTCTCGGGTTTCGGGGAACCCGATGCCGCGCCAGCCGGGTTCCATGCCGGCGTTCAAGACGAGCACCTGTTGGTAGAACTCCACCACCTCACAGTTGGGGTCCGAGCAGTCACCGCGTGACTGGGCGGGGCTTCCGGGGCAGTCGTTCTCTGGGTGTTGCCAGAAGTTGCACAGGGCCCGTTGGGTCTCGCGGGCAATGATGGACGACCAGTCCTCCACACCAAATTCGGCGGGGTAGACCGTGCTGTAGCCAAACTGCGTGAGGAAGTGCACGATCTCTTCGACGATCACGGCCTTCACTCGGTCGGCATCGGGCTGCTCGTCACCGATCATCCACCAGGTTGGGATGATGATGTCGTAGCCCAGCTTGCCTTCCAGGCCTGGGAGCTGCGAGTTCTCCCAGTCGTCTTCATCGTGGGGCATGGCGAGCCAGGCGGTGTTTGGATTGCTGACGGCTGCTGCTACCGCTAGATCATCGGGGATGCCGTCCATGTCCTGGTCCAAAAGCTCGGCCAGAACTCGGGCTGCCAGGGCGAGGGTTTGCGCGGGAATGCGCTCGTCCGCAGCCAGCAGCACACCAAAGGGCTGGGCACATTGGGTCATGTTGGCCTCCAGGAGCGCTTCCCGCTGGGAGGGAGTCAACAGGATACGAGCGTCGGCGGTGGGCAGGACCGTGCACACGGGAAGGGCTTGCGTATAGGTGGAAGGGGCGGGAGCGCAGGCGCAAAGCAGCAGGGAGAGGGAGAGGAGCGGAAGTTTCATCTGTTGGCTGTGGGTTTTGATGGGGCGCGGCTAACCGGGTTCTGGTGGGTTCCAGAGCCCTGGTACCGTAACCTCCTTGCATGCTCACGAGATCTCTTGGAATCCTGTCCGTGCTTTTTTTCGCCGTTCTACCGGTGGATGACCCCGTCACGGGTGGCGCTGCCCGGCTGGAGGCGTGGGGAAAACGCGCGGAGCTTCAAAACTCTTCACCCTTCAAGGATCTGCAATGGCGGCCCCTGGGCCCCAAGTTCTGCGGCGGCCGCATCGAAGCGGTGGACTGTCCGCCAGGGAGCGCGGGCACGATCTACGCGGGCGTTGGTGCGGGAGGTGTATTCAAGACGACCAACGGCGGTCTGAGTTGGAAGCCGATCTTCCACCGGGAGTCCACCTATGCGGTGGGCGATGTGGAGGTTTCCCGTGCAAGGCCGGAACTGGTCTGGGTGGGAACGGGCGAGGCGCACTTGAGCGGCACGTCCTATGAGGGAACCGGCGTGTTCAAGTCCACCGACGGTGGTGCCTCCTGGAACAACATGGGCCTGCACGACAGTGCCCACATCGGCAAGGTCGTGGCTCACCCCAGCGACCCTGACATTGTGTATGTGGCGGCCATTGGCGCGGGGCACAATCCCGCGGGGGAACGGGGTGTTTACCGCAGCAAGGATGGGGGTGTGACCTGGGAGCGTGTGCTCCATGTTGGCGAGCGTGTGGGCATCATCGATTTGGTCATGGACCCCAGCAATCCCGCGCGTCTTTGGGCGGCCTCTTGGCAGCGGGGCGGTGGCCCGGGAAGCGGCGTCCATCGCAGCATGGATGGGGGTGAGACTTGGGTCAAACTTGGCGGTGGGCTTCCCGAGGGAAACCGGGTAGGTCGCGTGGCCGTGGACGTTTCGGTTTCCGATCCCAGCGTGGTTTATGCCCTCGTGGTGGATCACTCGCCTAAGGGCGGCGGTCGCGGTGGCGTGCAGGGACTGTTGTTTCGCTCGGGCGATGGGGGAGACAGCTGGAGTCAGACCCATCAGGATGCCGTGCCCACCTATGTGGGTTGGGATTTTTGCGACGTGCGTGTGGCGCCGGACGATGCGAATCAAGTCTACCTGTGCGGTTTGCGCCTGCTGATCTCTAGCGATGGAGGCAAGACCTTCGAACGGGGTGGCGAAAACGTTCAGCGCCTCCACGACCATCAGGGCAGCGGCATGCATTTGGACATGCACGATGTTTGGATCGATCCCGAACGTCCCGAGCGCGTGCTGCTGGGCACGGATGGGGGCTTGTATGTTTCCTGGGACCGAGCGGCGAGCTGGCTGCACCTCAACAACCTGCCCATCGCCGAGTTCTACAAGGTGCACCTGGACGGTGCCGATCCCTTTCAGATCTGGGGCGGCACCCAGGACAATGCGTCACTGGTCGCTCCGTCGAACGTGACCTTGATCCCAGGCGGTCCCGACGCCTGGGAGCAGATCTTCCTGGACCACTGGTCGGGTGGCGACGGATTCTCGAGCTTCCCCGATCCCTTCGATCCCTCGATCGTTTACTGGACCCAACAGCAGGGAGACCTCCGACGTGGCCAGAGCGGCGAGCTCCGACGCTCGAAGCATGTGCGCCCCAAAGGTCCGGGACTGCGCTTTGCCTGGGACACTCCCTATATGGCCTCGCCGCACACAGAGGGCGTGCTCTACTGCGCCGCCGAAGGCGTGCACCGTTCCACCGATCGTGGTGACAGTTGGGAGGCGATTGGTCCGGAGCCGTGGGGCGGGTCGATTCTCTCGCTTTCAGAGTCGTTGCTGGATCCCAAGCGTCTGGTGACGGGGGCGGGCGGCGGCCGGGTGCAGTTGACACGGGATGCTGGGGCCACATGGGAGCGCGCCGGCGACGGACTGCCGTCGAAGCGCGTCACCAAGGTCGTCACCTCTGTACACGATCCAGAGTTGGTCTATGTTGCCCTGTCGGGATCTTCCGCGGGCGACCGGCGTTCCTATGTGTTCCGCTCGGAGGATTTTGGCGCGACCTGGAAGAGCCTTGCCGGCAATCTGCCCAACGAGCCAGTCACCGCCCTGATCGAGGACCCATCCAATCCCAATGTCCTTTACTTGGGAACTGACCTAGGGGTCTTTGTCTCCACCGACGGGGGCGCCCGATGGGATGTGCTGGGCGGGGGGCTGCCCACCTGCCCCGTGGTCGATCTCGCAGCACACTCGGCGAGCCAGACCCTGGTCGTTGTGACCCATGGGCTGAGCGCCTTTGCCCTTGGAATCTCCAGCTTGTCGAACGGGGAAGGAAAGTAAGCGACTCAGCCGATACCCGGAAACCACACCATGAAGATCCACCTCATTCGATTCATCTGCTTGGCGACCATCATGGGTGCTGGGCACAGTGCTCCTATCCGCTTGCAGTCCTCCGAGGCCGATGGGCAGGACCAGGCCGAGGGGCGGCCCAACATTCTGTTTTGCATCGCGGATGACTGGGGTTGGCCCCACGCCGGAGCCCTCGGTGACTCTGTGGTCCAGACCCCAGCCTTTGATCGCTTGGCCCGAGAGGGTGTGCTCTTTCCCCATGCCTATGTGTCCTCGCCCTCATGCACTCCATCGAGGAACGCGATCCTGACCGGGCAGTGGCACTGGCGCCTTAAGGAAGGCGCGAACCTCTGGAGCACTCTTGCGCCAGAGACCAACGTCTACCCAAAACTCTTGGGAGCGGCCGGATATCATGTGGGCCACTGGAGGAAAAGCTGGGGTCCTGGCCGTCTGAAGGGTTGGGACGGTCACCCGGCTGGGCCGAGCTACAAGAAGGGATTCGAAGAGTTCCTGGAAGCAAAACCCGAAGGCGCACCTTTTTGTTTCTGGCTCGGGGCGTCCGACCCTCACCGGCCCTATCGGCTCGGTTCCGGCGCTGAGAGTGGTTTGGTTCGTGAAGAGATCGACCTCTTTCCCTTCTTCCCTGATTGTGAAGAGGTGCGGGGTGACGTGGCGGATTACTACTTCGAGGTGGGCCGCTTTGATCAAGATGTTGCCCGGGCGATTGCTCTCTTGGAGAAGTCCGGAGAACTCGACAACACCCTGATCGTCATGACAGGGGATCACGGCATGCCGTTCCCGCGCTGCAAGGGCAATGTCTACGATTCAGGAGCCCGGGTGCCCCTCGCGATCAGGTGGGGGGATCGCGTGAAGGGTGGCCAGGTCTTGGAGGACTTTGTGAGCCTGACGGACCTCGCGCCAAGTTTCCTCTCCGCCGCGGGCCTCGAGATTCCAAGCTCGATGACAGGGAATGATTTGTTGGCTCGATTGCAGGGCGGAGACAAAGCGTCCCGCTCTTTTGTCCTGATCGGACGCGAGCGTCATACCCAAGCGCAGGAGCAGCCCTCAAGGGGTGGCTATCCCGTGCGCGCCCTGCGCAACCGGGAGTTCCTCTATGTGCGGAACTATGAGCCGGATCGTTGGCCCGCCGGCACTCCCCACCACGAGCGTGCCTACATGAAGAACGGGTGGCTGGGGGATTGCGACAATGGGCCCACCAAGCTCGTGATTGCCGCAAGGGCGCCCAAGGATCCGATCTATGGGGAAAGCTACAGGCTTTGTTTTGCCAAGCGCCCTGGGGAGGAACTCTATGACCTTCAGGCTGATCCGCACCAGCTCGTGAACCTTGCGGCCAACCCAGAGTACGCGGAAATGAAAACCAAACTCGCGGCCCAGCTTCTGGCTGAGCTAAAAGCGAGCGGTGACCCGCGTGTCATTGGTGGGGCCCAGGCCTTTGATGAATATCCCTACTATGGTGGTGTTCCCACTTATCCAGGGGTCGAGGCCCTCGATGCCTATCGTTGAGGCCGTCCGGTCCTCGCGAATTTAGGCCAGGTCACCGAGCGCGACCTTGATGGCCTGCCCGCTGATTCCGCTGGCTTCATCCGATGCTAGGAATGCGATCAGTTGAGCGACCTCATCGGCGGTTGGAACGCGACCCGCCGGATAGAGCGCAGCGCGCTCTTGCCAGATCTCATCCACAGTGAGCCCGCGCTCTTGCGCTTCGCTTTGGGCGGATCGTTCGGCCATGCTCGTGCGCACCCAACCGGGGAGAACCCCATTGGAAGTGATGTTGTAGGGGCCACCTTCCAGGGCGGCTGAGCGCATCAAGCCCAGCAGGCCGTGCTTGGAACTGGTGTAGGCGCTGCCAGCTTCCTCGGCGATCTGTCCCGCCGTGGAGCTCGTGAATACGAGGCGTCCACTTTTGCGCTCGACCATTTGGGGCATCACCAAGCGCGCCAAGTAAAACGGACCATCCAGGTTCACGCGCATGGTCTCGGCCCATGTGGCGGTGTCCTGCTTCCAGATGACTTTTTCGTGGGCAGATCCGATGCCGTGGTTGCAAACAAGTATGTCCACCGGGCCGAGGCGCTGGACAGTTGATTCAACCGCGAGGGTGCAACCCTCAAGGGTGCCCAGATCCGCCGCGACGGACTCCATGTCCAGGGAAGCCAGGTCCTCTTCACTGCGCGAAACCGCCATCACCCGGGCGCCCCGCGCCCTCAGGAGCTCGGCTGCCACCCGTCCAATTCCACGGCTTGCGCCGGTCACCAGTGCGATCTTATCTTGAACTCCTGCCATGCACTTATCGTAGCAACTGGGAGCCGTGCTCGATGACGTTGGAGCCCCAAAGGTCTGGGCGGATTTTGTAGTCATCCATCGGGGGAACCTCGTGGTCAAGAACAACCTGTGGGCCGCAGCAGCCCTTATGGGGGAATCTCGCTGCTTGCGAGTCTCCTAGTGGACTGGGAGATTTTGGTGATAGACTAGAGCCATGCCTTCGACCCTGCCCCCGAGCATTTTCAATGACGTGGTTGGACCCGTCATGCGCGGACCTTCCAGTTCGCACTCCGCTGCCTCGGTGCGTATTGGACGTTTGGCGCGTGATCTTTGTGGTGGTGCTCCTGACTCGGTGCTGATCGATTTTGACACCGAAGGGTCCCTGGCCATGACCCATACGAGTCAAGGATCCGACATCGGTTTGTTTGCTGGCCTGCTCGGCTGGGAAGCGGATGACGCTCGCTTGCCGGACTCAGCGGCGGCCCTGAAGGCCGCTGGCATTGAGTTAGAGATGCGGACTGCCAAGCTGAACGATCCGCACCCGAACACCTATCGCCTGACCATGCGCAAGGGTTCCCTGGATCACAGCCTGATTGCATTGTCTACAGGGGGCGGCATGATCGAGGTCATCGAGATCGATGGCACCCCAGTTGCCTTGCACGGGGACTATGCGGTGACCCTGTTGGATGTTGCCGACAATGGGGAGTCGACTGCGGCGATCCTGAACGCCCGCGATGATATGGACGAGGTCCAGATCGCAGGGACTGCTCCGGTGCGGGTCATCTGCAAGGCGCAGGGGTTCGTTTCCGACGAAGACTTGACGGGCATGCCGGCTGTCAACCGGGTCAGGCGTCTCGGTGCGGTCTTGCCGGTTCTATCCCGAAGGGGTCTGACGGTTCCATTCTTGCATGCCAGCGAAATGGTGGCCAGTGGGGATCCCACCCAGCACAAGCTTTCGGATTTTGCATTGGAATATGAATGCGCCCGGGGAGGCATTGCCTCGGAAGCCGTGCTGGAGCAAATGCGCAAAATCCTCGTCATCGTGCGTGGGGGAGTCCAAGAGGGTTTGGCTGGTACAGAGTACGCCGACCGGATTTTGCCACGGCAAAGCAATGGATTCGCCGCCATGCTTGAGAGCGGCAAGCTGTTGGATGGGGGCATTCTGAACCGCGCGATTCTCTACGTCACCGCCTTGATGGAAGTGAAAAGTTCTATGGGGGTGATTGTCGCCGCGCCCACAGCTGGTTCGTGTGCCACATTCCCGGCCACTTGCTTGGCTGCGGCCGAAATTCAGGGCTCCGGAGAGGATGAGATCCTGCGAGCGATGATGGCGGCCGGCCTGATCGGAGTCTTCACCAGCACTCGATCGAGTTTCGCGGCGGAGGTCGGCGGCTGTCAGGCCGAGACCGGCGCAGGCGCAGCCATGGCGGCAGCCGCGTTGGTCGAGTTGGCCGGTGGAACCGCCGCCCAAGGATTGGGGGCAGCCAGCCAGGCCTTGCAAAATGTCCTGGGACTGGTCTGCGATCCGATTGCCAACCGTGTCGAGGCTCCGTGCCTGGGCCGCAATGTGGCTGGTGCGGCCAATGCACTTGCCTGCGCCAACATGGCTCTGGCGGGCTATGACCACTTGATCCCCCTGGACGAAGTGCTGGATGCACACCGGGCGATCAGTGAGAACATGCCCCGCGAATTGCGCTGCACCGCCCTCGGGGGCTTGTCGGTCACGCCTACGTCGAAGGCCATCGAGGCCCGCTTGTGTGGTACGGACGAAGGCTGCGGCAGCTGCGGTTAGTCGGTGGGGGATTCTTCCCTCTCTTGGACCAAGCTGTGGCCAGTGGAGTTCGCGCAAAGCCCCGTGCTTGTCAACCTCGGCTGTGCCACCGGAGCTGTGCCCCATGGGTTCTCTCAGCCTCGGCTCGGGTGCATCACTTGCTGCCGGGCCAATCGGCCCACCAGGCTTTGAAGGTTCGGTAGTGCTCCTCGGCGTAGCTCTTTTGGCTGGGGCTGAGGGCATCGGTCTCGTTGAATTGCAGGCGGTACTGCTCGTCACCGCCTAGAACCAGAAGGTGCTTGTAGAAGAGCACGAGATCGGGTCCCTCGTCAAAGGTCGAGAGCACCGTAAGGGCTTGTTCCAGCTCTTGGGCCAGACGGCGCGCCTCCTTGTCGCCCTGATGGGCGCTGGTGCAGAGTTCGATCAGTCGCAGCACTTCCCGGGGCAGGGCGTTGCCGATGCCCGTGATGGCTCCGCTGGCTCCGCAGTTCACATAGCCGTGGAAAACTTGCGTGTCCACTCCGACCATCAAGATCACTTCAGGGTCCACATCAATGATGTGCTCGGCCGCGTAGGTCAATGAGGTCGCCCCGCCGAATTCTTTGAAGCCGACCAGATTCTTGAATTCCTTGCGCAACTCGAAGAAGAGGTCCGCGCGGGTCTCAAATCCGTAGTAGGGGCTGTTGTAGATCACCGCTGGCACATTGGGAGCTGCGGCCAAGATGGATGCGAAGTGAGCCCGCTGGGCGTCCAGGGATGTGCCACGGGACAAGAGTCGAGGAATGAGCATCAAGCCCTTGGCCCCTACGGAATTCGCATGGGCGGCATGGGCCGTGGCCGAGCGCGTATTGACGGCGCCGGTCCCGACCATGGTGGGAATGCCCGCCGCGCACAAATCGGCCACACCCTGTTGGCGCTGTTCATCGGTCAGCAGGGGCCAGTCGCCCATGGAGCCGCAGTAGACGACGCCGCTCATTCCAGCATCCATGAGTTCTTGGCCCTTACGAACAAGGGCCGCGAAGTCGGGGCTTCGGTCGGCAGTGCAGGGGGTCATGAGGGCTGGAAGACAGCCGTGACAGATGCTTGTGTCCATCGGGAGCTTCAGGCTTTGCCTGCAATCGAGGGGGATGATGATGAAAGGGTCATGGGAATCAGTGTGCGTTGCCCTGGGGGCTAGGGCTGATGTCTACAGGCTGTCCTTGGTCCATTGCCCATCGATCTGGCGCCAGAGTGCCCGGGGGTTCTCGTCGCGCAGGCCCGCGGGCAGTCGGTCGGGGCGCACATTGTCGTAGCACTGCAGCATGGCAAAGCGCAGCAGTGCCCCGGGCATGCCCACGGCGCTGAAGCCGGCTTGGGCTGTGGCGGGGAAGGGGCCCCCATGGTTCATGGCTGGGGAAACCGCGACGCCGGTGGGCATCTTGTCATTGAGCAGTCGGCCCACCCGTTGGCGCAGGGCCGGGGCCAGAGCATCGTAGGCATCGTCGTCACTCCCGTCCGATGCGGAGTAAATGCAACCGGTGAGGTTTCCCTCAAGTGCGTCGAGCACCTTCAGCGTCTCGGCCTGGTCCGAGGCGACCACGATCAAGGTCGCGTTGCCAAAGGCTTCACTTTGTAGGGCTAGGCTGTTTGCAAGGAACTCGGCGCCGGAAACACGCAGGACCGTGTTGGTGTAGCGCCGCTCGTCGTCGGTGACGGGCGTTCCTCCCGTAAGGACTTGGGCGCCGGCCTGACTCAGGTGCTTGACTGCATGGGCCAAACCCTGACAGCCCGCCTCCGAAAACAGTAGGCCGTTCGGAGCTGCGGCAAACGCACTCACGGTCTTGTCCACGAAGGCTTCGGCGTGAGCGTCTGCCTGCAACAGCAGCATGCCGGGGCTGGTGCAGAACTGGCCGGTGGCCAACAGGCAGCTGGCGGTGAATTCCTCGGACAAGGCTGGGCCTTTTTCGGCCAGTGCGCCAGGCAGGACCAGAACCGGATTGATGGAGCCGAGCTCCAGGAAGATGGGCTTGCCCACTGCATCGGCGGCGGCCTTGAGCTTGAGTCCGCCCTTGCGCGAGCCGGTGAAGGCGATTGCGGCCAGGCGCGGATCCTGGGCCAGTTTCTCCCCGTCCTCAAGAGGCATGTTGTAGAGCAGCTGCACCGTGCCCGCGGGCAGGCCAGCGGCTACAGCGGCTGATTGGGCTTCTTCGGCCAGCAGGCGGGTGGTGCCCGGGTGCAAGGGGTGCGCTTTTGCAATCACCGGATTGCCACTGGCGATGGCTGCGATGAAGTCACCCCCGGAGATGCTGCCATAGGCCAGGGGAAAGTTGTTGGGACCAAAGACACACACTGGGCCGATCGGCCCAAACTGAGTGCGGATGCCGGCGGCGGTGTCGATGATCGGATGGGTCCAGTGCCCGGCACGGCAGGCCTCGGCCGCCTGGCGCATTTGGTTGGTTGTGCGCGGGAGTTCGATGGAGGCTAGACGCGGCTCGAGGGGCAGGCCGGTTTCCAGGTTGGCAAGCGAGACGATCTTGTCGGTCTGGGCTTCGATGCGATTTGCGTAGTCGTGAAGAAAGCCTGCTAGGACTTCTCGGTCCACTTGCTGCAGTTCCTTGAAGGCTTGGCGGGCGGAGTCCAAGGCAGCCTCGCAGTCAGCCCAGTTACTGGTGGGGTAGTGCTCCTCCAGGAGTTCTCCGCTGACCGGATTTTTTGCCTGGAAGGTGCCGAGTGCGTCGGAGGCGCGCCAGGCGCCGGCGATGAGGACCTTTTGGATGGACATGGGGGAAGTTGTGGGGAGGGGCGGTGTTGTGGTCGAAGGGAGCCGGTGCGGCTCTCTGGGCAGAGTATACGGTCCAAGGGCAATCAATACAGGCAGCAACCTTGGCTTGCCCTTGGCCCTTGGGATTCGCGTGAAGGGAATGCCTCCTCGGCGCCGCATCCGGTCGCTTAGCATGACAAGATGAAAATGAACCTCATCGCTCTGACCTTGTTGTTTGGCTGTTCCCCGTTCCGCCAGGTTGGGGATCAGGACAAGCCCGTGTTGAAGGTCTTCCTGCTCGCTGGGCAATCCAACATGGAGGGCCAGGGCGTGGTCGATCTCGACCATGCGGAGCACTACAACGGCGGCCGGGGGATTCTCACCCGCGTGCTTGAGGATCCGAACATCGCCCGGGAGTTCGGCCACTTGCGCGGGGACCATGGGAATTGGACAAAACGCGACGACGTTTTCGTGTGGTACCAGCCCGCGAGGGGACCTCTCAAAGCGGGGCCCCTGTCCATCGGCTACGCGGGGTATGAGGGCCTCCACCATTTTGGTCCAGAGCTAGCGCTGGGTTGGGAACTGGGTGAGCACTTCGATGAGCCCGTACTTTTGATTAAGACAGCCTGGGGTGGGAAGAGTTTGATGAATGACTTTCGGCCGCCGAGTTCAGGTGGGGAGGTCGGCCCCTATTACCATCAAATGCTCACGGAGTATGCGGCAGCGATCGCGGGCTTTGGGGAACGCTTTCCCGGGCTGGCGGGGTGCGAGGCACAGCTGTCGGGTTTCATTTGGTTCCAGGGCTGGAACGACATGTTCACCGAAGGGGGCCTGAAGGCTTATTCGGAGAACCTGGTGAACTTGGTCGGCGATCTGAGGGTCCATTTCTCCCAGCCGAACTTGCCTTTCATCGTCGGCCAAACGGGGAACGCGGACAACGAGGAACTCTGGGCAGCGCAAGAGGAGGCCACGATCTGGCCTGCATTCTTAGGTCGGGCTGGCTATGTTCCCACCCGCTCCTTCTTGCGCAAGCCCGAGGACTCACCCAACTCGGGGCACGGACACCACTGGTTCGGAAACGCAGAGAGCTACCTGCTCATTGGCCAAGCACTCGGCCGCGGGATGGTGGAACTCACCGACCCAAACGAGAGCGCCCGCAAGGACTAGGTCCAAGTGGCGCCCAGGGCCCGCGGGTCCGGGAGCATCTTGACGGGAACCAAGTCTATGCCTTGGGATCTACGCCCACCCGTGGCGGGGCGGCTGTGGACCTAGCAAATGTTGGCGAGGGCTTGGTCAATGAGCGGGTGCTCAAATACGAAGCCTGCCGCGAGGGCGGCCTTGGGCTGAACCTGTTGGCCCGTCAACAGCAGGGAGGACCGTTCCCCCAGGATCAGGCGTAGAGCCAAAGCCGGACCCGGAAGCAGCGCGGGCCTGTGCACCGCGCGGCCCAGGGCACGGGCGAAGGTGCGCTGATCCACGCACTCCGGAGCCACGCCATTGTAGATTCCTGCCCGTCCGCGATCCTGGCCGATGAACTCGAAAAGGCGCGCGAGGTCTTGGATGTGAATCCAGGGAAAGGCCTGACGACCATGGCCAAGAGGCCCGCCCAGGCCCAACTTGAACGGCAGCAGCATGCGCTTGAGGGCACCACCCTCTGCTCCCAAGACCACGCCGATTCGAACGACCGAGACGGGGACTCCTGCTTCCTTCGCGACGCCAAGGGCGGCTTCCCACTTCGCGCAGAGCTGCGCAAGGAAATCCTCACCTGCTGGGCTCGACTCCTCCTGCACCTCTTCGTAGGGATGCGGGCCGTAATAGCCCACAGCCGAAGCCGAGATTAGCTGAAGCTTGTGTCCTTGCTTCAATGCGTCGGCACACGCGCGCGCCAACAGGGTCGTGGTCTCAACCCGACTGCTTTCAAGCTCTAACTTTCGCGCAGGGCTCCAGGCCGCATCCATGACGCCCGCTCCGGCCAAGTGCACGACCACATCCGCTTCCAGCACAGCTGGTAGGAGGCTCTCCATTGTCCAGTCACGCCCGATGCCTGGCTGCCGGCTGATGATTTCCACTTCCTGTCCTTCTCCACGCAAGTGCTTGAGGAGGTGCGTGCCTACGAAACCGGTTGCGCCACTGATGAGGTATTTCATTGCCGGGGAGGCTAACGATTCCTGAGCGATGGGTGACGCGCTTCCCTTGTATGCTTTCTGTGGGGAAGGGTCAGGGAGTGATGGGGGCCCGAAAGCCACCCATGAGGCCCAGATCTATCGGCACCTCGCGCCTGCCGAACTTCGTCGAACCGGGCGGGGGGCATGGAGCGAAGTTCGGGCTAGTGCTCCTTCAGCCACAGGAAACGTGGAGTGCCCGTGATGAAAGGCCCGAGGTGACTGGTGTTGCCAGTGTCCGTCCTCCACTTTTGGTAGGCCTCCTGGTGAGCTCGCGATGCCCACTCCTCGTGCAGCCAGACGAAATCACCGCCCGCCTCATGAGTCCATACGGTCACGCCAAGACAGCCGTCGTAGGCTCGCGTATCCACGAGGATTACATTGAGGGCATCGATGAACTCGGCACGGGTTTCAGGGGCAACCGGGAACTCCACGATCATGCGCTCGGAGCTGCTGGGTGCAGAGGCACAAGCGCCAAGGAGGGTCAAGATGAAAGCATGGCCGAATCGTCTGAGGGTGGTATTCATGGGGAGCAGGATGAAGAGGGGAGAGACATGATGCAAGCGGTGTCTTCTTGCGTGGGACTATTGGAACACCAAGGCCTGATGAATGACAGGGTTAGGTCGCCAGTGGCAGGGACCAGTGGAGAACTGGTGCCCTCATGTGTGGGGCACTCGGATCCAAGATCTTGTGGGCTGTCCCTGGGCCATAGCTTCCGGTTGGAGCGCGTTCGTAAAGTCCGGGAAGCAAGACCACCCCGAATGCTCGGATCAGGAATCCGAGGGGCTCCCCAGCTGCAACCTACTTACTTTCCTTCATCTTCAAGTCAACTGCGCGCGCTGAAACATTGGGCGTGATGCCTCGCTTGTCGTAGCCCTCTTCGTAGCCGAGCTCTTCTGGAGATGGTCCGACCCATTTCGAGCGAATGCCTTCGATCCGGAGCTCGCCCTTGGGATCAATGGTGACGAAGGACCAGAGCGGGTCTTGGTAGGGGCAGGTGTATTCGATCCAGGGATGGTCGGCGTGGACCTCTGCCGGATAGCTCGCGTGTTTTTTCGAGCCGCCTACCCATTTGTAGGACATGGAGTTCACCTGAATGTAGGGGATGCCGTTGATCTCGACGAGATCGTCCAGGTGGTGGTGTCCGCTGAAGCAGGCGAGTACGCGGCCCCAACCTGCAGTTTTGTTGGCGGCTTCAAGAATGGCACGCACCTCTGCGCCATTGTCGACACCCCGGGCATTTTGAATGCTCTGGTGCACCAGGACGACCACCGGTTCAGTGGTGGAGCCGAGGGTGGTCTGAAGCCAGGCGCGCTGCTCTTCACCAATGTGTCGGGCGTAGCCACCGGGCGCGTCCTTGTGGCGGTCGTTGCCATCGAGGACTATGAATCGATAGCCCTGTTGGAGGTAGGTGTAATGTCCCTTCTCCATGCCAACGTACTCGCGAAACGCTTCGCGGCTGGCACCTCCGTCCATGTCGTGGTTTCCCACCACATTGTATTGGTCGCCCTCCCAGCTGTGCCAAACCTCACGGAACGAATCGTTCGCTTCTATGGGCTGACAGAAATCACCCATCTGCACGACAAAGTGCGCGCGCTTCTTAACCATGCTTTGGAGGTATGCGCCGAGGCGCTCATCCGCGTCGTGCATGACGTCCTTATGTACATCTGCACACATGCCGAAGCGCAACTCTTTCAAGCCCTCGGCGGCCTTGGCCGGTGGGCAGAAGCTGAGAACACAGACGCCTGTTGCCGCGCCTTTCAGGATCTCTCGACGTGTGTTCATCATTTGCTCAGTATACCAGTTTCTATTATGAGCTTACCTTTATTCTAAGCCATGCGAAGGCTGTGCACATGCCGGAGGCGCCCAAGGCGATAATGACGCCCATTATGGTATACACGAAATAGAAAAAGAACTCGATAGGGAATAGGTTGTGACCACCATGAAGGTACATATCCACGATTGCGGCGATGAAGAACCCGGACATCGTTGCCGCGCTTGCGACAAGGAACTGAAACGAAAGAGTTTTCTTGCCGAGAGCAGCTGGGTAAACCTGGCGAGCGAACCCCAGCATGCCGGCCAGGGAACCTCCCCATAAAAACATCGCGCCGGGCCGGTCACCAATATGCGAGTCTTGGTAAGCGTCAATGGATAAGGCCCCTGCAGAGCTGAGTGCCGCAACAACAAGAACAGTCAGGAGGGGAGTCCACCGAGGAGAATATCTCATGGAGCCAGTCTGAGGTGTTCGGGGCGAAAAAAGGAAGCCGTCTGCCCCGCCGCACAGGAACACCCTCAATCAGAAAGTGACCGAAACGCCATCCGAGAAATTAGACGCTGCCCCGTCGCGGTACCACAGCTGGAAGTGCCAGGTGTCGCCAGTGCTGATCGTGCCGCCGGGGGGGGCCGGGAGATTGAAAGGAACATCAAAGCCAAAGCCAGTGGTCGATGTGCCAACTAGGTTTTGGAAGATGCCGGCCCCATCAAAAACACCGATTGAATTCAAGCTGCCACCCGCGGCCGGGTTGTAACGACCAATCGGGCCGGTGAGGCAGAGCTCACCACTGCTGATTGTTATGCCCGGATCTATCGAACCAGCCGACACCAGGAAGTAGCCGAACTGGTTCACGGGGCCGTCTTGGGCGGCCAGGTGGAAGAGGCCAGACCCGCTGAAATTCGAAACTCCCAAGGTCGCAAAGGCTCCCCCCGAATGGGTATTGGCCGGGTTGCAGAACAGGCTCGTGCCGTCGATCTGGTTTCGATACCAGGCGACCTTGTTGTCATCTGTGGAAGCCGAGAGCACATCCGGATCCCCGTCTCCGTCGAGGTCCGTGGCGTAGACCGAAAAGGCCCCAGCCGCAGCAGTCGTGATCACCTGTTGCGTTCCGAATGTTCCACCTCCGAGATTCTCATACCAAGCGATCTTGTCATCAGTTCCCGAAGCCGAAAGCACATCCGCATCCCCATCCCCATCTAGGTCTGTGGCGTAGGCTGAGAATGCACTGGGACTACTCAAGCCAGAGCTGATTACCTGTTGCGCCCCGAAAGCCCCGCCGCCGAGATTCTCATACCAGGCGATTTTGCCGTCAACGTAGGAAGCCGAGAGCACATCCGCATCGCCGTCCCCGTCGAGGTCCGTGGCGCTTACCGAGGAGGCCCCTCGCGCATCAGTCGTAATCACCTGTTGCGCCCCGAAAGCCCCGCCGCCGAGATTCTCATAAAAGGCGATCTTGTCGTCACCGGCAGAAGCCGAGAGCACATCCGGATCGCCGTCCCCGTCTAGGTCTATGGCGTAGACCGAGGTGGCCAGAAACGAGGCAGTGGTGATCACCTGTTGTGCCCCGAAGGATCCGCTTCCCAGGTTTTCATAAAAGGCGATCTTGGAGTCAGTGATGGAAGCCGAGAGCACATCTGCATCGCCATCTCCGTCGAGGTCCATTGCGTAGACCGAGAGGGCCCCGTTCGTAGCAGTCGTGATCACCTGTTGTGCCCCAAAGGCTCCGCCGCCGAGGTTCTCATACCAGGCAATCTTGTCGTCATCACGGGAAGCCGAGAGCACATCCGCATCGCCATCTCCATCAAGGTCCGTGGCGTAGACCGAGAATGCATAATCCGCAGCGGTCGTGATGACCTGTTCCGGCCCGAATACCCCGCCTCCGATGTTCTCATGCCAGGCGATCTTGTCGTCTTGCTGTGAAGCCGAGAGTACATCCGCATCCCCATCTCCGTCGAGGTCCGTGGCGTAGACCGAG
>CALEMP010000085.1 GCA_937910685.1 uncultured bacterium
TCCCGTTCTATCGGGCTGCCAGTCTAGCCTGAAACACCTGCCTCGTTTCCCTTTATGCCCCCTGAAACCGCGGAGGAATCCTCTTGAGTCCCCTCTTATCTCAAAATTCGGCGCCGGAGGCCTCTATCCTGGACTCAAGAGCCCCAACTACAAGCCCACCACGTCCCCAGTGATTTCTTCCACCAGGTCCTTCAGGGCCACCAAGCCGAGGGGCTTTTCCGGGGTGCCCACCAGGGCCATCCGCCGCCCGCCCCCGCGCATGCGCAGCAGGGCCGAGGCGATCGGGGTATTGGGCTCTAGGGCCATGAGGGGCCGCAGATGACTGAGCAAGCCCGCATCTGAGGGCGCCCCCAAGACTTCAAGTAGGTGCACATAACCCCGCACGGCCCCATCCAGAGACACCACCGGCAGCCGGGAATGGACCGCGTCGGTCAGCATGTCCCATCGTTCTTGATCGCTGGAATCCTCCCTTAGGCACTCGATTTGGTCCCAGGGCACCATGCAATCCGCCACCGGCGAGGAGCGCAGACCCATGGCATTGTGAGCCAGGTCCTTGGCCCGCTGGGACAGGGTTCCTTGGCGTGCGCCCTCTTCCAAATAGCGGGAGACTACCGCTCGCCCGCGCAGCAACACGGGCCGGTCCCCGCGCAGGCCAAACATGCGCCCAAGAATCCAACTGACGCCGGTCAAGATTCGCTCCACCGGCCAAAAGAGGACCCGTGAAATCAGCAGCAAGGGGGTCGCCGCCCCCAGCATCCGATGGGGCCTGCGGCGGAAGAGCTCCTTGGGCAAGACCTCACCAAAGAAGAAAACGGTGGGTGCTAGGACCGCCGTCACCAGCAGGGCACCCAGGGCTGGGCTGGAGAAATCTTTCCCGAGCAAGCGATCCGCAAGACCCGAAGAAAGCTCAAGCATCAAGTTGTTGCCCACCAGGATCGTGACCAACAAGGGCCCGTCTGATTGCACCAGTCGGTGCAGAATGCGCGTCAAGGGTCCGCCCCTTTCCGCCTGCAACTCTAAGTGCACACGGGACAGCCCATAGAGCGCGGTCTCGCTGCCGGAGTAGAGTGCACTGCCCAAGAGACACAGCAAGAGAGCGGCAAAGGTAATGGGATCACTCATGCCTTGGTGCCCCCCGCAAGAAAGAGGTCCACGGTCCAGACCCTACGCCGTCGTACCTCGCTGACTTCGCCCACCAAGCCACCGCCGAGTTCCGCGCGGTCCCCCACCCTGGGTAAGCGGTCGAGGGCAGCCAGAACCAAGCCCCCAACGGTTTCGAAGGCATTCGGAACCACTTCCACGCCGAGCAAATCATTCCAATCCCGAATCGAAAGGTCCCCCGACACTCGGAAGCGCCCTTCGCCAATGGGGATCACCGGGCGTTCGACCTCTTCCCCTTCCACGCGCAACTCTCCGAACAACTCTTCAAACAACAGCTCGAGGGTTACGACCCCTGCGGTTCCGCCCCATTCGTCCACCACAATCGCCTGGGCAACCCGGCGTTCGCGCATGGTAGCCAGCATGGGCAGAACTCCGGCCACCTCGGGCACAAAGCAAACCGGCATGACCCGGGACTCGATGGGCCGCGAGGGATCCACCAGTAACTCTCGCACTCGCACGACCCCCACCACCTGGTCCACGTCTCCGCGCACCACAGGCAGCCAAGACTGCAACAGGCGCGCCGCTTCCATCAGCACAGCCTGCCGTTCCGCCGGTGTGTCCTCCAAGTCGAGCATCAGAGCATCCACCCGGGGCGTCATAATTTCGCGCACCCTAAGGTGACCAAGCTCAACGATCTCGGCCAATAGATCAGCTTCCCCCGGAGCAATATGTCCCTTCTGTGCCGAGCGTTGCAGAGCATCGTCCAAGTGATGCACATCGATGCGCGGCTCAACCGCCTCGTCCTGCCCAAATGCGCGCAGCACCCCATCGAGCAAACGGTGGAACCCTCCACCAATGGGGGCAAGCAAGGAGACCATCACCATGAGGGGCGGCGCCACCCAACGGGCCACCCAAGGACCACTGCGCAGGGCGAGGGTCTTGGGCAGAATCTCTCCCAACACCAAAATCGCAAGCAAGGCACCGGCTCCGGTCAGCAATCCATCCCCTTTCACCAAACGCGGCACAAGGGCGAAGAACAAGACGTTGACGAACAGATTGCCCAGCAGGATCGTGACCAACAAGTCCCGAGGCTTAGCCAGCAGACGCTGGGCCCGGGGCCCCGCCTTTTCGACCTGGGCAGAATCCATGTTGAACAGGGCCGTCTCTGCCCCGCTAAAGAACGCGGACAGGGCGAGCAACCCGAGGGGAATCAGTATTGGGATCCAGTCGCTGATCATGGGCTCATACACCTTCCCTAGGCGGGGGCAAGGTCGGGTCATCGACCGCCACAGGCAACACCAATGTAGCGTGGAAGCCCTCGCCCTTGGCACTGGTAATCTCAAGTCGGCCCCCGTGGGCCGCCGCCATGCCCTGCACCATAGCCAACCCCAGCCCCGTCCCGCGCCCGGTTTCCTTGGTGGAGAAAAACGCATCGCCAATGCGCCCCACCAATTCCGCGTCCACCCCGGGGCCGTTGTCGATGATCGCGATGCGCAGGGTTCCCCCGTCCCCGTTGCCCACTTGCACCTGGATCAGCCCATCTCCCGCAGGCTCTGTTTCCAGGGCATCGAGGGCGTTGACCAAGAGATTCAAGAATGCCTGTCCGAGCTCATTGGCCTGACCTTGCAGCGCTGGCACACCGTTCAAGGCTTCCAGGGCTTCTGGCTGGAGCGCGTCTTGATCCGCTCCCTGCTGCGCCCCGTGGGAGACCGCCAAGCGCACCTCAACACCCAGGTCCTCCGCCCGATGACGCACCAGCCCCAAGGCATCCCCGAGAGGACCGCGCAGGTGAACCAGGGCGGTGGCGGTTTCCCGGGGAGCGAGCCGCAACAAGCGCCCAACCGTTCCCCTGATGCGATCCAAACCGGAGGCCACCAAGTCCAGATATTCCCGGCGCTTGGCCGGGGGGAGATCCTCGCGGCCCAGGGCTTGGGTTGCATTCATCAATCCGCTGAGGGGATTGTTGATTTCATGGGCCACCCCCGCAGCCAACTCGCCAGTGGCCGCTAGTCGCCGCTGGGTCATGGCCGCAGCCTCCGCCGCACGGGCCGCGCTGGTGGCCTCGTCTACCTCACGGGCAAGCCGCTTGTTGAAGCCTTGTACATCGTCCGCCATGGCATCAAACGAACGCATCAACTCGCCGATCTCGTCACGGCGAGAGACCTGTCCTACCCGCGCCTCAAGTTCGCCGCGACCAATGCGCCGGGCCGCAACCGCAAGACGCTGCACAGGATTGAGGATGAAGCCCCGGATCAGGGCAAAGGTGGAAAGGGTCAAAAGCAAAGTCGAAGCGATGAACCAGGGCAAGAGCTGGCGCTGAAAACCACCCGCCGCATCGGATGGAAGGGTCTGCATCCAGCATCCTCCCCAAGCGCTCCCGTCGGGCAGGAGCACCGGCAAGGCCACACCCCCACCGACCTCGACCTGCACCCGGAATTCGGCAGCCTGTCGCATGGCCATCAGAACTCCGGCACCATCAAATGTCCCGTCCCGCTGGGCCGCGCCCAAAGGACTGATCTCGAGCCCCAAGGATGGCCGCGCCGCCCCGGCTAGGTCGTCACCCTCGGAGGAGCTCTCGGTCAGATCGGGAAAGTGCGCGATCTGCACATCCTGGAACCACTCGTCCCAGTGCTCCCAACGCAACAGTCCCGCGGAACGCAAGTTCCCCCGGCCGTCGATCAATGTGCCCACCAAGACCCCCAACAATTCCGCGTGGGCTTGACCTCGCTGGTCGTCCAAACTGCGCTCGGCCCGCCGGGTCCACAGGAGGCCTGCGGTGAACACCGCAACATTCGCCAGGGCCACCATGCCAATCACGGCTACCCGCAGGGATACGCGCGGCTTTTGGTTCCTTGGGCCTGTGGGTGGTGGCTTCACGAGGTGCTATTGATCGAGTTCATGATCTCAAGCAGGGGCATGAATAGGGCAACGACAATGAAGCCCACGACCACCGCCATAACCAGCAACAAAACCGGTTCAAGAAACTTGAAGAGTGCGTCAATGCGTCGATCCAACTGACGTTCGTAGGCATCGGCCACCTTGAGCAGCATGCGGTCGAGCTCGCCTGTCTCTTCGCCCACATCCACCATGTTGGTGACGATGTCGTCGAAGAGCCCGGTCTCGCCCATGGTACGCGCGATGCTTTCGCCTTCACGGACCGTACGGCGAATGTCCTCGATGCCTTGGGCCAAGACCATGTTCGCAGTTGCGTCACGCACGATTCCAAGGGCATCCAGGTGCGGGACGCCGGCCTCCACCAAGGTGCCAAAAGTGCGCGAAAAGCGCGCGATCAAAGACTGGCGCATGAGTCCCCCCGCCAGGGGCAGCTTCAACATTATGCCGTGGATTCGGAAGCGATAAGGCTTGCTGCGGGTGATCATGAGCATGTGCAGCAGCACCATGGCCGCGGGCACGCCAAAGACTAGGTACCAGCGTTGGGTGGCGATCTCGCTGACGTCCAGCAGGAACTGGGTGCTCCCCGGCAGGGTCACATCGAAGGACTCGAATATCTCCTGGAAGCGCGGGATCACAAAGACAATGACCGCCGACACAATTCCCGTTGCCACCACAGTCAGGATGGCGGGGTAGATCATGGCGTTGACGATCTTGCTCTGGATCTCGGCGGCTTTTTCCCGGAAGGCCGCGAGACGCACCAGGATCCGGTCGAGAATTCCGGCGGATTCGCCAGCGCGTACCATGGCCGAGAAAAGCTCGTCGAAGCAGCGCGGGTGCTTGCCCATGGCCTCGGAAAGGGGCGCACCGCCGGAAACGTCTTCGGTGATCTCAGCCAAGAGAGCCTTGAAGGGGCCAGGCTTGGTTTGGCCCTCGAGAATCGTCAAGGCCCTGACCACCGGAATGCCCGCCTCCGAAAGGGTCGCCAGTTGAACCGTGAAGTCGGTCACCAACTGCCCGCGGATCCGGCCACCTATGACCTTAGATCCAGCGGCGGCACCCCCGCCTCCGGAGGAACCAACCGTCCGGCTTTGGACCGGGGTATTACGCTGAATTTTTTTTGCCATCTTGAGGAGTGAGAGGGTACCCACCCGGCGTGCCCAGGTCACGCAACCCCTTGGGGCTCAGGCAGGGAGAATCGGGGAGTACCTGGGTCGATTGGGTGAAAAACGGATCGTGCGGGCTGCTTATGGCCCTAGAGCAGGGTCTCTCGCATGACTTCTTCCACGGTGGTGCGCCCCTCGGCCACCAGATCGAGGCCCGCATCGCGCAAGGTACGCATGCCGCGCCCAATGGCCGCCTGGCGAAGAGCCTCCGACGAAGCCCCTTCTTGGATCAGGGACCGCAGATCGTCATCAAGGAGCAGGATCTCAAAGATGCCTGTGCGCCCCTTGTAGCCGGTGTGATGACATGCATTGCAGCCACGACCGTGACGGATCTTACATCCTTCGATGCGCCGGGCATCGGGGCCAAGCTCGCGCAGGGTTTCCTCATCCGGCTCCATCTCCACGCTGCACCCTTCGCAAACCGTGCGCAACAACCTTTGGGCCGCCACCGCTTCGAGGGTTGCGGTCAGCAGGAATGGTTCGATACCCATGTCCATCAATCGGGCCACAGTGGAAGTCGAATCATTGGTGTGCACCGTGGCAAAAACCGTATGCCCCGTCAGGCTGGCTTCCACAGCAATTGCGGCGGTCTCCCGGTCACGAATCTCGCCCACCAGGATCTTGTCCGGGTCCTGGCGCAGAATCGAACGCAACACCGAGGCATAGGTCACGCCAATGTCCTCGTGAATGGGCACCTGCACAATACCTTCGATGTCGTACTCCACGGGATCTTCCACCGTGATGATCTTCACATCCGGTTCGTTAGCCTCGCTGAGCATTCCATAAAGGGTCGTGGTCTTGCCCGAACCGGTGGGTCCGGTGATCAAGACAACCCCATGGGGTAAACGGGTCAAGGCCCGCAAGGTGGATTCATCTTTCTCGGGCAAGCCCAAGGCCGCCAGATTCAAGTTGACCGCCGAGCGGTCCAGGATCCGTAGCACTGCGCCCTCTCCCGCTAAGCCCGGCATGGTTGCCACACGCAAGTCCACCGGCCGCCCATCGATCGACAACTCGATGCGGCCATCCTGGGGCAAGCGAATCTCGGTAATGTCCAAGTCAGCCATGACCTTGATGCGCGAGATCAGAGGCACCGCCAAGTGATGCGGAGGACTTTCCACTTCGTACAGGGAACCATCCACTCGGTACCGGATGCGGAAGGAATTGTCGTAGGTCTCAAAGTGAATGTCGCTGGCCAAGTCTTTGATGGCCCGGTGCAGAATCGAGTTCAAGAGCCGCACCACGGGCTTGGACTGGGCGGCAGCTTCAGGATCCGACGCGTCAACCCCCTGGGCCGCGGCCAACACATCCGCCAGGGACTCTTCCTCGCCGTAGCACTCCAGGACTTTCGCCCGCACGCTCTCCGGGTCTGCCAAGACGCCGCTCACGGGGGAGCCAACCGAGAACGACAGGTCATCCAAGACCGCTTGGTTTTGCGGATCCGCGAGGGCCACCACCAGGGTGCCCCCGTCTAGCTTGATGGGCAGGACGCCAAAGGTGTGAGCGGTGCTCTTGTCCACCATGGCAAGCACATCTGGGTCCACCTCGATGGTGGTCAGGTCTATGCTGTGCAAGCCCGCCTGTTCCGCCAAGGCGCGGGTCACATCTGGCATCGTGGCGGCACCCATAGCCACCAGGATCTGTCCAATCAGCCCGCCCTGCTGGCGCTGCTCCGTTAGACTCCGCTGGATGGATGACTCCTTGACACCAGCCTGGGCCTTGAGGATTTGGCCCAGGAGTTGCCGGCCGCCGGAGCCATCCGGGTTCGCCTGGGCGCTCAAAGGCGTGCCTCCATGTCTTTCGAACTCTGGGCGAAGTCAAGCGCCGTACGCGGAGAGATCGCACCAGACTTGACCAATTCCAAAAGGTGATCGTCCAAGGTCATCATGCCGACCCGGCGACTGGTTTGCAGGGTGCTTTGGATCTTGTTGGTCTCGTTCTTACGGATCAGGTTCGAGATCGCTGGATTGTTGATCAGCACCTCGAAGGCGGCCACGCGGCCTTTGCCACTGGCGTGGGGCATGAGAACTTGACTGACCACGGACACGAGGGACACGGAAAGCTGGGCCCGGATCTGCTCCTGCTGGTTGGCGGGAAAGGCATCGACCATACGGTTGACCGTGCGCGCACTGCCCGTGGTATGCAGGGTGCCAAAGACCAAGTGCCCTGTTTCTGCGGCGGTGATCGCGGCGGAAATGGTCTCCAGGTCGCGCATCTCCCCCAGCAAGATCACATCCGGATCCTGACGCAACACCCGGCGCATGGCTTCGGGGAAATCAGGCACATCGCTGCCCACTTCGCGCTGGGTCACTAGGCCGCGCTTGTGGGAGTGATAAAACTCAATCGGATCTTCGATGGTCACGATGTGATGATCGAGGTTGGCGTTGATCCAGTCGATCATGGTGGCCAGGGTGGTGGACTTACCCGAACCGGTGGGGCCCGTGACCAGGATCAGCCCCCGCGGCCTGCGAAGAAGGTCCTGCACGCTCTGGGGCAATCCAATCTGATCAAAGGTCAGCAACTCATTGGGGATCAGGCGTAGGATCGCCGTGTGGCGGCCCCGTTGACGCATGCAGCTCACCCGAAAGCGGCTGCCCGATTCGTGGGCCAAACCGATATCGGTGGTGCCTATGTCGTTCAGCTCCTTCCAATGCTTGTCGTCGCACAGCTCGCGGCACAGGGTGAGGGTGTGCTCGTCGGTCAGAGTTTCCTCGCCCAGTTGAACCAACTTGCCATCCACACGCCCCACCGGCGGCCGCCCCGGATTCAGGTGCAGGTCCGAGGCGTTCACTTCGATGGCGCGGGTCATCAGTTCGAGTGCATTCATGGGGTGCTGTGGTTGCGTGGTTCAGGTCAAAGGGCTTCAAGACCCGCAGCGTGGGCTGCGCGGGAGACCCGCAGGACTTCGGACAAACTAGTGACTCCGGCGAGAGCCTTTTGGGCACCGTCAATGGACAACTTCTGCAGGCTACCTGCCCCCTCCGCAGCCCTCTCGATGCTGGCGAGGCTCTCTCCGCGAAAGACCATGTCCCGCAAGTTGCCATCGAGGGTCAGGGTCTCGTAGAGCGCAACCCGGCCGCGGTAGCCATTGCCCTCGCAGGCAGTGCAACCCCGGGGCTTGCGCAGTTTGCGTCCCTTGATGCTGTCCCCTTCCAAACCCAGCACGCGCCACTCCCCCTCGCTGGGCTCGTACTCCTCAGAGCATTTGGAACAAAGTCGGCGTACAAGCCTTTGGCCCAACACCGCGTTAACACTCGCAGAAACCAAGAAGGGCTTGACGCCCAGATCCACCAAGCGCGTCAAGGCACTGGGGGCATCGTTGGTGTGTAAAGTCGAGAACACCAGGTGACCGGTCAAGGCCGCCTGGATTGCAATCTCGGCGGTTTCCAAGTCGCGAATCTCGCCCACCAAAATCACATTGGGCGCACAGCGCAGCATGGCCCGCAGGATGCGCGAAAAGGTCAAGCCGATGCGCGGGGTGACCTGCACCTGATTGACGCCGCTCAGATGGTATTCCACCGGGTCTTCGGCGGTGATGATCTTGACATCCGAACGATTCAGTTCGGAAAGGGCCGCATAGAGGGTCGTGGTTTTGCCCGAACCAGTGGGGCCGGTGACCAAGACTATGCCACTGGGACGTTTGATCGTGTTGAGGAACCAGCTGAGCTGTTGAGTGCCAAACCCCAAGTCCTGCAAGGGGATCAAGTTGGCCGAGCGATCCAGCAAACGCATAACCATGGTCTCGCCGTGGTTCGAGGGCAACACGCTGGCGCGCACATCCACATCCCGGCCGCCGAGGTTCAAGCTGATGCGCCCGTCCTGGGGCTTGCGCTTCTCGGCAATGTCCATACGCGCCATGATCTTGAGACGCGAGAGTAAGGGTGCTGCGAGGTGCGCAGGATGCTCGGCCACATCGCGCAGCATGCCATCCACCCGGAAGCGCACGCGCACCCGCCCGTGCCCCGGCTCCACATGGATGTCGCTGGCTCGTTCGGCGAGGGCGTCTTGGAAGGTACGGGTCACCAGGCGCACGATGGGCGCGTCGCTTTCTTCGTCACCCTCCCCCACACCCATACCGCTGGCCACCGCAAGCTCGGCGCTGTTGTCGGCGGGGGCGCCGTAGTTCTTGGTCAAGGCCTCCTTGAGGGCCGCGGGGGTCGCCAGGGCGCAGGCGATTTCCCGCCCCAGCAAGAATTCCAGCTGCTCGGCCAAAATACGCTTCAGGGGATCGTCCACCGCGACCACTAGCTTGCCGCCTTTTTCCATCAAGGGCATGACGCCCTGATCGATAGCGATTTCCGCGGGCACGAGATCGACCACTTCCGCCGCGATCCTTCCCCGGGAAAGATCGACAAATGGCATGCCCGCGTTCTTAGCAGTCACCCGATAGACCTTTTCCGCAGGAGCCAAACCCAACTCAAGGATGGCCTCCACGATGCCTAGCTCCCGACCGCGCTGATGGCCCTGGGCCTTGCGCAGATCGGGCTCGGAGAGCACCCCCGCGTCCACCAGGGCTTGCCCGAGATCAGCCACAGGCGCAGTCCAGGTATTGTTGAATGGGAATCATCATCAAGGACGAGGGCTAAGGCCCGCGGGGGGCAGAGTAACCGGGGAACTCTCTGTTCCCCCCTGGAAAATTCCCTGGAAATGCAGCATGCCCGCCGGGAACGAGGTTCCCGGCGGGCATGCGAGCGAACCCCGTCCTTCAGGGGTTCACAGAGAGAAAATCTCAGCGACCTCCGCGCACAACTCCGGCGCGGCAAACACCGCTGAAGTGCACTTCCATGGTCTTCTTCGTGGGGTGGCCCGTGTGGATCACCATCAAACCGCGGAAGGAGCCGTCGGCGCCCTCAGGCAGACCTTCTAGGCGCAACTCCACATCCACTCCGTTGACGCCCTGGGCGGGTCGCGCGGTGCTGGAAAAGTGCTCGGCCCAACGGAGCGGCTGGCCACCGTCTCCCTTGACCTCGACGGTCATGGTCTCGGCGTTGAATTTGAAATCCGTGTCATGGCTGATCAGCTTGACCGTCCGCGGCACCACTTGGCCGGGGCGCACGAGGCCCATGGACAGGAACTGGGGTGAGCAACTCATGGCACCCAGCACGCGGCCGGTAACCGCAACGTTGACTTGATACTTGGAACTGACCTGATGGGTCGGCAATACCTTGCCGTCCTCATCCGCGCCGCCCTGATCCTCGTTCGCTTTGTTGGCCGCGTTCTTCTGTTCGATCTCGGAAGCATCGGGGCGGGCGTAGTCGGTGGAGAGGCGGATCTGATAGCCCAAACGGCCCTCATCAGCGTCAGCTCCCACGTTGACTTCCACCTTCCAGTGGGCGGAGCGACCGTCTTCGTCAGGCTCCACCGGTGAGAGACTCACATCCAACCCAGACGGGAGAACAAGGCCCGGACGCTCATCGAGCTCCAGGAAAACCTTGGCACCGCGGGTGGTACGCACGTCCACGTACTGCGTGCGTGTCGCGCCCTGGGGAATATCACCCAGCATGAGGATCGTAGGGGTGGCTTGAATGAACTGCTCCACATTAGCCATCAAGGTCAATGAGCTGACGCGCACCGGGTCGTTGGTCGTCACATTCACTCGCACCTGAGTCGCGTTTTTCTTGTTGGCGGTGTTCAGGCGCGCAGAGATTTGAATCTTGCGACCGGGCTCGATGGGATCTCCGTAGATATAGGGAACCAAGTTACCCGTAGGGCTTTCCACCAGGACCTCACTCAGGGTGCAACCGCAGGTGGGCGCAACCTGTCCGATGATCAGGGGTGAGCTTCCGCCAGCCGCCATCTCAAAGGTATGCGACAAAATATCGCCTTGCTGCGCGCGACCAAAATCGTGACGGTCCGTTCCGAACTCGATGGCGATCTTGGCATTCGGGTCCACGGGCACTTCGGGAATCACACCCTTGCCACCCTTGGCCGCGGCACCCTTGGCGGCGAGACCCTTGAGGGGATAGCCATCCTCACCGAGACCAGCAGCGGCGTACTTTGCTTTGCGCTTGATGTAGTCGGGATCCAGAGGATCGAGGGGCTTTGCAGAGGGGCGGCCCTGGGTATCGTCGTCAGCGCCGGGCTTCTGGGCACCGGGCTTCTGGGCACCGGGCTTCTGGGCACCGGGCTTCTCAGTGTCTGGCTTCTGGACGCTAGGCTCTTGAGTCACAGGCTTGCGGCTGGAGCGGGGAATCGCTCGGGGCTTGGGCGG
This sequence comes from uncultured bacterium, assembly GCA_937910685.1. Taxonomy (GTDB): domain Bacteria; phylum Planctomycetota; class UBA1135; order UBA1135. Next base: position 11,368 of record CALEMP010000085.1, read on the forward strand.
GGTGCGATCCTGGGCAGCTTCCGCAGCAGCGGGAAGCAGAACGAGGAGCAGGGCAGGAGCAATGGCGGCCAGAACAGTGCGGCGAAAATTCATGGTGAAATTCAGTGGTCGGGTTGAGTCAGAGGGTCCTTCTTGCGCCCTGGGGCGGCAAGAGAGTCCGAGAGGGTACCCCAGGAGGATGCCTGGGTGGTGCAGAGTGTGATTTGCTACTTCAGGGAAGTACGCTGGGGAGGAGCCCCTGTGAGTGGCCAGGTCGAGAATTGAGCTCTAGGAGGCTCAAAGGGGCATCTGCTGGGCATGGGCCCCAGCAAAGACCCAGGAAGGGTAAAAAAAATCATGAGTCGAACATCCAACCGCCGAACCCTCCGGGCCGGGGCAGTTGTCCTAACCCTAGGACCCCTCTTCATCGGCTCAGGCTGCGTCGTGACTCCACCCGAACCTGCAGAGGTTTGGAAAGCCTGGGATCAGGGCCTCTCCAGCCCCCTGGGAACCTTCGAAGCCCTCCGCACGGCCCTCAGAGGGGAAATCCTGGTCGCCGAGTACCGCTGCTTCAGCAGCGGGTGGAAATCTAGGAACGGGATCAGCCAGGTGGGCTACCGCGAATACCGGGACTCCCTGCTCGACCTGGCCCCCCATTTCATCTGGGGCCTCAGCCAAGCCACCGTCCACCTAGAGGAGGGGGCAGCCCCCCACCGGGCCACGATCTTGGCCGAGATCGACACCCCCTTCAGCAGCACCACGGTCCGCTTCAGCCTGGTCCAAGAGGCCTACATGGAATTACGGGCCGGAGGCCGCCGTTTGGTTTCCGAGCCCCTGGAAAGCGTTGCCCTCCAAACTCGCCACAAAGAGGGGCAGCTCTTCGCCTGGATCCCCCTGGAGGACCTGCCCCCCGAGGGGGAAGTGGAATCCTTCCGCCTCGAAACAGAGTGGCGCATCGACGACATTCGATTGGACCCAAAAGAGGACTGACCGCCTATCGGGTAAATCCCGCCTAGCGCACAACCGTGTCGGCCGCTTCCCCATCGCCGCCCGCGCGGCCATCGGAACCTTCGCAGGTGAGCAGGACACCTTCGTCACCGCTCTTCAGTTCGTACTTGTGGCCCCAGGGGTTCGTGTCGATGCCCGGACGGTTCAGGCCAGAGTTGAGCAGGGCCTCGGAACGCAGCAGATCGCTCAGCTTGCGTGGGAACTTACCCTCTACGCGATGGTAGAGGTCCGCGGCCAAACGCAAGCGTTCCAGGTCATCAGCCACCATGCCCCGGTGCATTTGCGCCGCGAACATTTCAATGGAGGGGCTCGGAGTGCTGGATATCTCCAGGTTGGGCTCCTGCATGGCATCGAGGGATCGCATGACCATGCGCACGATCCGGCGCATCTTGTCAAAGTCGATCAGGTGCACTTCGTCGGTGGGCTTGTGGTAGTCCTCGTGCACATCGGCAAAGAGAAACGTCACGGGCAACCCGAGATGATCGGCGAAGTTCTTGTGGTCGCTGCGACGCCAGTAGTCATCGGCGCTCTTGAAGAGGCGAAAGCCCTCTTGGTCGCCAAAGGACTCGATCAAGCGCACCAAGCCATTGTAGTGCTTGGACACCGAACCGTTCTTGGTGGGCGTGATCAGAATCTCATCCGGGGCGTTGCGACCGATCATGTCGATATTGATGTTTGCAATCGGGCGACAGCCAGCGGGCAGCCAAGGGCGTTGGGTCCAGGCCTGGGATCCCAAAAGTCCTTTTTCCTCGCCGGAAACCCACATCAGAGCCACCGAGCGCTTCATGGGCCCATAGGCCACGAGTGCATCAGCGAGGCCCAGGACCCCGGTGGTTCCCGAGCCGTTGTCATCGGCTCCGTTATAGATCTGTCCATTTCGAGTGCCCACATGGTCGTAGTGCGCGCTGATAATGATCACTTCCTTGGACAGCTCGGGGTCGGATCCAGGCCAGAAGCCGATCACGTTCTCGAAGTGCCGGTAGCCCCGCGGGTCGGTGATTTGGCGCACCTCTTTGGCATTCTCCCCCAGCTTTTTGCCTCCGGCGGGCAAAGAGTCAATGCCGCAAGCCTGCAGCAAGGACTCGGCTCCACTCGTGGTCAGCACTAGGGTGGGAAACTCCACGGGCTTGTACGACGTCAGACGACCTGACACCATCGACTCTGTGCTGCGGCTGTGGCGGTCCAGCACATCATCGCCTTTTTCGGGCAGGATCAGAAGCCCGATGGCCCCAGCATCCTGCACCTTGCGGATCAAGCGGCGCATGGACTTGCCCTCGGACTGGGCCACTGCCCACTGGCCCTTGAGCGCGTTCTTACGCAGGTCAGAGACATCGCCCTCGCCGAGGCTCAGCATGCCTCCCTCGGTGGTCAAATCACCCAGGTCATTCAAGCGCGAGAACACATAGTCGCTGCCAAATGCCAAGCGCGTGTCGCCCACCATCAGGTGGCTCGCGGCTGCATCGACCTGCAGGTAGTCCAGGTGGTACTCGGAAATGAAACCATAGCGGCCGCCAGGCTCAAAGCCCAAGCGTTGCAGCCGGCCCTTCAGGAAGCGCGCGGCGATGCGCTGTTCGGGAGAAGGTGTGTCTCGACCGCCCATCTCGTCGCTGGCGATGAAGGTCAGATCTGCTTCCAGATTCTCTGAGGTCACAGCATCGAGGGCCTGCCCAAGGGCAGCGGGATCCTGAACCAGGCTGAAGGCCGAGCTGAGGGGTGATAAGCAAAGAGCCAGAAGGCTCAGGGAGCCAATGGCACGTAGAGAAATTTGGGGGGTCTGTCGCATGGGGATTGGGGTCTGGTGGACACCATGCTAATCACTCCGGAGCCGTACCCTGTGTATAAGACCGGTCTAGATTCCCCGAGTTCTGGGTTTTCACCCAGCTTGCGCTGACCCCGACAGCTCTATTTGCCCTCCTGAAATCAGGTTTCGGAGGCGTCCCGTGAATCTGCCCTAGCGACCGCCCTTTCCCCCACCCTTGGAGTTCCTGCCTGCGTTGCTCCCGACAGTCCCTACCGGAAAGCCTCCAGGCGGCCGGGTCGCACCCCTGGGGGCTGCATTTCCACGGCCATCGGGGCCGCCGCGAGCACGCCCCTTACCGACCACGGAGGTTGGTTCCTCTTCTCCCTCCACGAGGTTGAGCCGCAGCCCACCCGTGGGCAGGTGCAAGTCGGTTTGGTAGGCACGCTTATAACCCCGCCGACGAGCCATGACCGCGTTGGGGCCTGTAGGGATTTCTTCGCCATAGATCTCGAAGGTCCCGTCCGCCCGGGAACTGGCAACCATGTTCCCCAGGGGCACCCATTCCTCCCCAATTTTGGTTTGCACCCGTTCCATGATGCGCACTTGCACACCCGCCACGGGGACACCGTCCGCAAAGACCAATCCCGAGGCCAATTTGGGCAGGGATTGAAAACCCACATTTCCGTACTTGGTCACCCCTTCGGGGGGGTTGTAGGAAAGGTCTAGGTTCGCGCTACCGGGGGGAGTGCCATCCGCACTGAACAATTCAAGCTCAGCCGTTCGACGGGTCCCAAGGGTCCAATCCCGGTTGATCGGCAGATCGAAGTAGCCCTGCTCATCGGTATTGAGTGGAGCACCGCCGCGGGCCACCCCGTCCTCGGTCATGCGTGCACGGCCGATGCGGTTCGCCAAGGGACTTCCGCCTGGGCCCACTGCTCGCGCATGAATGACGGGCCAGGTGGTATCCCAAACCACGGTCACATCCTTGTCCTCGCCGGTATGCTGAGGAGCACCCACTTCCTGAATCAAATCTCGCTTGTCGCCGGTTCCCGAGATCTTGACCACCGCAATCGCGCCCACGGGCACGTTGGGGAAGAGGGCAAAGCCCGCCGATCTGCGCCGAAAGATCTCGCCGCGAAAGGCCATCTCGCCAGTCTTTTGATCTCGAATCATCCGGCCCAGGGTGACATCTGCACTTTTCACCTTCTCGCCCTCCTTGTCTACCACGTGCACGAGCAAGCGACCCACCGCCGGCATGGTTATCCGCAGGGGCTCGCGGGGCAAGTTCTTGTGATTGAAGGCCACAAGCGGAGTGTCCACCAAGGGCAAGGCGAGCTTCACGGCAAAGCCTGTTTCGTCGTTACGTTCGCCAATGGTTGCGCCAACGCGCCGAAAGTTTGCAATTCCGGAGGGACTGACGCTGGAAGTCTGATCCAGAGCGCGGGGATTCAGGGGGTCATTGAGACACAGGGCCACCGGGCAGTTCGGCATAGGCTGGCCTTCCGAGTCCACCACGAGGACCTGTAAATCGATCGCCGCCTTGAGGGGGATTTCGAGGGGGGAGGACAGAGGCCCAATCCATTCGAGCCAACCCTCATAGCCATCTCCCGAGGCATGGATCACCCCATCCATGATGCGCGGCAAGACTGCCACTCCTTGTTCGTTGGTCTCAAACGCTTGGGCCCGGACATCCATCAGGTCGCGCTTGCCGCTGGTGGACTGCTTGGCCTCGTGCCAAACCCCACGGCTGAGGCTGGCACGGTCGAGCAGACGCACGGTGGCCTCTTTGATCGGATGACCACCCAGGGGATGCAGCACGAAAACTTGAAGCATGCCTTCCACTGTGGCGTCTCCCAGGGCGACTCCGGTGCCTTTGCGCGTCCGTGCGGCAGCGGCTCCCGCGCCGGTTTGGTTGGCCGTGCCACCAGCGGTGGCTCCCGAGCCTGCATCCAAGACCACGGGGTCCCCCGCGCCCTGGCTGTTCACCAATTCATGCTGCTGGTCCGAGCCCGCAAGGGCACCCCCTCCGTTCCCCTCTTGGCCAGGATCCCTGGTGAGGAAAAACACAAAGCCAAGCACGACGATTGCAATCAGAATAGGGAGGAGTTGTTTCATAGAGACTCGGTCAAGATCGTCTCGTGGACGGCCCAGAGTGAAGGAATAAGGATATCACAGCCCGGCAACACCCTCTGGGACGCCCAAGAGACCCTTATGTTCCCGGAAATCCCGATCCTGGATTGCTGGGCAGGCCCAGGGGCCTCAACCCCCGCTTGGAGGGTCCTTACGCTCGATTCGGGTGGACTGGAGCACATCCCTCTGGCTCTGGCGCAGGCGCCCAAGAAGGCCCTTCATATCCCTGGGTGCCTGGTCCAATGCGCCCAAGGCCTCCTTGCAGGGCACACATCCGTGATCCTCCGTATGGGTTTGGATGAACATGGCCGCCCCCTCATCCAGGGCCCCGGTCTGCCACCTGGCCAGCCAATGCCGGGCTGGGCAAGAGACCTGCCGGGTGCGCCAAGTGTCGGCGATATCCAAGTTCGAGGTACCGCTGGCCGCGAGGTTCGCCAGGGCATCGGTCAACTCCTCCCCTCCCCCTCGCTCCTTTGCCAAAACTCCTAGCCGCTTGAGGGCACGGAACTTGATCCCCGCCACGAGTCCTTCGTCGCGCAGGCCAAAGGACCCGGCCAAGTCCTTGTTTCTCCGCCCCATCAAGAGAATGGCTTCCATCACACACAAGCGGTCGAAGGCCTGGGCAGCCCAAGTTTCCGCCACCCAAGCGGAAAGGATCTCCGCCAGCAGGTCATTGCCACGCTCCGTGAGATCATTCCTGCGCATGATGCTGCTGGGACCGGGAGCCGCGATGGGCAAGGCATCGAAGAGATCCAATTCATCCTCAGCGGCCTTTTGCCCCAGGCCCCGGCCGCGGGTACCCCGGCGCTGCTGATCAATCGTGCGGTTGCGGCAAATACCAAACAGGTACTGCTCGAACTTGAAGGCCCGATCGAAACGCCCGATCCCCCGCACCGCCCCCAAGAAAGTCTCCTGCAAAACATCCTCGCGGGCTTCGGGATCCGCAATACGGCGGCTGATGTAACTCACCAGTCGCGCAGAATAGGTCGCCTCTGCACGAGCCCATTCGGAGTCGTTCAGGTCTTGCAGTCGATCGATGTCCAAGGATTCGCTCATGGATTCAACGCACCAAGGCTAGGCCCACTAGGGTCAAGGTAAAGCCCACCAAGAGAGCTCCCGCCCCCAAGAAAATCTTAAACACCAAGCGTCGGCGCAAACTAGCGGGACCTGACCCGGGAGCATAGTGCAGCAACTTGCGGCGCAACTCCGCAACCCTCTCGGCGAGGGTTGTGCCCTCAAGCTCCTGCTTGCCCAGACGTCCCCCGCTCCCGGCCCACTCTCCCAGGCCCAGGGCGTCGAGCACGATTTGGTCCTCATGGGAAGCACCCTGGCCCAGACGATCCAAGATCTCGCGCACAGTCTGGGGCCGGTCGGCGGGATCCAAGCGCAAGCAATCACGGGTCAGATCCGCCAGGGGTTCGGGAATGTCAGGGGAGAACAGGGGCGGTTCGTCCACCGTTCGCACGACCAAGCCCGTGCCCCCTTCACTCTTGTAGGGCAACTCTCCGGTCAAGCACTCATAGAGCACAACGCCCAAGCTATACACGTCTGCTCGCAGGTCCGCCCGGGAACGCAGAATCTCCGGCGCCATGTACTGTGGGGTTCCGCGGCCCATACTCAAGGTCTGGCGCCCATCGGCCAAGAGTTTCGCCAGGCCGTAGTCACCCACCTTGGCCACATCTCCGCGCAGGAATACATTTCCAGGCTTGAGATCAAAGTGCACCACGCGGCGCTCGTGCAAGGCAACCACCCCGCGGCAAACCTGTACAAAAATCGTCAGGGCATCCCGTGGGTCCAGGGCTCCCTCGGCCAGTTCGTGGGCAAGGGTGCGCTCGCCCCCAAAGCCCATCACCAAATACGGCCGCCCGAGGACAAGCCCGAGGTCCTCAATCGAAACCAGATTCTGGTGATCGATGTTCGCAAGGTGCTTGACGTGATCCAGCTCACGTTCCACAAGACGGGATTGGTCCCCATCCCCTAGGTTCAAGAACTTGATTGCTAAGCTCTTACCAGTGGAGAGCTTCCGCACCTTGTAGACCTCGCCGAAGGCGCCGCCCCCGAGCCGCTGCAATATTTCAAAGCCCGCGATGAACTCGGGCTTGCGCAATTGCTGGTAGAACTCTTCCCAGTCGGCCATGATCGAACTCGTTGTGCCTGCTGGAGCGCCTTAGGATCAGGCCCATAGTCCAGCGGGTAGGCACTCAGTATAGGCCCACTTCAGGACCAAGGCAGAAAGCAAATTGCCACAGGGGCCTGCCCCGGGCAGGTGCGGGCTAGAACCTCGGTGGGTTTTACGATTGGGAGCGGGATGACCCGCTCCGTTGCGCTCCCCTCGTCGCCCAGGAAGCCGCCCTCGCAAACCAGCAGAAGGCAACCCTCTCCCGCCTCGCAAAGCACAGGGTGAATCGTGCCGGGAATGCCGATCAGAGCCTGCACATCGCCCCCAATGCGGAAGCTTCCCCCGGGTCCCGGAAACCAAAGCATGAGTCCACCTGCCCCAGCGACCTCCGTGGGTTCGAGGGGCTCTAGGCGCAGGGAGGCAGAGGCAGGGTCATTTCGTTTGACATCAAAGCAAGACGATTCCCCCAGACGCAATTCCATCCCATGGGTCAAGGCTAGAGAAGACCCCACCGGTTGGCCGCCGGCGTGGGCGCTCTGCCCTTCAGTCAATTTCAACAGCCAGCCCTGTCCCCCATGGAAGGATTCAGCCGCGGTCAACTCCCCGTGCTGGGGTGCGAGGTCCCCATGGATCCCCACTTGGGCTTTGGTGCCTCCCGCATGCCCCAAACTTGTGCAACCACCGAGCAGTACCCGCCAGTCGCCGCCTTCGTCCACGGTCATGCGAAAGCGCTCGCTGGATTCAGCGGCGGGGATGACATCTGATTCACCGGGGGCCTCGGCGCGTATGGAACGTTGATGCGCAAGCTCGGCCCGCAAGCGGGAACTCGATGGGGCAACCCGCGCACCCGCCATATCCTCGGGAGATACACCACCCCACAGGCGGCTCACCCAAGCTCGCGCTCTTTTCAAGGAATACCCTAGCAACCCATCACGATGCCAGTGCCCGAAGCAGAGGCACTGAAGTAAGCATCGCGGGTGTGCATGAACAGATCCTCGCGCCGCTTGACCGAGGGATGGGGACAAGCGCTGATGCCCACGGACAAGTCCATGGGATCGCCCACTAAGTCACGCAAGCCCATGGCTTCCGCCTGTTCGCGCACCCGCTGGGCCATGATCCGCGCCCCGTCCGGGCCCGTGTTCGGCAAGAGGAAGAGGAACGAGCTCTCGTCAAAGCGCCCGAGCACGTCCGTGTCACGCGAAGCGGCCAAGAAGATGCCCGCCAAGTTGCGCAGGGTAGCGTCATCCGCCTGGCCTTCGAAGCCCAGCATGACGCAGGACAGGGGCTGCCCAAAACGAATGGCCCGCTTGAATTCCTCGTCGAGCTTGTAGTTCAGGAAGGCGTAGTTGAAGAGACCCGTGGCCGGATCACATACCGCCTGGGCCAACTTGGTATCCGGCTTGCCCGTGTGCAAGTCCACCAAGAGTGCCTCGGGCAGTTCGTTCTTGGCGGGGTCCACAGGACCGCGCTCAGTCTTGGGCAGTTCCGGCCGAGGCCCCGAGGAGCTTTCCATGGCACTGGCCAGGTTGCTGCGGGTCAAAGGCCGCGCAATAACCCCAGTGGCGCCCGAGAACCGGGCGATGGGACCGGCCATCTCATTGGCCACCTCCGTCACGACAAACACACGACAACGTACGTTGCCCACCAGGCGACGGCAGGTCTCGTAGACGTTTTCGCCGCGCAACCAAGAGTCGAGCAGGATTACATCTCCGGGAACAGGCGGTCGCGAGAGCATCTCGTCCACAGTGGCAACCGTGTCCACTTCCCAGCCCTCAAGGCCAGCCACCGCAGCTTGGGCGTTGGCACCCAGTGATTCATCGGTGCTCACCACACGCACAGTTCGAAGTCCGTCTCCCATAGTCATTGATCTCCCTTTCTTTTCCTGTTGGTTGTTGTCGCGATTTGCCGGGTAGGTCCAGATCGAAGTTAGCTCAAGAGCTCTTCGATCCACTCACCTGGCATGTCATGGTTGGAGTAAACGCTTTGCACATCGTCATTATCCTCTAGTGCGTCGATCATTTTCAAGATCTTGCGCGCATCATCTTTGGAGGTGATCTCCACCGTGTTCTGGGGGATGTAGCCGGTCTCCGAAGAGAGCATCACCAGGCCGCCTGCTTCCAGGGGTGCTTTGACGCTCAAGAAGTCCTGGGGCGGGGCCAAAATCGTCGCCACCCCGTCCTCCACGGACACGTCCTCGGCGCCAGCATCGAGGGCCACTTCCATGACCTTGTCCTCGTCCACCGCCTCGCCATCCTCAGGATTCATGTCCACCACGAAAATCGAATGGAACTCGAACATGAACGAGACCGAACCGGGCGCGCCCAGGTTGCCACCATTTTTTTCCAGGATGAATTTCACGTCAGGCGCAGTACGGCTGCGGTTATCGGTCAAGCAGCACACAAGGAGCGCGACCCCGCCGGGGGCATAGCCCTCGTAGGTCAGTTCCTCAAAGGCATCGCCGCCCTTCTCCCCAACGCCACGCTTGATCACGCGCTCCACATTGTCCTTCGGCATATTTGCCGCCCGAGCCTTTTCCAAAGCGTACTTGAGCTTCAGGTTTGTCTCGATATCGGGACCGCTCTGGCGAACGGCGGACAGGATATTGCGAGCGATCTTGTTGAAGATTTTGGCTCGCTTGGCATCCACCGCATTCTTGCGGTGCTTGATATTAGAGCTGTGACTGTGGCCGGCCATTCTGGGTGACGGTTTGGGGTTGGGAGGGGGCTGGGCGGGCAAAAGGCCCGTTCCCATAGACCTACAAGTAACAAAATGAATCCCCCGGTTCCGAGAAGGAACCGGGGGACTCATGCAGGAATATTCTGAAGCCGGGTTGAAAAGGGGCTCTGGCCAGCAGCCGGGCCCCCATCCAACCAAGAATCAACGCTTGGAGAACTGGAAGCCTCGGCGTGCACCGCGGCGACCATACTTCTTACGTTCCTTCATACGCTGGTCCCGGGTCAGGAGGCCATGATCGCGCAGGGCATCAAAAGTGGCCGGGTTGATCTTCAGGAGGGCTCGGGCGAGGCCCAAGGACACGGCTCCCGCTTGCCCGGTGGTTCCACCACCTCTCACATTGCAGAAAATGTCGTACTGAGCAACCGACTCGGTGCACTCGAGGGCCGAGGTCACGGAGTTCCGGGTCTGGGTGGTGCAGAAGTAGGCTTCAAGGGGCTTGCCGTTGATGATGATCGCGCCGGCTCCGGGCTGCAAGCGAACACGCGCGGTGGCGGACTTGCGTCGGCCAAGGCCCCAGGTCCAAGGATTGATGACTGCCATGATGAATCGAGAAGTGAGTTAGTTGGTTGTTGGAACGGAATTGAACGGAAACAGGTGGATCTAGAGCGATTCCACTAGGGTCGGATTCTGCGCGGCGTGGGGATGATCCGGGCCGGTGTAGACCTTGAGGCTCTTAAGGGTCGTCTGACCCAAACGGCCTTTGGGCAACATACGTCGCACCGCAAGGGTGACCACATCCGTGGGCCGACGCTCAAGCATCTCGTCCACCGAAAGCACACGCCGACCGCCGGGATAACCCGTGTGGTGCGCGTATTCCTTCTGTTGGCGTTTGGCACCAGTCAACTGGGGCTGATCGGCGTTGATCACCACCACGTGGGTGTTGCCCCCTTCGCTGGGGGTCCAGGTGGGACGATCCTTGCCCATCAATCTCTTTGCGATGGTGCTAGCCATACGGCCAAGCACATGCTGGGAGGCATCAAACAAGAGCCAGCGTTCTTCGGTGTCGGAGGCGCAGACGTGGGTGGTCTTCATGGGGGCCAAAAGGTGGGGAGCCACTAGGGCTGGTTGTATCGGGTCGCGCCGGTCCATTAGGGAATAACTTGGCGCACAGAACCCACTCCCGGGCAGCACGCTGTCCGGATGTGAGGGGCAAGAGGATAGGCATGACCCCCCTCAGGATCAAGTCCGAGCCGGATTATTCATGGATCTGGGGCGCCTTTATCCGCATGCCCCTACTCCCCAAAACCGACGAGCCGCAACCAAACCGACTCCGGAACCGCTCCCTCCACCGCCCAACCAGGCCCCCCGGGCGCAACCTTGGCCAACAAAATACCCCGCCCCTGGGGCAGGCCCCAGCTCAGCCACCCGGGGGGAGCCAGGCCGGGTTGGACCTCCGGAAGGGGCATCCCAAGGGCCCAGGGACCTCTTTGCACCCAAAGATCCGGGATGGCCTCCCCCACGCCCCGGGTCCAGACTTGCTCCAGGGGACCAAAACCCTGGACCTCCTGGGTGAGTGCACCAAAGGAACGGGCAGGGGCCCAGCTCGCGGCCAAGCGGGTTCCAGCCGGCGCCTCCGCCCCTATGGATCGATCTTCACCACCTAGGGATTCTTCCACCGTAAAGGTCAAGGGCACCTGCCCCCGAGCGGCGGACAAAACCCGCAGGAGGGTCGCAGATCCATCGACTTCCAGGGCCCCGACCCCCGCATCCGTGCGCAGCCAGCGCGGCGTGCCCCCATCCCCTTGGCCCTCGAACACCCGCAGAATCCCCCCCACCGAGCTCGGGAGGCCCGGGGCAAAACACCAGGGCCAAGGCCCCAAGACTGCCCACCCCCAACGCCCAACTCGGGCGCCGCCGCAAACCCAAGACCGCCACCCCCGCTGCCACCAGCAGCAAGGTCGCACTCCAACCCAGGCGGCGCACCATGGGTACGGGCCCACTCAAGGATCGGCTTTGCAGGAATCGAGGCAAGGTCTTGACCGGGGGCAACCAGCCCACCAGTTCCGCGGTGCCAGCCCCTTCCACCTGAATTCTCAACTCCTCCCGGCGGGTCGCCGAAAGGGGCACGGGCAACCGCAGGGTACGCGACTCCCCCGCCATGATCTCTCCACGCCAAAGGGTCTTCCCGGCTTGACCGCAGGAAAGCTGCACCCCCCTAAGGGGGCCCTCGACCCGCAGTTCTAGGTGGTGCAGGGCATTCTCCTGCAACCCAGCCACCCCACGCCCCAATGCCCCGTCAAAAGGAATCGTAAGCAAGCAAAAAACAAGCGCCCAGCAAAACCTCATCCCTTGTCTCCCGTGGGCCAAACCACCAACAACCAAGGCACCAAAGTCAACACGGGCGCACTCCCAAGCCCCATGGGTAATTCTGCACGGAAGAAACTATCAAAGGGCCCGAGCCGCACCCAAGATTGCAACCAAAGTGGCGCGTCTTGTAACCCGCCAAAGGTCCAACACAGGGCGAGGGCTTGGGGCAAGATCAAGCAAAGCCACCAGGCCATTTCGTAGCGCCGTGCACGACCCGGCTGGGAGTGATTTTGGGCGCCCCAAGAACCATGGGCCAAGAGCCCGATCAGCAAGACTCCAAGCAACAAGTGCAAGGTCTCTACGCCCAATGTGAACCCAGGATCCAAGCGACCGGCCGCCACGAGACAGGGCAACGCACAAGCCAACACAAGAGCCGCCGGCACCGGCCTTCCTCCCGGCAAGCCCGCCAGGAAAAGCCACAGGAGGGTTACCCCAGCAAGGCGCGAGCCTTCACCGACCAGGACTCCTAAGGGCCCCGGCGCCAGAAGCAACAACCCGCTTCCTATGAACCCCAGAATCAGGCGCCACATGGAGGCCCGCCCTCCTCGGATTGGAGCCTAGGGCTCACTTGCCGCTTTCCCCGTCGTATTCGGGACGATCGAAGCGCACGTCCAACAAACTCCAGTGGACCCCTTCGGCCGTGCGCAAAACACCCTCAAGGGCGTGACCCCACTTGATCGAGTCAGGTAACTCCCCCGGACCCCGTTCCGCGGATGCATCCCCGAAGACGATCACGCGCTTGCCCTCCAAGTACAGCACCGCGCCCCCTTCCAAACCATCGGGTGCAGTCCCCGCGCTGACATCAAAGACCACGCGCCCGAACAGGGATCTTTCTTCTTCCGTGAGGTGCTCTCGAAATGAGCGCACCATGGACAGGGCGGACAACAGCAGGGAATAGTCGATTAGCTCGCCCGGTTTGGGCGAGTTCACTTCCCATTCGAAGGGGGTAGGTTGCAACACGGGCAGGAAATCCAAGCCCACCTTATGGGGCACATCACTCCAACCAGGAAGCAAGACTACCCTCTCAGTAATGGGCGACTCCGCTTCGGGCGACTCACGAATGGAGAACTCACCAACGGGCAAAAACTCCTGGCCCACACGAACGCAAGCGATGGGTTCGATCAGGCGCACGCGTAGGGTCAAGCCCGCAGGCCAGAGTAGTTCGCCCTCTTCCACGGCAGCCACAAAGGGCAGGGCCAACACTTCCGCCTTCAGGGTCTCGCGAGCGTCCAAATCGGTGGCCAGAAGAGACCCCCCACGCAGCAGCAGGTCTTCCAGTTCATCCCGCCAATCAGGACTGAACCAACGATCGCCGTGGTGCAATCGATAGCGAGTCAGATCCACAAGAGCCACACCGCGACGAGTGGCGCTGCGTTCCAACAGGATTGCTCCGAAGCCCACCAAAAGCACCACCAGGGCGATGGGCATCCAGAGGGGCACCCCCCCTCGACGGGGGGAAGCCTTGGGGGATTTGTGGAAAGGGCGCGGGATCATGAATGCAGGTGCCGCGCTTCCTCGCACCTAAGGAATCGCCTGTGACGGGTATCAGGCCAAGGTGCAGGCCCGGGACTCAGTTGCGCGCGGAGACCACAGTGGGCTCGGTCATGCGCATGGAATCAGACACGGAGCCCTGGCCCAGGCGTCGCCCGGCCTCTTCAATGAACAAATCGAGGGTGGTTTGCACCTCGAGCACCTCTTCCCGGGAGAGGGTGACCGTTCGGCTGTTGGATTGGACGTTGAGCTCGTGCCCCAGGAGGCGAGAGAGCACCTTGAGGTGGGAAACTTGGCGGAGGAGGGGCTGGGAGGTGCGGGAATCGAGGGACATGGTTTGTGCGGGTTGGGGTGGAAGGCTGTGTGCCAGTGTTCAAACGGAGTGTTGCTCCGCAGGTCCTAGAGTAGTTAGATAACGACTTGCGGCCTCCGTCTCAAGGATGACCGCCCAACTGATCTGGGAACTCTGGCTTTTTTTTCAGAGCCCAGCCAGCCCCCTACCTATGAATGACCCCCACGAGCCCCTCCCATTTGGGGCCACACCGGACGGCCCGCCCCTTGGCAAGCCCATGGACCCTTCCCCGAAACCCGCTTCTAAGGCGCCCCGACGGGAATCCAAACCCAAGGCCCGTCCCAAGGAACTCGAAAAGGCCCCGCGCCGGGCCCCCCCGCAGACGGCCCCCCCGGAGACGGTCCCTTCCGATGAGCCCAGCAGCGAAGAAATCCTCGATGACAAAGGCCGAGTGATCCAGTGGCGCAAGTTCAAACTGCAGCCGTTTCAGATCAAGGCCATCGAAGCCGTACGTGCCGGACAAAACGTGCTGGTGGCGGCGCCCACCGGCGCGGGAAAAACCCTCGTGGCGGAATACGCATCCCTCGATGCGGTGCGACGGGGACGGAGGGTGATCTACACCGCTCCGATCAAGGCCCTCTCCAGCCAAAAGTACCGGGACTTCAAGGAAGACCCCAAAGTTCACGTGGGCATCATGACCGGCGACGTGACCATCTCGCCCCAGGCCCAAGTCTTGGTGATGACCACCGAAATCCTGCACAACGCGATTTTCGAAAACCCCGAGTTGGTGCAAGAGGTCGAATACGTGGTCTTCGACGAAGTGCACTTTTTGGACGACCGGGAACGCGGCATGGTCTGGGAGGAGTGCCTCATTTTCCTGCCCCCCCACGTGAAATTGATTTGCCTCTCCGCCACGATTTCCAATGTGGATGAACTGGGCGCGTGGATTGGCGAGGTACGCCCCCAGGAAAGTGTGGTGATCCATGAGGAACGCCGCCCGGTGCCCCTCTCCCATTGGATGCACACGGAATTGTCGGGAACCTTTGACCCCGGCAGTCTGAAGAATGCCCGGCAGAAAGCCCAAACCGTGCTCGATGCAGACCGCAAGCAGCGCAAGGCCGAACGCAGCCGCGGAGGTGGCCGGCGCCGGGGTGGTGGACCACGTCAAGCCCCCGACCGACCGGATACCCGGGGCCTGATCGACGACCTGGTGAAAGAGGACCGCCTCCCGGCCCTGGTCTTCTCGTTCAGCCGCAAGGATGTGGAACGCCTGGCCCACCAAAACCAACGCCGGGAACTGCTCAGCGAAGGGGACAGGGAGCGCATGATCGAGCTGCAGGATCAACTGCTAGAGATCTTCCAACTGCCGCGCAAATTCCTGCGCGGAGAGGTCATGCAGATGGCCCTGGGCGGGGTCGCATACCACCATGCGGGGCTTTTGCCCGTGCATAAGGAATTAGTCGAGCGCATGTTCACCGCGGGCCTGATCAAACTCCTCTTCACCACCGAGACTTTTGCCCTGGGCATCAACATGCCCGCGCGCTCGGTGATCTTCAGCCAGTTGCGCAAGTACGACGGGGTCAGCTTTGATTGGCTGCGCACCCGAGACTACATGCAAATGGCCGGTCGCGCGGGGCGCCAGGGCATCGACCCCAAGGGCTGGGTCTATTCCGTGCTGGGCAATCGGGACCTGGTGGAAGCACCCCTCGAACGCCTCTTCGCGGGGAAGCCCGAACCGGTCACCAGTCGCTTCCGCCTTTCCTACTCCACCATCTTGCACCTGGTGGAGGCTGCTGGACGGGAACGCCTGCAAGAGGCCTTTGAACACTCCTTTGCCCTTTTCCAAGCCCGGGGAGGCAGCAAGAAAGCGCGCGCCCACCAACGCAGCGACCAACGCGCGGCGGTCAAAGGCCGACTGCGCTTCTTGGAGAGCCTCGGATACCTAGAAGGTGAAAAGGTCAGCCCCCGAGGGAAAATCGCCCGGGTGCTCTCTGGCCATGAGGTACAGGTGACGCAACTCTTGTTCAGCGGCTGTCTCGAAGAAGTTTCGCCCCAGGCCTTGATGGTGATTTTTGTCGGCCTGATCCACGAAGAGCGCGGTCGCTATCGGCGCTTCACCCCGAGCAGTATGTTCGGCGGACTCCGCCGAGAGGCCACGGCTATTTTGGCCCAAGCAGGGCGCAAAGAAAGTCGCCTGGGCATCGAGCCCCCCATGAAGCAACCGGACTGGGGCCTGACGGAAGCAGCCGTCGCTTGGTACGAGGGCGCCCCCATGGAAGAGCTAGATGACCTGATGGATGCCACCCCCGGGGACTTTTGCCGGGTCCTGCGCATGTCCATTCAGCTCATGCGCAACACCAAGCGAGCCATCGAATCCTCTTGGGATCTAGGAGACAAACTCGACGAAGCAATCCTGGCAGTCAATCGGGACGAGATCGACGCCCGACAGCAGTTGCGCCTCGGCTAAGCATGGAATGGTGAATTCATCGAGCCCATGAAGGTCGTCCGAAGTCGGAGATCCCCCCCGGGCCGAACACCTTTATATGCGGCCAACTAAATGAGCCCCCTTGTCGGCTTCTGGGGTGTCCTTGTTCACTATGCCGACCAAGCCCAAAAGCGCGCAAATGCCCGAGCATGGAATTCCAAAGCCCGCCAAATGACCATGGGAACTGGGCCTCTCGTAGCCCTCAGACCGAGGAGGAGCTAGGCCCCTTTTGAGAACCGTTCCGGGACAACCCCACCAAATCTGGTCCTCTGAGGCCGATTTCCGGGCTCTCGGCCCTAGAGAGCCCGTTTTTCATCCGATTCTTGGGGGAATCCTGTTACCCTCTGAGGACCGCTGGTATTCACTACCACGATCGAACACTCGCGACCGCCCATCCCCAACGCAGTCGCCTCCCACGCACAACCTATATCTGCCCCCATGCCCCTCAGCCCAGTGCTGTCGCAGGGACCGCAGTCGACTCATTCCCCCATGCTAGCCACTTTTGCCCTCAGCCTCGGCGCCTGCCTCCCCCTTTTGGCGTCAAGCATCGCGGCTCCCCTAGAGCCCTGCACGGCCCCTCAGGTAAGGCAAGCCCCCACGGCCACCGCGGCCCCCAAGCGCACCGTCACCTCGCAACCCGTGCGCCTGACCGCCCAGGACAAGGTGGAACTCGGCGGGACCTACTACGCTCCTAAAAAGCTCCGGGAGAAAAACGCAGCGGTTCTCCTGGTGCATGACGCGGGCCAGGATTCCACCCAGCTCACGGACCTTGCGGTCGCCTATCAAAAGCGAGGCTTCGCGGTGTTGGCCCTGGACCTACGGGGCCACGGCACCAGCAGCAGCAAGCAGTGCGATTGGAAGACCTCCAGCGAGAACGAGCGCGAGGTGCTCTGGGCCATGGCCAAGCGCGACTTGACCATCGGCATTAGCTTCCTCAAGGGCAAGCGCGAAGTGCACTCTTCACGGATCATAGTCGCGGGCATCGGCGCCGCCTCCGGCTTGGCCCTAAGCCAAGGAATCGAAGACCAGGACGTGGCAGCCGTGGTGCTGATTTCCCCGCCCACGGACAAGGACAAGTCCTACGGCTTCAACCTGAATGAACAGCTGATCGACCTGGAGGGCCTACCCACCCTGATCCTCTGCGAGCGCGAGACCCGCAAGGCCTGCGTGGCCATGGCCGATGGTGCCCACGAGGCCAACGATGGCCATGAATTCATCACCGTGACCCCCCTGCGCACGGATCGCAAGAAGCTCCTGCAGAATCGCGACCTGCACCGCAACCTGACCTCGTGGACAATCAAGTTGTTCGCCTCGTCGGATTCCTAAGCTGCCCTGAGCTGGGCCTCTTTCATGGGGGCCTCTTTCATGGGGGCCTCTTTCATGGGCCCAGCAGCCTGAGCAGCCCCGATTCGCCCATGGGATAATTGGGCGGCCACTGCCGGATGCGCTTATGTCATAGTCGTGTCCACCATGCGATTGCTCAGCGACTTTGACGGGGTTTGGACCGACCAGGCAGAAGAAGCCCAAGCCGTGCGCGATGGGTTCATTGCCGCCATAGGCGAAGCCGCGGGGCAAGCGCCCGGCCAAGTCCAAGAGCAATACGAGGGCTTCCTCACCTCGATCCTCGCGGAACCCCAACTCCATGGCTGGGCCCCCGCCGGGCGCGTCACTGCCTTCGTGGACGAAGACCCCCTACTGCAAACATCCTCCGTGGCCGGTTGGCTCGACCGGGAACCGAACCCCTCAGAAGCCGCCGCCCACTGGCGCGAAACCGCGCGCTCCCTAGGCCACGAAACGGTCACCAGCCTCGCCAACCAAGTTTTTGGGAGCGCCACCCGAGAGCACCTTGCCCGCGGGCACCACCAACTCGTCCCCGAAGCCCGCGAAGTGATGGATTCCCTCCTCGCGCTCGGAGTCGAAGTGGTGGTGGTTTC
Organism: uncultured bacterium; assembly: GCA_937910685.1. Classification (GTDB taxonomy): domain Bacteria; phylum Planctomycetota; class UBA1135; order UBA1135. The sequence goes on from CALEMP010000085.1 coordinate 29,590, forward strand.
AAACTCCGACACCTCCAAACTCGCCGCCCTCTTCGAAGGCATCGGCCTACGCCCCGACATCGACCTGCGCCTACGTGGCGGCGCTGGAAAGTATGTGCTGGGCGAGGGCAACGCGTCCCTGCGACTGGGTGGACGCCGGGTGTTTGTGGACCGGCCGCGCTACGCCGCTGTGCTCCTCGAAGAGAACCCCGATCTAGTGATCGGTGACGTGACCTCCCTCGACCTGGCCCTGCCCTTCGTCCTACGCGCCTCCGGCCAACTCAAACCATCTTTGCAACTCTGCCTACGCCGACACAGCCACACCCCGGACTGGGTGCTCCCCTCTGGCCAGACCAGCTCGGAAGGCCGGGTCTTGCATGACCATGCCCTCGACGGGGTGCGCGAATTGTTAGAGATGGTGCCCAAGGAGTCCTGAGCTTCACGGACGAGCAGAAGCCCCTACCGCCGCCCCAACGCCTTGACCGGAGCTAGGTGCGCCGCGCGCCAAGCGGGCAGGCCGCCGCCCAGCAGACCCAAGACCAACGCAAAGAGAATCGAAACCGTCAGCACCATCGGGGTCACCCGGAACCCAAAAGCCACTTCGGTAAAGGTCTGAAAGTTCGTGGTCCCGGTTTCAATTCCGTTGATCGGCCAGACCAGCAAGCAGCCCGCAAGGCCCCCGAGCAAACCCAGTATCAACGATTCGAAGAGGAATCCAAGAGCAATGCCCACGGGCCGAAAACCCGCTGCAAGAAGGATCCCGATCTCGTGGGTACGGTCTGCGAGAGCAGCCAGCATGGTGGTCGTGGCGGTGAACACCGCGGCAATCCCCATGATGACCCCCAAGAACGCTCCCAGAAATTTTAGCACCGCGCTGAGCATCTCGGTTTGACTGCTGAGACTCTCCTTTTCGCTGATCACCTGGGCCGGAACGACCTTGTCGTTCTTGAGGCGCGCGGAAATCCCGGCGATGTCGCTGCCGGGTTTGAGTTGGGCTAAGACTCGGCTCGGACCAGTCCGCTCTAGGCATTCAAGGATGCGGTCAAGGTCCCCCCATATCTCGGAGCCCGAGGGCCCGGTTGACTCAAAGATACCGACGACTAAAAAGGGCGTGGTGTTGAGAACGATCGTCCCGCCCAACTCACAGCCACGAATGCGTCCGAGCAAAGAGCGTCCCACCATCAACTCATCTTGGCCCGGGCGGAACTGGCGCCCCTCCAAGACTGTGATCTCGCCCTCTCGAATCCCAAAGGTGGCAGGTTGAACACCGCGGATCGGCACGTTGGTTTCACCCCCGCTGGATACCCGGCGCAGACGCACGGCTAGGTAGAGTTCCATGCTGGCCAGGGGTTGCTGGTCATCGCCTACCGCGATCTCCGGTACCGTGTTGATCAACCTACGCCCAAGATCCCGGTTGAAAATACTATCCCCTTCCCCGGTGGCACCCGGGCGCAAGAAAACCGCCAGATCAGCCCGGCCCGCATCTGTGTAAAGACGCTCAAAGCCCTGCTGCAGGGCCAGCACCCCGGCCACCACGGCGACCGTTGCACCGATGCCGAGGACCGTCAGGAAAGTTGCCGAACGCCGCACGAAGAGCGAACGTAGGTGATAGGAAAAAGCAATGCCTCTCATGATCAGTCCCTCGCTCCCAAAGCTGCCACAACCGTCAATTTACGGGTGCTCCAAGCGGGCAGCAGTCCTGCTAGGACGCCGGCTAACACAGTGATGATGAAAGCCATCAAGTAGGTCTCCCGCTCGATCAAAAATCCCGGCATGAAAGAACTGGTGGCTGCAACGACACTGGGTTCAATGCCCTTGGACAACAGCATCCCCATTCCGCCCCCCACCAAGGTCAAGAACAGGCTTTGCATGAGCAACACACTGCCCACCTTTGCATCGCTAAAGCCGAGGGCTTTGAGCACCCCCACTTCTCGTCGTTGTTCCCGGGCCGCCATCAGCATGGTGTTGATGCAAGCCAGGAGCACCGCCGCCAAGACCCCTCCGCCGATGGCAGAGACGAAGAACGGGATGTTGCCGAACATGGAGACAAATTGGGCTTGGAACTCACTCTCCGTGGTGGTTTGCACCCGTTGAGGCCCATCCATGAAGAGGTCGTCCACCGCGCCCATGACCAGGGAAGGGTCCACGTCATCTTTCACCCGCACCACCATGGCGCCGACCCCTGGAGAATTCTCCGGGGTGGTCAAGGTCTCTTCAAACAGCTTCCAATGGAAGAACAGAGTGCGATCATCAAAGTTACGTGCCCCGGGTTCATAGATTGCGGCCACTTCCAATTCCCAGGCTTTGTCGGCTCCGTCGGGATGGGGAAATAAGGCTCCGGTAATCGGCGCAATGTCTCCCACCTTCCAGCCAAAGTCATTGGCGATTCCGCGTCCGATCATGCAGCAGTTGCGACCTGCAACGAACGCATCGGCCGAGCCCTCCACCACAACCAACTCAGGGTACATATCCACCACTTTCTGGGGATCCACCGCGAACTGGGCAAAGAAATTCGACGGGTCTTGGTAATAGCCGCCGAACCACTGCCAACGGGCCACGCTTTGGACCCCGTCCACCTGGGCAATGCGGTCTGGATACCAGGCGGGCATGCCGACGAATAGACTGACCGCAGACTGAACCCACAAGCGGTCATTGCGCGCGGTCGTAGCGGTCGCATCGAGGGTCGTGACCAAAGAGCGCAGAATGCACAACAGGAAAATCGCCACGGTCAAGGAACCAATGGTCAGAAGGGTGCGCAAGGGGTGGCGCAGTAGTTGGCGGGGAACCAATCGCAGCAGGCTCATGGCTTTGCACCCGCTGCTTGTTCAGCCTGCACCTCTTCAATGCTCCCAAGGCGGCCCTTGTCCAGGTGCACGATGCGTTGGGCCCGAGCCGCCGCAGCGGCATCGTGGGTCACCATCAGTACGGTCTTTTTCATCTCCCCATTCAAGCGCTGAAGCAAGGCGAGCACCTGATCCGCTGCGGCACGATCCAGGTCTCCCGTGGGCTCGTCGCAAAGCAAAACTTTGGGGTCGGTCACAATCGCCCGGGCAATGGCCACGCGCTGTTCTTGACCCCCTGAAAGCTGGCCCGGACGGTGCCCCGCACGATCCCCAAGATCCACCAGATCCAATGCAGCCAAAGCGTGCTGCCTGCGCTCCTTCCGGCTCAATGGAGTCAACGCCAAGGGCAAAGCCACGTTTTCCAGGGCCGAAAGTACTGGGATCAAATTGAATCCCTGAAAGACAAAACCTACCGAACGAGCGCGCCAGGCAGAGAGCGCCGCGCCGCGCAAGGACCTGATGTCCTGCCCCGCCACCTGCACACTTCCAGAGTCCGGTAAATCCAGCCCTCCCACCAAGTTCAACAGGGTGGTCTTGCCCGAACCCGACGGTCCCATCAAGGCGTAAAAACGCCCCTCGTCCATGGTCAAGTCCAGGTTGTCCAACACCCGCAACTCTTCGCCACCGCGGGAATAGGTCTTGGTCACGCCTTGCAGCAGGATACCTTCGTTCATGGAATGGGCTCTCGTCTCTGGGTTCGATGCATCGGGGCCTTGAGAACCCGATTCGTGGAAATACAGAGCCCAGCATAGGGTCGCGAAGCCCCCATCGCAGGACCATTCCTGGGGGCTAGCCTGGTGAAGTGTTCCGGACCTTCCCGCACCCATGACGCGTGATGAAACGCCCGGCCCTTCGTGCGCAACGTCGGTGTCCCCAGGGCGCATGGTCCCAATACAGTCTGTGGATTTTTGAAGGGGGTTGGTCAGGCGAACGCCGTCAACGCACCAAGACCCGGTCCCCATCTGCAAGATCCGGGCCCGGATCGAGCACAGCTTGTTCTCCAGGCGCGAGGCCAGTCTTCACGCGAAAACTTTGTCCCCGACGCTCGGCCACTTCAAGCGGCCGAAAAACAAGAATGCCCGACTCAAAAAAGAACGCGCCCTCTTGGCCAGCGAAGCGCACCAAAACTGCGGCGGGTAACCAGACTCCCTGCTCGGGTTTTGAGACGGATTCCGCCTGGGCACCGAAGACCACGCGCACGCCCATGTCCGGGCGCAGGCGCTCATCATCGGAGAGGATTTCGAGACGCACTTCGATGGTCGCTTTTTGACGATTGGCCGTGGGCCAAATGCGGTCCACACGGGCAGCGAGGGGTTCGGCTGGGAATGCATCCAACAACAGTGTCGCTGGGGCGCCGATCTCCACCGCCGAAAGCCGTGTCTCGGAGAGTTCCACCTGCACCTCGAGGGTGGCAAAGTCCACCAGGGTGACCACCGCCCCGCGGGAGGAGCTCCCAAAGGCATTGGGGCTGACCACCTCGCCCACTTCCGCGTCCTTCAGCACCACGATGCCGTCAAAAGGAGCGCGCACGAATCGTTTTTCCAGGGAGACCACGGCCCGGTCTCGCTCCGCTTCGCGCTGGAGGACCAGGGCCTGAGCGCGGGCGAGGGCCGCAGTCGCGATGCCGCGCTGGGCCTGGGCCAGGGAGAGCGCCGCGTCTTGACTGCGCTGATTTGCCTGGGCCGCTTCATAGTCCGCACTGAAGCGAACCTGCTCCGCAGTTGCCTGATCCAATCGGGCACGGGTTTCCGCCCCCTGTTGTTCGAGTTCCTGAACGCGCGCGAGGTTCTGCTCGGCCAAGAGCAACTGAGCCCCGGCGGATTGCACCCCCGCGACCCCCGCCGCAAGCTCCGCCTGGCGCGCGGCGATGGTGCCAGCGGTGCCGATCACGCGAGCCTCGGCCTCGGCGACTCCTGCTTGAGCCACCACTAAGCTCGCTGCCACGGCGCGCAGCGACGCCTCGCGCTCACGTGCATCCAGCCGTGCGAGCAGGTCGCCCTGCTTCACTCGAGAACCCTCGCTCACCAGCATCTCCACAATCACCCCGGGCTCTTCCGCGGACAAGGCCGCCCGGGTGCGAGCGACCACATAGCCGTTGGCGGCCACCCCGCTGATCTTGAGTTGGGAGGCGGGATCGGGCACATGCGCCACTGCGAGTGAAACCTGGGGCAGGGTCCATGCGTCTAGTTGTTGGAGGAGCGGACGGCGGAAGAGCCAAGCGCCAAAAAAAACCAGACCAAGGACGACCCAGCGGCCCATTCGGGGCCAAGATCCGGCAGGGTTGCTGGGGGGAAGGGGTGCACGGTCAATGCGCAGGAGGTCGAGATCGGAAGTCATGGCTGAAACGGAGGGGCGGCAGAGGAGCTCTATGCCCGGGCTCTCTGACCGCCGAGGATAGCCACCTGGAGCGGGTCATTGGGCAAGTAGTTCCCCGCGCGGACAGGGACGCGGCACAGGCTTGCTACCCAGGTACCGGCGCCAACCGGGTCTGGCCGAATCTTCTGGACCCGCGAAGGCCACTCAATCAGAATCTCCCTGCGCCCCACCGAGACCGTCCAGCCTTCCTCCCCTTGCCCTCCCCCAGCAACGAACCGAACCTATTCCCCGCCGCCGACGCGCGGGGACGGGTGGAACCGGAGGCCCTGAGTGACCCCTCCGATGAGTGGCAACGGCTCGCGGCCCAGGCGGAATACGAAGAGGCCTCCCAGGACGAGAACCCCTTCTACCCCCCGACCGAGGACATCCCCCAACAGGTCGCCGAACCCACCGTCACCCTCAGCCCCGAGGAGCAACTCAGCGCTGCCAAGGCCGAAGTGAAGCGGGTCTGGGGCCATGACCAGCTGCGCCCCCTGCAAGAGGACGCCATGGCCGCGTTCCTTGCGGGCCAAGACGTCCTGGTCGTGCTGCCCACGGGTGGCGGTAAGAGTCTCTGCTTCCAAGCGCCGGCTATCGTGCGCCCCGGATTGACCCTGGTGATCAGTCCTTTGATCAGCTTGATGAAGGACCAAGTCGACGGTCTCAAGCAAAGCGGCGTGCGCGCAGGGATGCTGGCCTCCACCCAGGATGCGGAAGCCAAAAAAGAGGTGCAAAGAAGCCTCGCCCGGAGAGAATTGGATCTGCTCTATTGTTCCCCCGAACGCTTGAGCCTCCCGGGCTTCATCCCGCACCTCGTTCGCATGGGACTCTGCGCCATCGCGGTGGACGAAGCCCACTGCATCAGTCACTGGGGCCACGATTTCCGGCCCGACTACCGCCAACTGGGCGAGCTGCGCCAGAATGCTCCTGGTGTGCCCATGATGGCCTTGACCGCCACGGCGCCACCCCGAGTACGGGAAGACATCGCCGCCCAACTCAATCTTCAGCAGCCCGCGAAATTGGTGGGCGACTTCGACCGGCCGAACTTGACCTACCGCGCCCAACCAAGGGGCAAGCTCTTGACCCAAGTGCTGACGGTCATCGAACGCCACTCGAAAGAAGCGGGCATCGTCTATGCCCTTCGGCGCACGGACACCGAGGACTTGGCCCGTGACCTGGCCAAGGCGGGCATTCGCGTGGGCGCCTATCACGCAGGACTGAGCGCAGCCAAGCGCAACAAGGTGCAGGAGGACTTCTTGTCCGAGCGCCTGGACGTGGTGGTGGCCACCGTGGCCTTTGGCATGGGCATCGACCGCTCCGACGTGCGCTTTGTGGTCCACGCGAGTTTACCCAAGGGCATCGAACAGTACAGCCAAGAGACCGGTCGCGCGGGCCGCGATGGCTTGGCGGCAGAGTGCATTTTGTTCTATGGGGGCTCGGACCATCACACCTGGAAGCGCTTGATGGAACGCAGTGCAGAAGAGGCGGCGGGAACCGGCGTGGCCAGCGCCATGGAAGACCTCGACAACGCCCTGAGTCGCCTCGGCGAAATGTGGGGGCTAGCGGCCTCGGCCACCTGCCGGCACCGCACCCTGGTGGAGCACTTTGGCGGCGTTTACAATCCCCCCAAGGATGCCCAGGGCTGCGGCGCCTGTGATGTTTGCTTGGGCGAACTAGAGACATTGGCGGACGCCCTCGTCACCGCCCAGAAAATCCTCTCCTGCGTGGTGCGCTGCGACCAACGATACGGGGCCGCCCATGTGACCGAAGTCCTGCGCGGGGCAAAGACCCAAAAGATGCGCGACACGGGCCACGACCAGCTCTCGACCTATGGGCTCCTGAGCGAATTCAGTGCCAGTGAATTGCGCGGCCTGATCGACCAGTTGGTGGCCCTTGGGCATCTCGGCGTGGCGTCCGGGGACTACCCCACCCTTTTCCTCACCCAAAGCGGTGCAAAGGTCATGAAGGCCGAGGAAGAGATCACACTGCTGCGACCCAAGCGAGCGACCAAATCTTCCAAGCGCCGGGCCCCGCAGATTCCTGACGACGACACGCCCGTCGCCACGGCCCTTTTCGACCTGCTGAAGAAGAAGCGCCGGGCGCTGGCCGCTGAACGGGAGATCCCGCCCTACCTGATCGCCAATGACCGCACCTTGACCCACTTGGCGGCGCACCACCCCAAGACCGATGCAGAGCTGCTCAGCACCCCCGGCATTGGCGAGAAAAAGGCGCGGGACCTGGGGCCAATCTGGCTCGAGATCATCCGGGATTGGCTGGCGCAGCAGCCGTCAGCTTAGGGTCTCGCACAGATCGAGCCCCTCCAAGGATCCGGCCCCGAGAATTCTCGTTTCGAGAGACCCGCAAGGTCCAAAGTGAGGTCGAAGCTCTGTTTCGAAACACTATTGGCCTGCCCTGAGGCACCTTCGATCCCTGGGGGATTTGAAAATCAAAATGGCCCTGCCCTTTGCGCGATCAAGAGATCAGACACGCTTGGGGAAGCGTCTTGAGAGTCCACGGGAGACTCCAAGGACGGTTTTTCCCCGGCGCCCAAGATCCGTCAGGAAACCGGGCGCACCCACTTATTGATCCTCCTTCAACCCCCGATTGTGACACCCATGCAGATTCGATCCCCGCGCCCCCTGATCCCCTATCTTCTTGCCGGCGCAAGCCTGCTCGCTTTGGCCAACGCTGGTACCAGCGGCGGCGAAACACCCACTCACCAACTGCTCGACACCCCGGGCGATCCTGCCACCACCGCAAGCAGCAATGACGGAGATACCCCGTCGCCAGTCCCGGCTCCGGTGATTCGGTCGCGCTATGGCAAGCTGAACCTCAGCACCTGGGCTTCCCTGATTCCCGCTCGAGTTCATAGCCGAGTGGAATGGGTTTGGCCCGTGGCCGAGGCTATGGGTGCACGCATCGACATCCAAGAGGGAGGCCGCGTAGTGTTGCTGACCTCCCAAGAGCGCCAGTCGAAGGTCCGCCGCCGTGCCTCGGCTATCCGTCGCACGGTTGCTGCCTTTGACGAGCTCCTGCCCTGGGCCGCCCCGAGTCATATTCCCACAGAAGCGGAACACCAAATCCAAGCCGAGCGCCTCGTCTTCAGCGATCCCGAGCCGGTGATCATCATCGCTTGCGATGCGCAAGACTTTGAGACCGTCCAGAAAATTCTGGCAGGGCTGCAGTCTGAACCCGAGCAATCGGACCCCTATGGTTGCGACGACCTAGATCGTTTTGTCAGCGTCTTCGTGGAGGAACCCGAGGATGTGACCCGCTGGGTTTCGGGCAACGCCTTGACCCATCACTTGACCCGCGCCCTCTTGGCGGAACGCTACGGGCGTCTGCCCGAATGGTTCAGCGAAGGCCTCGCGTGCCACATCGAAAAGGAACTCACCGGGCGCCTGAGCGCCCTGCCCCACCGACCTAAGGAACTCGAACGCACCACCGCCGATGGTTGGGACCGGGAATTAAAAACACGCTTCCGCCAGGACCAACAACAGTCCGTGAGCATGGCGGCCCTGGCCCGCTTCCGTTGTTTGGCTTGGGAAGAAACGACCCTCTCGGAAGCCACCGGCTTGGTGGCCTTTTTGGCCGAACACCACACTTCGGACTTCGCGCCCTTCACTGCGGACCTAGCCATGAACGTAGATCTGGTCTGCCGCGGGGTGCAAACCGATGGCAGCGTGCAGTCCCTTGAGGGCACCTACCTGGGCCAGACCGCCCAGGGCCAGTTGCTGGCCGATCACTTCGGGCCTGGGGTGCTGGACGAGTGCGCACGCTCCTTCCGCTCCGGCGGTCGTTATCGGGCCCCGAAGAATTAGCGCGTCAGGGTAAAACACCCGAACCTGAGGATTCTCACCCGGGGGACAAGCCCATGCTTGTCCCCCGGGTGATTTTTTCGCCTAGGCAAGCCAAGCTAGGCTTGCCTCCGAGGCTCCCCAGCGCGACAATCAACCCTCAGATGAGGGTTCTTCAACTAGAGATCAATGGCGATGCGCGGGAAGTGGCAGCGCACGACCACTGGACGCTACTGGAGGTCCTGCGCTATTCCCTGGGACTCGTGGGTTCCAAGCAAGGCTGCGACAAGGGGGACTGCGGCTCCTGCACGGTGCTGTTCGACGGCAAGCCCGTGTTGTCCTGCTTGACCCTTGCGGCCAGCGCGGTTGGACATCAGGTCACCACCATCGAAGGCCTCGCCCCAAAACCAACGGGAACCCTGCAACCAGTTCTCGATCCGGTCCAAGTCGCATTCAATGACTGCGGCGCATTGCAGTGCGGTTTTTGCCAACCGGGAATGATGCTCAGCGCCCGTGCCCTCTTGAACACAAACGCCGAGCCCAGCCGCGAAGAGATCCATCAGGCTCTTTCGGGCAACCTCTGTCGCTGCACGGGTTACACCCAAATCGTGCAGGCGGTAGAGACCGCCGTGGCCCGCATTGCACAGGGAGACGGCGCTTCGGCGTCCGGTGATGGACCTGCTGGTCATTCTCCCCCCGACGATGGAGTCCCCGCATGAGCGCCCGCGACCAACACGGCCTGGCGGCACCCCACGGGGAATTCCAAATCATCGGCAAGCCCCAGCGCAAGATCGATGGCGCCGCCAAGGCAACCGGCAGTGCGCTCTACACCGATGACCTCACGCTTCCGGGCATGCTGCACGCCAAGACACTGCGCAGCCCCCACCCCCACGCGCGCATTGTGTCCATCGACACCAGCGCAGCGCAGGCCCTGCCCGGTGTGCATGGGGTCATCACAGGCAAGGACCTGCCCACTCCCTATGGGGTGATCCCCTGGACCCCGGACGAGACCGCCCTAGCCGTAGACAAGGTACGCTTCATCGGAGACGAGGTAGCAGCGGTGGCAGCTGTGGACGAAGACACGGCCCTGCGGGCTTTGGAATTGATCCAAGTTGAGTACGAGGTACTGCACTCCTACCAGGATCCAAAGGAAGCCCTCGAACGGGACGAGCCCACGATTCACCAAAACAAGCGTGGCAACAACGTGTCCAAGCGCGTGAAGCTCGACTTTGGTGAAGTGGATCAGGCTTTTGAAACCAGCCCGGTGGTGATCAAGGGGGACTACTCCTTCCACGGCTCAACCCACGCGGCGATTGAACCCCACTGCGCCCTGGCCCAAGTGGATGGGGATGGACTCTTGACCCTCTGGTCCGCCACCCAAATTACCCACTATGTACACCGCGCGCTCTCGTCGGTGTTGGACCTTGCCCCCCACCGCATCCGGGTCATTCAGCCAGCCATCGGTGGCGCCTTCGGGGGCAAGAGCGATCCCTTTAGCCTCGAATTCTGCGTGGCTAAACTCGCCCAGATCACAGGCCGACCGGTCAAGATGCTCTGGACCCGGGAAGAGGTTTTCTACGCCCACCGGGGACGCCACCCCATGGAAATGCAATATTCCCTGGCGGCGAATGAAGATGGCAAGATCCAAGGGGTCGACGCGCGCATTCTGATCGACGGGGGCTCCTATAGTTCCTTTGGGTTGGTCACGACCTATTACTCGGGGCAGTTGCTCACGGGCCCTTACGACTTCCCCGCCTACCGTTTTGACTCGACCCGGGTTTTCACCAACAAGCCACCCTGCGGACCAAAACGCGGCCATGGTTCGGTGCAGCCGCGTTTTGCTTTCGAGGTGCAACTCGACGAGCTTGCAGAAAAACTGTCGATCGACCCGATCGAACTGCGCCGGCGCAACAGTCTCGGACCCCAAACCAAAACCGTGAACGGCCAACGGATCACGTCCTGTGGTTTTGACGAGTGCCTTCTTCAGGTGGAAGAGGCCAGCGATTGGAAGAACAAGCGCCAAAGTCTTGGACCAGGCAAGGGCGTGGGCGTCGCAGGCTCCATGTACATCACGGGCACGAACTACCCGATCTATCCCAACGAGATGCCCCAGGCGGGGATCCAAATCAAGGTCGATCGCTCGGGCGTCGTGACCGTGTTTTCGGGAGCCAATGACATCGGCCAGGGATCGAGTTCTATGGTCGCCTATGTGGTCGCCGAAGAGCTCGGGCTAACCCTCGACATGCTGCGGGTGGTTGCGGCGGACACGGACCTTTGCCCGGTGGACCTGGGTGCCTATTCCTCGCGGGTCACTTTCATGGTGGGCAATGCCGCCATCGACGCCAGTCGCAAATTGCGCAAACTGGTGGTGGGTTCCCTGGCCAAGCACTGGGATGTGGAAGAGCGCCGGGTTCGATTGGTCAAGGGCGAGGCCCTCGACCTGGAAGATCCCGAACGCCACATGACCATGGCAGAAGCCTTTCAAATCACCGAGGTAGAGCACGATACCCTAGGGGCCACCGGCTCCTACAACACCCCTACCCTGGGCGGCGACTACCGGGGGGGCTCTATCGGCGCCTCCCCCGCCTATTCCTTCAGCGCCCATGTGGTGGAAGTCGAAGTGGACGAAGAAACCGGTCGCATAGACGTGAAAGAAGTCTGGTGCGCCCACGATTGCGGCAAGGCTTTGAACCCTATCCTGGTGTCCGGTCAGATCGAAGGCTCGGTGTATATGGGCATTGCCGAGGCCCTTTACGAGCACCATCAAACCAATCGTTTTGGTCTGCACTCGGGGCCGAGCCTCTTGGACTATCCCTTGGCCACGACCCTCGACACGCCCGAGATCAAATCACTGATCGTGGAAAGCAACGATCCCGAAGGCCCCTATGGTGCCAAGGAAGCGGGCGAGGGGCCCTTGCACTCGGCGATCCCCGCCCTCTCCAATGCAATATTTGATGCGGTAGGAATCCGACTGCGGCATCTGCCCTTCACTCCCGATGTGGTGCTACGCGCCCTTCGCGAAAAACGCGCGAACGACAGCCAGGCCCCCAACCCCGGAAGCGACGCCTGATGCTACGCCTACCCTCCTTTCAATTAGAAGAGCCCAAGAGTCTCTATGCCGCCCTCGTCCTGCTGGCGGAAGCCAAAGGGGAAGCCATGGTAATTGCCGGAGGAACGGACCTCTTGCCCAACCTTAAGCACGGCTTATTCGCGCCCAAACTCCTGGTTTCCCTGGCGCGCATCGAGGGTTTTGTGGGCATCCAAGAGGAACCCGACGGCGCGCTCTTGGTCGGTCCCATGACGCCCCTCGCCCAGGTGGCAGAGTCAGAACTCGTACAAGCCAAGGCCCCCGCACTGGCCCAAGCCGCGTCCTTGGTCGCGGGCCCCCAACTGCGCACCCAAGGCACCCTGGGTGGCAACGTGATGCTGGACACGCGCTGTCAGTGGTACAACCAAACCCACTTTTGGCGCCAGTCCCTTGGCTATTGCCTCAAGAAAGACGGCACTGCGTGCCATGTGGTCCAAGGTGGAAAGAAGTGCGTGGCCGCAGCCAGCAATGACACGGCGCCGGCCCTGATGACCTTGGGTGCCACCCTTCGTTTCGAGCGCCTCAACGAGAAGCGCGAGTTGCCGATCAAGGCTCTTTGGTCTCCGGACGGCATCTGGAACAAGCGCTGCGACAAGGACGAGCTGTTGACCGCGATTCGAGTCCCCGCCCAAGATCCGGGGCACCGGGGTGCCTATGGCAAGCTGCGCACCAGGGAGTCCATCGACTTTCCCCTGCTCGGGCTGGCTGCGCGCTTGACCCTAGACCAAGAGGGGCGTGTACAGGATGCGGAGATTTCGGGGGTCGCCCTCGCGGCACGACCCTCCCCCGTGCGCGGCGTTGACGATGTCTTGAGAGGGACCCTGCCGGGGACCGCCGAGTTCGACGAAGCGGTGGAAGCCGCTGCCCAATTGGCCTACAAGCAGCTGCGGCCCCTGGATAATGTCCCGGGGTCAGCCTGGTATCGCAGGGAAATGGTTCCGGTCCTGGCTCGGCGCACCCTGCAAGCAGCAGCCAAGGGCGAAGGCCCGGTACACCCGCTCTAGCTTCCTTGAACGAAGGGCCGTACACGCATGTGGTCCAGCTCCGCGCGAGTGGAAAAGCAGGCGAAACCCAAGGGCAGGCAGGGGAGCATTTCGGGTCGCACTTCGCAACGCACTCCCTTGAGGTTTTGGGTCAACCGCAACTCCCCGTCCAACCAGACGCGTAAGCCCTCAGCCTCCACCACAAGGCGCACGTGCATGGTCTGTTCCGGAGGGGTCCAAAGGTAGAAAGTGCTTTCGTTCCTTGAGGCATCCTCCCCGTCCAAATTAGAGAGCCCACAGGTTGCCCCCCCCCAACCTCCGAGGATCAAGCTCAAGTGCCCCTGCTGCACGGGAAAGGTCAGGCCACAAAAAAAGTCATTGCCTAATTTGCGGCGGCAAGTCACTTCCAGTTCGAACGGGATTTGGGGCAAGGACCCTGTGCGCGTAATTCCTGTCAAGGGATAGCCCGCGTGCAAAAGCAAGGTTTCATGGGAAAACTCCAGTTCCCCCTGCCCACCAAAGGGCGTCGCTTGCCAGCCGAGCATCGGGTCCCTGGCGCTGCAATCCAAGAACGCTTCCCATGGGGCCGAGGGACCCGTCGCTGAGGAACTCACGCAGGCAGCGAGCAGGAGGCAGCCGCTCGCTTGGCGGGACATTGAACTTGTCGCGGCAAGCGACCTCACACGTTGCAGGACCCTGCCAGCAACGCTCTTCAAAACCCAATACCACTGGTTGCACTCCACCCGGGACAGGTTACCGGGGGACAGATTCCCGGGGGGGGAAGAAAAGCCCTTCCCTACAGGAATACCCACATGACCTTTCAAATCCGCACCATCCGGTGGTACTTACTTGTAAAATAACTTACCCTGCCCGTTCGGCGCTTCTCCTAATCACCCAAACACCACCACTACGATGTACGGAATGGTCAACCGGGCCCTCAAGGCCCTGCTCTGCGAACAATTCGGCGAAGCCTCCTGGCAAGAGATCAGAGCAAAGGCAGGAGTCACGACGGACGAATTCGTCTCGATGACGACTTATGACGACGCTATTACCTATCAGCTGGCGGGTGCTGCCAGCGAAATCCTCGACACCCCGGTCGACGACCTACTGAGAGCCTTTGGCAATTACTGGATCGTGTTTGCTAGCAAGTCTTCCTATGCCATCTTGCTCGATCAATCCGGCGACACGATGGGCGACATCCTGGCCGGATTGGATGAGATGCACACGCGACTATCGCTCGCGTTCCCCGACCTGCGTCCCCCTTCGTTCAGAGTGGTGAGTAACGATGGCGAGACGGTCATGTTGCGCTATGAGTCTTTCCGCCCCGCCTTGGTTCCCTTCGTGTGCGGCTTGATCGAAGGTCTCGCCGCGCGCCTTGGGGTGAAGGTCGATGCCGAACTCGTAGAGCCCAAGAGCGAGGGGAATCCCTCAGATCTCCTACGCATCAAAGTGTCGCCTCTTGAGAGCACACCCTGAATTCCGCATACACCATGTTCCAAACCATTACAGCCCTGCTCGACTTTGCGAGCCCCTTCCACGTGTGTTGCGACCGCGAGTGGAATGTGATTTGCGTGGGGCCGAGCATGGCCGAGCACCTCGACTCTGATCCCATCGGGCATCCCCTCGCCGACATGCTGTCCTTCCAGCGACCGAAGCTCGACGGCCCAACCGGCTTGAACAACCTAGCCGGCCAATTGGTCCTTTTGCGAATCAAGCACAGCGGCCTCGACTTGCGCGGACAGTGGAATGACATGCCCTGGCCTGGACTCGACTCCGGCGACGCAGGTCGCGTGCTGCTCTGCTCCCCTTGGGTCACAGGCGAAGACCAGTGGCGCAAGACGGGACTCAAACTTCGTCAACTGGGTCCCCAGGATGGCTCCGGGGAGTACCTGCTGTTGCTCGCCGCTGCCCGCGAACAGGCCCTCGATGTGGCACGGCTCGCAGACCTGGCCAATGCCCGGGGAAACGTCTTGGAGGCGCTCGTTCAGCGCATGCGCGAAGGGCTCTTGCTCATCGATAACGAAGGGCGAATCGAATCCGCCAATCCAGCAGCTTCCGCACTGCTGGGACGCCGAACCAATGAGATCGAGCACATGCCCCTAGGCGAGTTCTTTACCAAGCTTCCCTCACTCGAGGACTCCTCGGAGGACATTGAGTGGGAAGTGCAGAAGAAAAACGGAGGCAGCTTCAAAGCCCGTGGCTCCCGATATGGCATTACTACCCCCGGTAAGCATAGCGAAGCGCTGCTCTTCCGGGATGTCTCCGAGGAAGAGCAAACCTTGCAAATGCGTAGAACCTTCCTTTCCATGGTCAGCCACGAACTGCGCACGCCTCTCACGGCAATCAAGGCGCCCCTGGGCATGAGCCTTTCCGGACACCTCGGCGAACTCAGCCCCAAGGTCAGAGATGTCCTGAAAATCGCCACTCGCAATGCCGACCGCCTGCACCAGCTGGTAGACGATGTGATCGACCTAGAGCGCTTGGAGTCCAACGCGCTACCCATGACCCCCTCGGAATTCAAGAGCAGCGAACTCGCCCAAAAGCTGCGCGAAGGATTGAGTTCAGCTGCAGCGGACGCTCAAGTTGCTCTGGACTTTAAAGATGAAGATTTCACCCTGGTGGCAGACCAGGGCCGCATTTTGCAGGTGCTCACCAACCTGGTGGGCAACGCGATCCGCCACTCCCCCAAACCAAGCACCGTACATCTGCGCATGCTCCAAAGAGATTCCTACGCTCGCTGTGAGGTCACCGACGAGGGCCCTGGAATCCCTGCAGATCTACGCTCCCGTATTTTTGATCGCTTCTTCCAGGTGAGTTCCGGAATCGAGCAACCCACCGGCGGCACGGGCCTTGGCCTCGCAATCTCCCGACTGATCGTCGCCCAGCATGGGGGCACAATTGGTGTAGATGGGGGTCCCAGTGGATGCGGGAGTACCTTCTGGCTCGAAATCCCCCTTGCCGGCCTTGGAGTAGAACAGCCATGAAGATACTTGTCATTGACGACGATGCGGACCTGCGGGTCCTTCTGACATTAGCCCTCAAGGACATTGGCAAGATGGATGTCGAGACCCTCGGGAGCGGAGCTGGCATCGTCAAGATTGCCGCCGAAGGAGACTTTGATGGAATCCTTCTCGACGTGATGATGCCAAGCCCTACCGGTCCCGAGTGCCTTGAGATGCTCCGCCAAGACGAACGCACCAAGGATATCCCTGTCATCTTCTTGACCGCACAAGGGGGGGACGAAGTCCTCAGCAACCTCGCTAAACTGAGCAGTTACATCGTCCTCACGAAGCCCTTCGACCCCATGACCCTAGCCGACAATCTGCGGGTTCTGCTCAATAAGGACTGAGGGCGCTCAACGAGTGGCACCCCCTTGTTAGCCTCAAGGGCAGAATTGAACTTCAAGTCCGTTGGCGAAGTTGAAGGTCGATCCCCCGAAACCGGGATCCCGGAACCAGAAGGAGAAGTACCAGGTCTCTCCGTTTTGAATCCCTCCACCCAGGGGCAGGTTGGGGAAATCCAACGCAAGCTGGGCGCCCCCTAGGGCATCGATCGTCAACGGGGGCAGCAGGCGGAAGAGTGTACCACCCACACAGCGTACGCCAGCGCCTGTGGGCGCGGCGGCCGTAGCGTCCCCGTAATAGAACAGGCCAAACTGCCCCGGTGCTGCACCGGAAACACTCAAGTTGAAGTTATTGTCGTTCACGTTCTGGGAGCCGCCACCTTGGATCACAGCTCCCAAACCGAATGAGTTGGGTGACACAGTGCAGTAGGTGCTCGGAGCGGGACAACTGCTGGGATCGTCCAGGTAGCTGGCCTCAAAATCATCCAGGGCCGCTTCCACGATGGATCCATTTCCAAGATCCGATGCCCGCACGCGCAAGCGCATGTTGCTAGTGGGCGTCATCAAGTTGGCGACCTGAATCCGATGCTCGAGCCAACCACCCGTGGCTTGATTGCCCGAGGGCCCCACGACTTCTGCCGCGGTCCAACTGGCTCCCCCATCGGGGGACAGATCGATCAACAAGCTGTCCGTTTGGGGTGTCGCTCCGGTTTCATTGGAGTACCAACGCCAGTAGGAAATCTGCTGGGCGGTGCCTGCACTCAGGTCAAACACCGGACTGATCAGAGTGGTAGTGCCCCCGTCCACATCGTTTTCCCCAAGAGAGCCTCCAGACGAGCCCTGCCCGGTGAACCAGCAGTTGCTCCCCACTGGGCTGTGATCATCTTCAGGCTGAGCAGCGGTACCGATGGGGTTACCCACCTCCCATGTTCCCGTGGTCGCATCGTTGGGCGCTCCCACGGTCCAGCCGCTGGCTCCAGATTCAAAGTCATGCGAGGCTACGACCACTTGGGTGCCCACGTTGAAGATCAATGGGTTCGCCGCTCCCCCATCCGGAAAGGCTCCCGACTGTCCGCCGGAATCTGTACCCGTGATGTAGTACTCGACAATCGCCGCGCCCTGGAAGTTCGGGATATCCGCCTCGTAGAGGTCCGGCCCCACCAGGGTCATGGGCGTCTGGAATGAACCGGACCCACTCCAGCCGTAGTGCAAGAAGGCGCTGGTCAGGGGCGGAGTGATGCCAGCGACAATGGTGGCTTGAACCGTGTAAGGCCCCAGGTTATCGGGCACATCCGGCAACTGCGTCACGCCGCTGATGACCACGAAGGGCAAGTCGTAGCCCGGAAAACCCTGGGCCCGGAAACCGCTGTCGATTTCCGCGTAGTTAGGGGTGCCATTGCCGAGCGAACCGTCGTCGTCATCCAGGGTCAGCCATTGGATCTCGATGATCGAGTCGATCTGGGTTTGGTCGTAACCATTCAACCAACCGAGGAACAATTGATCGGCGGTTTGCCCACCAAGCACGTTCCCCAGGTTGCTCTGCAGGGCTGCACGCACCTTCCAAGCGGCGCCCATCCAGACTTCGCCGTCCGAGTGCACCTGGCCATAACAGCCACCATTGCCGTCGCCGCAATACTGGCGCGTGTTGAGACCGTTCCGGATCTGCCCGGTGCCCCCAAAGAAGCCCTCTCCCACGATCGGCGTATCATAGGTGTACATGGCGTATACATCCGCGTTGCCCTCACCCATGCCGTCCGACCCATTGCCCGTGTTGTAACGGACGTTCAGCCAGTGACCCAATTCATGGGCCACCACATTCGAGAACGAGGTGTTCGAACACCCCCCTCCTTCTACATAGAAGTTCGTGGAACTGCCATTGAAGAACGCGTTGCAGGTGGAAGACAGGTTGGTGTTGGACACCACGTTGAAGTCCGCTGTGGTGTCTCCCGGGAATGTGCTGGTGATAAAATCACGCACGACCCCGTTGTGGATGAATGCGTTTGCCTGGGCGGTTAGGAATTCAGTCGGGTTTGGGTTCATGAGCAGCACATTGGCTTGATTGGGCTGCACGTTGTTGAAGGTGACCGAGTAGTCCGTTCCCTGGTCATGGTTCACATTGCTGTAGTCCCCAAGGAATGAGACCGTCAAATCAAGAGGGGTATTGACCCCAGAGATCGTGAAGTTTCCATCAACGTCCGTGTCCACGGTGCCCGCGGAGCTGGTCACTCGCAAAAAGGGAACGGGTATGGGTGTTTCGTTGGGAACCGTATCGTTCGAGCCACTGCCGCCCGTGGCTAAGCAGTCGATGCGACCGGTAACATCGATGTGATGGATTGCTTCGTCCCGGCGCAAGAAGGCACCGTCAGCGGCGGCGACCATGTAGATCGCGCCCTGGGGATCAAAGCCGTCTCTCTCGGACAACACCTGCACGCGCCAGGCCAATTGACCGTAGGCACGCCCGTCCTCCTCCAGTCGAGCGAACAGAAGCTCGGGCTCGGAAACCGAAGTGGCAATCAAGCGGGTCTCGGCCCGGAAGAAACGCAGGGCGCGGGCTTCGGCCGCATCCGCATCAATGGAGGGAGCTACTGACAATCCACTCAGACCGGGCAGGGTTGTGTTGGCCAAGGAGAGCAAACGCCCCTGGGCGCTGAACAGACCATTGACAAATGCGCGCTCCACCGGAACTCCGCCGATTTCTTGACCCAATTGAACAGTCATCTTGTCCGTGCCGTTCGCCATGCCAAAGGGCAAGAAGTTCACCTCAAGGTTCACCAACTCACTGGGCTGCACACCCAAAAGCGGACTGGCCTCGGCGGCCCAAACCCGGGTTAAACCAAACCAGTCGTTGTCCTCGGTGGGCTCGAAGGGTGCGGCCGCGTTGAATCCAAAAAGGATCTCCGCATAACCGGTGTTGCGGTCCCAACGAACTTGCCACTCTTCCCCATGGTTGACTTGCCAGGCATCCATGGCCGGCTCAAGTTGGGGAAAGTTACCATCTGCTTCAGGACTCTGTGGCAGGGCAGGAATCAACAGGAGAGGAATGAGGATCAGGTTCATCGGAATGAGTGTTCTAAGGATTAAGAGATCGGGGGAGAGTGCCTACTGGACGCTGGCAATCAAGCCGGGGTTCCTGCAGATCTCTCCTTTCGATGCGGCACGAGTCAACGGCCGGCAGTATATTCTGCCTGTCTCTAGCCATTTGTGCCGGGTTTGGTTTCCCCCTACTCCAGGTAAGGCATGGGAGAGAGCCCGACGGACATGAACTGGACGGAATCCGGCGGTCTTGAGTCCCCCCATCATTCGGGGCAAGAAAAACGCCCCCTCAGCGTGCCCCAACAAGGGACTCACTTGAGGCTTCTTCCTGCACTTCCCTTGCGGGCTCCGGAGTTTCCGCGCCAAGGTCTCTGAGCGGTGTGTCCCGAGGACCCGTCACCGGCGACAACACAAGAGGAACCGGTAAGCCTAAAGCCTCGGGTTCGGCCGCTATGACCGAATCCGGCGCGGTGCTGCGTTGCAATCCAAAGGCTATGCCAGCGCCGAGGAGGGCACTGAGCCAGGGGAATCGAAAGGGACCTTTGGGCCGGGAAAGCATGCGAGAAGCTTTGTAGCAACTGCGAGCCCCTGAAAACCAGCCTCCCCGGGAAATCCAGTGGAATCAAACCTCCCCGGCCCCGGGGGCAGACTTGGGGCCACCCGCTCCCTATGCTGCGGGCATGGCCAAAAGCCCAGGCAGCCCCACCCTCATCCTGATCCCTACCCGCCTCGAAGCCCTAGGCATCGAGCGCGCCGGAGGCCTAGGCTGCGGTCAGGGCCTGCTAGAGCTCGCTGGCTTCGGCCCGGTGGCCTCAGCCGCCCGCTGCGCCCAGCTGATCGCCCGCTTCGCCCCGCGCCGGGTGCTGCTGCTGGGCATCGCAGGGACCCTGGATGGGGACATGCTCCCCGTGGGCACGGCCCAGCGCATGGGCGAGGTCCTGCTCGATGGGGTCGGCGCTGGGGAAGGTCCCGAACGCATCGGTCCCAAGGCCATGGGCCTGCCCCAGTGGCAACCGGACGGGGACCTCACCCCGATCCACGACTCCCTCCTTCTGCCCGGGGGCCAGGGCCGACTGCTCACGGTTTGCGCCGCCAGCGCGAGCCCCGCCCAGGCCCAAGACCGCCGGGAACGCTTTGCCGCCAAAGCGGAAGACATGGAGGGCTTCGCGGTGGCCCTCGCCTGTTCCCTCGCCGCCACCCCCCTGGCCATCATCCGTGGAATTTCCAATCACGCGGGAGAGCGAGACACCTCCAAGTGGCGCGTGCAAGATGCCCTGGATGCGGCGCGCATCCTGGCCCTCAAGACTCTGGAAGCCCCTGGGGAGCAGGCGGGTTTCGGTCCCCCTGATGACTCCCCGTGACCGCCCTGCGCATCGGGCTCTCCACCTGCCCCAACGACACATTCCTGTTCCACGGACTCTTGTCTGGCGCGGTGACCACCCCCGGATTGGAGCTCGAATTCGAGCTGCTCGACATCGAAGAATTGAACCGGGGCTTGTTAGCCGGTCGCTTTGATGTGGCCAAGGGTTCGTACTCCCTCGCCTTGGGCCAGGCCCACAAACTCCGGGTGTTGCCGGTGGGATCCGCCCTGGGTTCGGGCAATGGACCGTTGCTCTTGGCCCGGAAAGGAAGCACAGGCCTCGGCCCAAACCAACATCTGCTCGCCCCCGGCGAACACACCACCGCGACTCTGTTGCTGCGCCTCTTCCACGGCAAGGCCCTTGAGCACATGCGCATGGAGCAGGTGCTGTTCTCCGCCATTGCCCCAGCCTTGATCGCCGAGAAGTGCGACCTGGGTCTATGCATTCACGAGGGACGCTTTACCTTCACAGAGCAGGGCTTGATTTGCCTGGAGGACCTGGGTCAAAGGTGGGAGTCGGAAACAGGCGAACTCTTGCCCTTGGGCGGGCTCTTTGCCCAGCGCAACCTCGGGGATCCAGTCCTTCAGGCCCTGACCCAGGCGCTCGTGGCTAGCCTCGACTATGGCCGCGCCCATCCCCAAGAGGCCTTGGGCACCATGCAGCGCCATGCCCAAGAGCTCAGCGACGATGTCCTCTGGCAGCATGTGGACCTGTATGTGAACCAATGGACCCGCAACCTGGGCCAAGAAGGCCTTGCTGCGGTGAAAACCCTGGGTACGCGCGCGCGGCTTGCGGGCCTCATGGCCGGCGACAGCACCCTTGAGGTCTGGCGCCCCCTCTAGGGAGCCCAGGGTTAACCTAAAACGAACGCGCGCTCCCATGTGAAGGGGAGTCGCGCGCGTGTCATTCCCTGGGGCTCCTAGAGGAGCTCCTGGGAATTGGAGAGGTCTTGGCTCAGCCGTTGCTGTCGCCGCCGGAATCCCGCAGCTCAAGCATTTCCTTACGGAGTGCGCCTGCGAGGTTCTTGACCTCCATCATGGACTTGCGCACACGGGCGCAGGCGGCCTTGTTGCCTTCAGTAGCCTTGAGGATGTCGGCGCGTGTCTCCTCGATCGTGGAGCTGAGCTTGTCGAAGTTGGCAGTCATGTTGGGATCTAGTCTCTAGGGTTATCCCAGGGCTAGGATGCTCTGGGGGGGTTGGATGCTCCTAGGAGACACCCTAGGGGCGGTCTGGATCAAGGGGGAAAACACGATCTAGAGCGGCTGCGTGGGGGTTCAGGCCCCGAATTCAGGCCTCTGGGAGCCCTAACTCTTTTCCAGGCAAGCACTTAGGTCAGCTTAGGGGGGAGCCGGAAAATTCAGCCCCAGGGGCACCTGAGGGGCCCATTCCGAACCCCTCTGTACCTCTCCTTCGCCCCTAGGACCCCGTGGGGTCGCCCTTGATGCCCCCCAATTGAAGCACCCGTCGCCACTCCTTGGCGCCCACCGGTTGCACCGAGAGCCGCTGTCCCCGTTGCACCAGAGCCATGTCCGCAAGGCTCTTCTCCTCTTTCAAATCCCCTAGGGAGAGGGGCTGGGGCAAGACTTCCACCCCTTGGATCGTCACTTGAAACCAACGGGGGTCCTTGGGGTCACTGCTCCCATCAAACCCCTTAGCGCCCTCTTCAAACTGGGTGGGATCCGGATGGCCCCCGCGGGTTACACGGGCCAAGCCAACGATGGAAGGGGTCTTGCTCCGCGAGTGGTAGTACAGCACCCCGTCCCCCACCTGCATGTCATCGCGCATGAAGTTACGCGCCTGATAGTTGCGCACCCCATCCCAACCGGTGCGCTTGCCCCGGGAAGCCAGCAAGTCCTCAAAGGAAAACACATCAGGCTCGCTCTTAAGCAACCAGTATCGGCGGGAGGCAGTCATAGCAAAGATACTAGGGTGATAGCCGTCCCACGCAAGAATCAATCCGCTGGACCTGAGCTTTCGAACGGACACCAGGAAAAGTGTGCGTCCCCTAGGGACCAGGGCCAGGCGCAGCGCAGAGCTTCCAAGTCCAGGGTCCGGCTGTTCCAAGCCTGGGAAGCCCTGGGACCGGAGGGCGCAAGAGCGGCGGGGCGTGCGTAAAGATCCCGGGAGGTGGGCGTTACCCGCATCCCCATGCCCACGCACAAATCAAAGGCGGGTTGCCAAGAGGGCAAGGCCAGGTTCAATTCACAGGCTTGGGCGCGGGCTTGACCGGCAAGGTTACCGAGCAAGGCTTGCCCGGGGCGGGACGCACCTTCCGCGACCCAGAACTCATAGACCGGCAATACCTGGCAGGGCACATGGGTCGAGGGGCCGTCCCCCAGGCATTCCTCGGGCTGATCCTCCCAGCGCGGGGGCCCTGTCACGGCCAACGCGCGCAACTCTCCCCCTTCTAGAACACCAGTGGTCTCATGCCCGCCCCCCGGCGCACGGCCATAGCGCCAGTCCAAATAGGCTGAACTGCGCCGGGGAACCCAAGCACTCGCTCCAGCGCAAGCCCCGATGAAGGCAGCAGCAGCATCGTCCAGGGGCAAAGCCTGCTGCATGACCCAAGCCCCATCTTCCGCTGCCGTCGGCAGTCCCTGCAGCATGGACCAACTGCCCAGTCGTTCAAATCCGTCGAAGGGCACGGGATCCCGCGTATCGTTCCAGGTCAGCACCACGCCCTCGGGATCATCCTGGCCCCGCAAGAAGGCCGCTGCCAAGGTCTCGACCCACCCCCGGGCTGCCTGGGCATCGCTCCCGGGCGCCACCAGAGGCTGACCCCACTCCCACATGGGCGGACGCTCGCCCGGAATCGGATGCCCTAGCTGCACCACCGGCAGGAGGGCGCGCACGGTTTCGCCCTCGCAGGCGACGAGGGAGTGCACGGGCCAGGCCCCATCAAGCAAGAGCCATTCCATGACCGTGCCTTTACGCATGGAATACCAGTCCAATACCTGGGCCATGTGTTGGGGCTCAAGGGGCCGAACCTCCAGCTTGTTGAATTGCTCACCCATCAAACCAAATCCGTGTCCGCAAGAGTCCAACGCAAACGACGGGCCCAATCAGAATCGGGTCGGTCGGGATCAAAGGAACGCCCCACCATGCAGTAGTCCGAACGGGCAATCCGCCAACCTCGCTCCTGAGCGTCTCGAAATTCAGGACTGTGCTCGCCCCCAGCGGCGACCAAATGGGTCACGCCCGCGGCCAAGGCCTGTGTCCCCAGCCAATGGTCCAAGGCAAGCTCGGCTTCTTGATCACCCGTCGCACAAAAGCGATCGCACACAAGGGCAACCCGTTCTCCAGCCCAGTCCGTCACACGCAACACCGCCCAGCCCGCGAGTTTCGATCCTCGGCGCAAAAGGCAACGGTTGTATTTCACATTGGGGCGTTGATCAAAGCGCCAGCGAAGGAATGCAGTATCCCGCATAAAAGGCAAACCCAACTCCCCCGCGTGCTGGGCAAAGAAAGCGTCCAATTCCCCGGGCCATTCACAGTCTTCCTCGAAAGCGAGGTCCCCCGCCACTAAGGACCGCGCCGCATCCTGCGCACCGATCCCCTGTCGCCAAAACTCCTGCAGCACCGTGTAGCCCAAGTGTGCACGTCCGATGCGCCAGGCGGGCCGCACGGGAAAGCCATAGCAAAGGAGAAAGCCACCGGCAGCGGGCAAGCAAGTGCGCTCCACAAAACCCTCGCAAGCCCGGGTGAAAGCGCGCACCCGGCGGGGCAAGCTGAGCTCATTGGCGGCAAAGGTGTCCACCACCTGGGCCACCGGAAGGCGCTGCTCTCCGTCCAATACCCTGGTCCCGAGGGCCCCATAGTGGGCCTGAACGCGACCCCTTCGGTCCAGTAAGGTCTCGGCCGGTGCGCCTCCTGGTACTTGGCGGGTCCGCCAATCCCATTCGGCTTGGAGGCGGGGTTGGTATGCCGGATCGATGGCTGCGAAGGCCTGATCAAAGGACGCCCGCAGGCCCGAGGTGATCTCAACGGAAGCTCCCATGGGCTCATCCTCGACTTTTGGTCCCGCGAAAGAAAGGGCCTCTTGAGAGATCGCCCAGGTCCACAAGCGGAATACCGAGGGCGAAGAACCCGCAAGCCACGGGAAATGGCGGGAGTGCATGGGAATCGAACCCACCGGTCACGCTGTTCACGCAACCCAACCGGCTTTGAAGGCCGGGCGGAACACCAGCTCCGATCCACTCCCCCTTGGGGCCGGAAGCATAGCGGGCACCAGGGGCCTGTGGTCGGGCCGACCGCCCTTCTTCTACACAGCTCTGACCCTGGGGCGGTGGGTCTGGGAGGACTCCCCCACTGGATTCCCCGGCCTATGCCTCACGTTCGGGCAACAACCGCCCGGGGGAACCATGCCCCAGTCCAGGGGGCAACCCCCCGGCCCAACGGCGACGGCGCAGGATCCCATCCCGCAGACCTTCAATGCCCACACTGAACTCCAAACCGGAGGGGTTCTCATCGAAGCTCCGGGGCAAGATCAACTCGACCCCCGGCGCACCGCGCTCGATGTTCTGCCCCAGGCGTCCCACCAATACCGGGTCCTCTAGACCGCCGGCGTGCTCGATCCTGAGGGAGAGCCGTTGCCCCCGGCGACGCAGCACCACGCTGGCGGGAAGATCCCCCGCGCTCTCCGCCAAGAGGGTCAGCCGAGCGGTCAAGGTATCGGCCCATGCCCGGCGCTCACGCACCAAGGGCGCGTCCAACAGAAGGCGCCCCCCAGCAGCGAGGGACCCAGGCCAGAGGCTGCCTTGCCAACTCATGGCCGCGCCGACCAAGGGGTCCGGTCCGGGGGAACGGCTGCCCCCATCGATGCGCACGGAAACGTCCAGGGTTTCTCCCACTTGAACCGTAGCCGCGGTGGGAAGTCCTTCCACGTTAAAGGCTCCCCCTCGGCTGAAGAAACCAAGGCGCACTTCAATGGGCACGGGCAAGGGGTTCGTGAATTTCACCCGGGCCTCCCAGCGCCCGAACCATTCACCACGCTGGCGATCCACATCATTCAAACCCTCCGGCACCACCAAGAGACGGGGCACTTCTAAGGGCCATTTTTTCAAATCCGGCACCAGACGCATGAGCGCCCGAGCGGCCAAGGCCCGGTGGGGTTCGTTGGTATTGAAACCGGTGAACTCACCACTGCAAACCCGCAACAAATCCGCAGGACTGTCCACCGACCAAGCCCAACGTTCGACGCCCTTGGGCAATCGCGACCAGGCCGGATGATCCCAGCCCCCGGGGCCCACACCCAGGGCGGGGAAGCGGTGCTCGGCCAATTGGGAGATCACCCCATCGTCCACGCGATCCACCAGCAGCATGCCCTTAGGGCCGCCGGAGGGAAGCTTGGCCAACTCCAACCCATCGAAGGCCGCGACCCTCAGGTCCACCCGGGCCCCAATGTCTTCCAAGCGTTCGAGCAGAGCCTCTAAGAGCCCACGCTCTTTGATCTCGATCATGTGCATGGCAGGTCGGCCATCGGGCATGGACAGCTCGAGGGCTTCATCGAACAGGGGAAGGCGTTCGCCCCGATAACCGTGGGAATGCCAGCTCCCCGCATCGACCCCCATCAAGGACGCCAAGTTCCGCTGGGCGAGGGGCCCCTTGCTGTCGGTTGTGCGCTGCAGAGTTTCGTCGTGCAACAACATCAACTCCCCCCCGGCACACGCGCGGATGTCGTATTCGATCCCATCAAGCCCCACATCCAACGCCCGGCGGAGGGAACCTAGGGTGTTCTCGGGAGCCTCCCGGGGCGAACCACGGTGCCCCAAAATCAGCGGCGGTGGCCCGACGAACTGTCCCGCCGGAAAGAGCTGATCATGATCTCCAAACGGATCCGCTGGGGATTCAGGCGACTGCAAAACTCAGCGAGAGAAAAGGATCAAACGCCCGGAGTAACCGCAGGCCACCAGGCACATGCCCGATTGCCCCACTTCTCCGGCAGCGAGGTGATGCAAGCGCCCATCATCGTGACCGATGGAAGGACAGTGAAAGCCCCCTTCAAGGGAGGGACCAGCCGAGGAGGAAACCCAACTGCCGTTCTGACCGCAGACCAAACGCACAAACCCGTCATAGCCCGTAGTGGCTCCTTCAATGCCCGGGCGATTAGGGTCCAAGTCCGCCAGCACTGCTCCCCGCAAACGGTCACCACTGGTCAACAGGGTCTCCACATTCTCCTTGCGCCAAACACGCAAGTGGCCGCTGTTACCACAGAAAAGGACCACGTCGCCGGTCGCTGCCACCCGCGCCAGAGAGTCGATGCCCTCAAAGAGTGTGCGTGGTTCAAAGCCGCCGGAGCGCCGCACGATCTCCACCAGTCGCCCGTCGTCCTGGGCAAGAATCGCACCGCGCAAACCAACGGCAATGCCCTTGATGGGAGCACTGGTGTCCACGGTCGCTTCCACATCGAAGAGGCCATCCCCCATGTGACGCAGCACAAAAGCCCGGTTGGTGAAGCCGCCCACCACGAGTTCGTTGCCCGCATGAAGCGGGTCCGCATCGCCAATAGCCACCCCGTGCACCAGGGCCTCGGTGCTCAGGAGCTCGGTGCTTTCCCAGCCGCCCTTGCCCCGCCGGTGCAGCAAGACCACGCCCTGGCCGGGTTCATCTTCCCCTCCTACGCGCTTACCCACGGTCACCAACTCGGCGCCGGGACTGGTGGGGTCGAGCTCTCCGATCGCGCACTGAATCGCCTCGCCTGGTAAGGCGGCGATCACCTCGTGCTTAAAGCCATCGCCCTCGGCCCAAACGAGCACGACCAACCCGTCGCCGGTGGTCACCGCGATCTCGTCGCCCGGGACTTCCGGCAAGAGATCCCCCACGGCGCAGCCCCCCATCTTCACGCCCAAGTCGCAAATAACCCTGGCCTGCCAGGGCTCTTGCTCGGCGGGGGCGCTCAAGCATCCCGTCAATAGAAGGGCAAGAAAGGCTGTGTAGTTACGCATAGAAAAGACTCGGTGGGAAGCGACAGAGTTCAGCTCAAAAGAATCGAATGGTCGCCCGCGGGCAGAACCTCTCCCACCGGATGCACGGGAACATCTTGGGCCTGAAGGGCTTTCTCTAGGGTTGCAGCCTCTTCGGCAGGCACACAGATCAAGAGGCCGCCGGATGTTTCCGCATCAAAGGTGATGCTTACCAAGTCCTGATCGACCCCATCGGCCACGCGAACCACATCTCCGATGGCCGCCTTGCCACGAGCAGACCCACCGGAAACCACTCCGGCTCGGGCCAAGTCCAAGGCCCCTTCAAAGATCGGCAAGGATGCCGCGTCGAAGCTCAGGGTCACCTGACTGGCCCTGGCGATGTTGCACGCGTGCCCCATGAGCCCAAAGCCGGTCACATCCGTGCAGGCCCGGGCGTTCACTTCCGCCATGGCGTTTGCCCCGGCGCGGTTGAGGGTCGCCATGCTCTCGGCCGCCCGGCGCATGAGGTCCAGGGGAACCTTGCCGCGCTTGCCTCCGGTGGTCAAGGATCCCATGCCGAGGGGCTTGGTCAGATACAAACGGTCTCCGGCCTGGGCTCCGCTGTTGGTGATCACGCGCCCTGGATCCACCACCCCGGTGACTGAAAAGCCAAACATGGGCTCGAGGCCTTGAACCGTGTGCCCACCGGCCAAGACGGTGTCCGCCTCGCGCAACTTGTCGAAGCCCCCACGGAAGATCTCGGCGATCCATTCGGGCTCGAAGTCCTTGGGGAAACCGGCCAGGTTCAGGGCAGAGATAGGCCGCGCACCCATTGCGTAAACATCCGAAAGGGCATTGGCTGCCGCCACCGCCCCATAGGCGTAGGGATCATCGAGCACCGGCGGAAAGTAGTCCACCGTCTGGACCAAGGCCACCCGCGAACCGGGCAGCACCCCGTCTTGCTCCCCAAGTAAAACCACACCTGCATCATCAACAGATTGGGGACCCACGAGCAAACGCTCATCGGTGGTCAAATTTGCCTCGCGCAAGACCTGCGCGAGTTGCCCCATGGGCATCTTGGCGGCTCAGCCTGCGCAGGCGGCGTAATCGGTCAAACGCTTTTGATTGGGCTTCATGGCTTTTGGTTGGGTTGGGGTGACTCGAAGGCGCGAACTATACGCTCAAGCACCCGCCGAATTGGGCAGGGAAGCAAAGACCTTGAGTAAGTCCTCTTGATCCCCCTGCAAGAGGGTGCGTGGATCGAGCAGGAGAGCATTCCCCTGCACGCGTGCGAAAACCGGAGGGTCCGATGCCCGCAGAGCCGCCGCAAGGCCGGCAGGGGAGCGCGCGGGGTCCGTGACCCTCAAGATCGGACCCTCTAAGAAGATCCCTGGTGCCGAGCCGGAACCCGGCTGGGATTCCCCCGCCTCGATTTGCACTTGGAAGCCCAGGTCCACCAGGGCCTTTTCCAGTTCCCGGGATACTCCTTCAAGATCGTCCCCCGTGGCCAGCAACATGCGCCGGGTGGGCAGCTCGTCTCCGCGCCCGGCGAGGATCAGCTCCAAGGTTGCTTCCAGACCTGCCAGGGTCACCTTGTCGCAACGCAGGGCGCGGTACATGGGATCTTGACGCAAGCGCGCCACGGCTTCGGCGGAACCGACGATCAATCCCGCCTGAGGTCCACCGAGCAGCTTGTCGCCGCTAAAGGACACGATGTCGATTCCACTGGCAAGGGCATCGGCCACTTCGGTTTCGCCTCCCACGCTTGCCCCGAGGGGACGCATGGTGTTGGCCTCTACTAAGCCCGAGCCCAAGTCCCAAGCGCTGGCGACCCGGTGCTGTTTGCCCAAGGCTGCGAGTTCTGCGGGTTGAACCTCGCTGGTGAAACCCACCACTCGGAAGTTGGATGGGTGAACTTTCATCAAGAGTCCAGTCTCTGCGGTCAGAGCGTTTTCGTAGTCGGCGATGCGCGTGCGGTTCGTCGCTCCCACTTCCACCATGCGCACGCCCGCCGCAGCCATCACTTCGGGCACCCGGAAGGATCCGCCAATCTCCACCAGTTCCCCACGGCTGACAACCGCCTCCTTGCCGGAGGCCAAAGCATGCATGGTCAAGAGCGCCGCCCCGGCGTTGTTGTTCACGGCGATGCCCTCTTCGCAACCAACCAGTCGGCCAAGCAATTGACTCAAGCGCTCGTCTCGCCGGTTGCGCTCGCCGCTGAGCCGGTCCACTTCCAGAACGCAGAACGAGCGAGCCGCCACCTCCATACGCGCGGCCACCTCCACGTGCACCGGAGCACGACCCAAGCCAGTGTTGAGCACCACGCCACTCACGTTGATCGCCCGCCGCAAGCCCCGAGCGCGATCCTGATCCACCAGCGCGCCCATGGCGAGCCCAAGGCCCTCCCCGGCGAGCCGCTCCTCAAGGCCTTGCGAGTCCAAGTTCCCAACGCTGATCTCCTCGCGCCAAGATTTCACCAACCGCTGAGCAAAAGTGCGCAGCATCGCTCGGCCCACGCTTGGGGCCAAAGTCATGACGCCCGGATCCCGCAAGACTTCGTCCACGGAGGGCAAGAGGCGGTAGGGGTTGCCTTGGGTCGGTTTTGAACTGGAGTCCATGGGCCTAGTGTGGGATTCGAGGGGCCATGTGCCAAGCATCGAACCCCGAGCATCCGCTGGAGATGAAAAGTTTTACCCTCCGGAGAAGTCCCGGCCCGGGAATGGGGTCTACTGTAGCCCTGATGAACCACCCCCCCGCTCGACCCTGGAACCTCTGCGCCCCGGACCCCGAAAAGGTCTCTGACATCGAACGGAAACAGGTGATCAAGCCCCTCTTGGCCAAGCTGCTGGTGAACCGTGGGCACGAATCGGGCGAAGCCACCAGTCGCCTCCTGAAACCTGTCACCAAGCTCCTCTACGATCCGGAGGGCCTGCCCCAGATGAAAGAGGCAGTCGAACGCCTGCAAAAGGCGGTGGAAGGCAACGAGGTGATTTTGATTCACGGGGACTATGACGTGGACGGAATCACGGGGACCACGATCCTCGTGCGCCTCTTGCGCATCCTCGAAGCACGCGTCGAGTGGCACATCCCCGATCGCCAAAAGGACGGGTACTCCTTCGGCCAACACTCGATCCGCAAGGTCCAGGAGGTCGGCGCAACCCTGGTGATTAGCGTGGACAATGGCACCAGCGCGGTGGAGGTCATCAATGAACTTGCGGACCTGGGCGTGGACACGATCGTGACCGATCACCATGAACCGCCCCGGGGGGATTTGCCCCGGGCGGTGGCCATCGTCAATCCCAAGATGCCCAACTGCGACTATCCCTTCCGGGAATTGTGCGGGGGAGCAGTGGCCTACAAATTGGCCTGGGGACTCTGCACGGCCATCAGCGGCCAGCGCATGGTGCGGGCCGATCTCAAGGAGTTCCTGGTGGACGCCATGGGCCTCGTGGCCATTGCAACCGTTGGCGATGTGGTGCCCCTGCTCGATGAAAACCGAGTCCTAGCGCGAGCGGGGCTGACGGCCCTGCGGCTCAGCAAGCACGCGGGGGTGCGGGCGCTCTTGCAAGTATCCAAACTAACCAACAAGACCCTCGCGGCGGACGACATCGGCTTCGGCATTGGGCCGCGCATCAATGCGGCGGGTCGCTTGAGAACTGCGGCCCTGTCGGTGGAGCTCCTCTTGGAAGAGGACCCAGTCAAGGCGCGCGAAATGGCCAACAACATCGAAGCCCTCAACCAAGAGCGCAAGGACATGAGCGCCGCATTGCTCGAGCTAGCAGACAAGGCCGCGGAGGAATTTGCGGATATAGAGCGCTATCCGATCCTCGTGCTGGCGGGCCAGGGTTGGCACCAGGGCTTGGTGGGCATTGTGGCCGGTCGCATGGTGGAAAAACATGGACGCCCGGCGATCATCATTGGGCTCGACGGGGAGACCGGCCGGGCCAGCGCGCGCACGGTGCACGGGGTCAGTATCCTGGAACTCATGCATGCGGGCTCGGAACATGTGCTGCGCTACGGAGGCCACGCCGCCGCTGCCGGTTGCGAAATCCGCAGCGATCAAGTGGACGCCTACCGCGAGGCCCTCTGCAACGCGGCGCGCGAGACTCTCTCCCCGGAATCCTTCGGTCCCCGCCCCCTGACCATCGACGCGGTCATCCCCATGGCCAAAGTCGGCCGCGAGGTGCAGGAACAAATCGACAAGCTTGAGCCCTTTGGGGAAGGCAACCCCAGCCCGGTGTTGCTCTCCTGCAACTGCCGTCTCGCGGAACCCGCCCGGGCCACCCGCGACGGCAAACACTTGATGCTCAAGGTACGCGACGGCGGCACGGTTTTCCGCACCATGGGTTTCTTCCAAGGCGAACGCCTCGACGAATTAAAAATGGGAGTGGACCTGCATATCGTTCACACACCGGTTTGGAATGAATTCCGCGGTGAGCGCAAACAGGAGCTACGACTTTTGGATTTCGCCGTAGGCGAGGTCCCCAAGCTAGGCAATGGTGCATTCCAGCACTGACCCCCGCCCCTCCTACTGGGTGAACTTCACCGAAACCATGTTGGTCACATTGCTGGGACCACCACAGG
>CALEMP010000086.1 GCA_937910685.1 uncultured bacterium
CTGTAGCGGTACACCCAGTGTTACCCCCCGTGCTTGAATGCCACTGGGATGTTGCGCGACTCCCGCCCACGGGTAGAAGTAGGTCTGCGTTGTACTGGTAAGTTGCTCTCCCTATGCAGCCATTGCCTAGGCACGTCGCGAATCCCGGTCCTTCGTACCCTCCGCCAGCCTGTTCACCCGCACAGGTTCCCGGAGTGACGATCAGATTGCCTTCGATAGCGATGTCTCCGCTGGAGCGGATGCGTGCGGCGTTCTGGCCCGTCAGGGTGACCGTGACTCCTGCCGGAACATAGAAGTAGCTGAAGTTCCACACGCCACCTTGGGAGTCCCAAACGCCCCCCTGGGCTGAGGTGTTCAGGGTCGTGTCGGCCGTGGGCCAGAACACTCCATCGGAACCCGTGCCCCCGAACTGGGCACGCGCGTCGGGCATGAGAGAAAACTGAGCTGCGATGAAGAGGGCGGCCGGAAGGAATGTGCGTAAGATCTTCATGGTGATTCTGTGGGGACGAGGTATACGAGGGTCGGAGAACATGCCTATGGGGCAGGGCTCTTCAGGTCATTAGAAGGTTACCATCGACGAAGGTTACCATCGACCTCTCGTTTCCGGTACGATTTGCGGGCGGCGGGGCCTCCCCAGGCCCCTCGGGGTGCCCCATTTGGGTCCTGGGAGCAAAAATATGTCCCCAAAGTGCCCCCTGGGAATAAAGTTGCCGCCCCCCGCTTGACTCGGGGCCTTGGGGGAATACTCTTTGCTCACCTTCCCCGATAGCTCAGTTGGTAGAGCAATCGGCTGTTAACCGATTTGTCGCAAGTTCGAATCTTGCTCGGGGAGCCAAACAGACAGGAGCGCGAGGCCTTAGGCCTTGCGCTCCTGTGTTTTGGGCTCGTCAGGGGATGGGGGATACCGGGCCTAGCGGTCGCTTCGCCGGCCTCTTCGCCGGGGAAGCTGGGGCCCACCCCGTTCGTTGGGCAGCAGGTCCAGCAGGGCCGGGTCGAGCTCTTCCAGATCCGCAAGAATCCGATTCATGGCTCCCACCAAAGCTTGCTCTTCCTGGGCCAGGGCCCGGCGGTGGATTTGGCGCACGGTGTTGACCGGGCTGACTCCGAGCCCATCGGGGCTCGCCGCGGACAAGGGACGCAGGTCCAGGGCTTTTTGAATCAGTTCAGCGGCGAGGGTCAGCTCCTCGCGGTTGACCCGCACTCGGGCGCGCCCCGCCATAGAGAGCATGACAAAGTGCTGAGCCGAGTCCGCTTGGTCAGGATGGGTCTCAATCCACTTCCCGTAGTGAGCCTCGGCTCGAAGATACGCTGCGAGGGCTTGGTCCTGGGCAGAGGCTTGGGCTTCTGGCGCGGGGGCCGTGCGCCAGACTTCAGCCGCAATGGCGGATGCTTGGGCGGCGAACCATTCGCGGTGTTCCCCAGATGTGGGCTGTTCCGCGCGCTTTTGATAGTGCTCTTCCAAACGCAAGGGGCCGCCGGCTTGCAGCAAGGCCGCACGCAACCTTTGATGCAAGGGGGGCGACGCGTGAAAGCGCATGAGGCCCGCATCAAGAGTTTCTTCGGCGGGTTTCTTGGCGCCGAGTTCGAGCAAGAAGTCATAGTGCGCTATGACGTGTTGAGCGCTGGCTTCGGGATGGCTGGCCAGGACACCGTAGGCCGCATGAATGTCTGCGATCCATTCCGGCGGCCAGTTGTCGCCCGTGCGGTTGGCCTCTTGGATTGCTTGCTTCCGTCCATGGGCAAAGAGCGAAAGTACTGCCATGGCGTTCCATGACTGTTGCCCGGGGGGCATGGCTTGAACCGCTTTTTCTGCCCAGGCGTGGGCTTCCGCGGGCTGACCGTGATACCAGTGGCAAAGG
The DNA here is from genome assembly GCA_937910685.1 of uncultured bacterium. Taxonomy (GTDB): domain Bacteria; phylum Planctomycetota; class UBA1135; order UBA1135. Next base: position 1,860 of record CALEMP010000086.1, read on the forward strand.
GACAGGGCCGTGTCCGTGCGCCAGTTGGAAAGGCCAGCCTCCACGGCGCGATTCGTGGCCGCCTGAGCGTCCTGGAAGCGCAGGGCATTCAATCGAGCGGCTTGATTGCGGCCGTTCCAGGGCGCAAGTACCGAGCCGGGGTCCACCGCCATGGCGAGCAGGGCCTCGGCCAAATCCAATTGGGCCTGGGCGTCATCGGGCCGCGCATCAGAGGCGGCGGCCGCATAGGAAACCCTGGACTCCACCGCCTTGCGCCGTTCCACTGGGGCCGGGCGCGAGCCCGCATCCGCCATATCCTTGAGGGAAGCGGCCCAACCGGCCGCGTCCAAACTGTCCGAGGTGTTTCCCAGGCCACGGTGCACCACCGCTAGGGTTTTGCCACGGGGGTCCTGGGCTCCCAGGCGCTCAAGGGCAAGCAACAGACTCTCCCGTTCGACCCTGGGCATGGGAACCCCGAGGGCCAGGGTGATCAGATCGATGGCCGCTGGGTTGTCGCTGCTGGCCAGGGACTTGCGGGCCAAGGCAGCGAGCTCTTGGTCCAAACCAAATAGGGCCAGCCGCAGCATTTGCAGGGGCGCTTTGGATCCCAAGTCTTGGGCCTTCAGCAACAGGTCCTTACGGACTTCTTTGTCCCCGCTGGTGTAACGGGTTTCGATGAAAATACGATCGGCGTGGTCCTGGCTGGCTAGTCGCTCTTCCAGGGGTCGATCCCCAATAGGTTCGGGGTTCGGCTCAATCAAGCGCTCGCTGATGCCAGTGCGGATACGTGTGAACACCGAAGCGGTGTCGAACGCGTAGTACACGTCGTAGACCTCTTGCTTGTCCAGCTCGATCATGATGTGCCGCGGCGAAACCCGAGTGCCCTCAAAGTACTGTTCGTACAGGATGGGTTCGATGGCGATGTGTTCGCCGCAGGTTACCCCGCCAAAGCGCGGGCAAGGGATCCTCTGGCCTTGATCGTCGAAATCCCTTGGGGTATGGCGGTAGACCGATGCAACCACGGTCACATAGGGTTCATAGAGGTCGGCCACTTCTTGGCTGCGGTAACGAACCCCGGCGTAGTGCTCGCTGGCGATTTCTCCGTCCATGTTGACGCAGATCAGGATCGGGCGGCCCGTGCGCAGGGACACAGCAAGGGTGTCATTGAAATTCCGCTGCCAGGGGATCAAGCAGGGTTTGGCCCAGTCCTCAGCGGTTGGGGCGGACCACATTTCCTCGCGCGAGACGTTGCCGTCCGCATCTTGGACCTGCCCCTGACTTACCGGGCCGGCTGCAGCCCATAGGCTTCCTGTGCAAAAAGCTAGGGCGAGAGTAGATAGGGCCAAAAATCGTAGGAGGAGGAGTCGCATGGACCTAGAGGGTAACGTGCGCGGCTGCGCTATACTCGGCCCAATGGGTTTCAACCAGTTGTTCTTCCTGATCGGTCCTATTTTGGGCGCATCTGCCTTGGCCCAAGCACCCCTTCGGCTTTATGTGGAGGGTCCCAAGGACGCGATTTACCTGGGTCAAACCTGTCCCTTGAACGTGGTGTTGGAAGGGCCGCGGAACTTGCTGCGAACGGGATTGAGTCAGTTGTTTCCCCAGCGGGTCGAGATTCCCTTGGACTGGTCTATTCCTTGGTTGGAAAGTTCCTTTGGCGAGGAGATATCCCGGGTCGCCCAGTCCGATACCAGCGCGACAGTCGTGCTGAACGGGAAACTTACAGGCCTAACCTTTGAAGAGATCATTGGGGGCAGCGGGGGAGAGCTGTTGCGCCTGAGCCTACCCATGAGGTGGACCCCAGATCGCACCGGAGCTATGACCTTTCCGCCTGTGGCGATTTCCTATTCCCTCAAGCCTGGCGCAACGGATAACGCCTTGGGTCTTGGCAATTCTCCCGGGCCCAGCAAACGCCTGGAGGCCCAATTGGACCCCATCACGGTCATAGCCATTCCTGATACGGGCCGCGATCCAGCCTGGAACGGTGCCTTGGGGCATTTCACCATGAGCCTTGCGGCAGCCTTGCCCGAGCCTCTTGCGGCTGGTGAAGAGGTCGTTCTGGAAGTGCTCGTTCGTGGGGAAGGAAATCCCGGGAGTGCGCCCCGTTGGGGGAGCAATCAACGGGCGAGGTTTAGGGTCCTGGAGGAAGAGCTAACTTCTGACGGTGCCCTTTGGCGTTACGGCCTGACCACCCGCGGGCCGGGGATGCTCATGGTGCCGCCCCTTGTTTTGCATTTGTTTGACCCAGCCCAAGGCCAATTTTCCCGGGTGGAACTCCCAGGTCAACAGGTGCGTGTCATGGGGCCCGTGGCCGGTCCCAGGGATGTTCCCGATGGGCCCAGTCCCTCCCGAACCTTGCTGTTCGTCGCCATTGGATTACCCTTGGGCTTGGTGATTTTCCTGTTGTTGTTCCGCACAATTTTCAAGGGCAGGGTCTAGGATGCCCAACATGCGAGTTCTGTTGTTTTCTCTCTTCCTCATGGGTTCCTGTACGGGATCCGAAAACCAATCCACCACGCCCATGTCCGATCCCCAGCCCGAGGCGAATCCCGCCACCCAAGGTCAAGCCCAGGAACACCAGACCCTGACTTTAGGTGCTGGCTGTTTTTGGTGCACCGAGGCGGTTTACGAGCAGCTGGATGGTGTGCTCGATGCGGTTTCTGGTTATATGGGCGGTCATGTGGACGACCCCAGCTACGCCGAGGTGTGCAGCAAAAAGAGCGGCCACGTGGAGGTCACCCAGGTGACCTTCGATCCGGCCAGGATCGATGTGGGGACGATCTTGGAGTGGTTTTGGAAACTCCACGACCCCACTTCAATGGATCGTCAAGGGGCCGATGCGGGGCCCCAATACCGTTCGGCGATCTTTTTCCACAACGAAGCACAAGAGGCCGAGGCAAAGCGCCAAATTGCTGCTATCAATGGTTCGGGAGAACTGAGCAAACCGATCGTTACCGAGGTGCGACCGGCGGTAACTTTTTGGGACGCGGGCGAGGATCACCAGGACTACTTCCGCAAGCACCCCGAGCAGGCTTACTGCCGCATGGTGATCGCGCCCAAGCTGAAGAAGCTCGACCTTTAGGCACAGGGGTGCGCCATCAAAGCGGGCTGCGGTAGAGCCTTGCAGGATAGCCTCAATTTGAGGCATGGGGATGCGCTGCACCTGATAAGTGGGTCCCATGGAGCTTCAGGGAGGCGGTAGCGCTCCTTTACTTGTCTCAATATGAGTCGGACTGGCTGCCTCCCATTGGGGATCGTTCGGGCGGACTAGGATGAGTTGGATGATGTCTCGCCAGCCAATTCTGTTTGTTCTGTTATTTTGTTCCGCATGCGGGAAGAGTGAAGCTCCTCCGGCTGCGCCCACCGTTCATTTTGGAGACTTTTCCGTGCAGCCCTATTGGGCGGCGGCCGAGGTCTCCTTTACCACCCAAGAGCAAGTGCAACCGGGACTAGAAGTGGTCAACTCCGCTGGGAAGGTTCTGCAGTGCGTTGAATCGTCCGTGTTGGGCACTCAGCACAGTCTGTTGCTGCCGGGACTGGCCACGGGCGAACTCTATTCGGTGCGGCCCATCGGCACCCGGCTCAATGGGGTTCTTGCACGTGGAGCCTTAC
>CALEMP010000087.1 GCA_937910685.1 uncultured bacterium
GGGTTGCCGAACAGAGGAGCAGCAGCAGGGCCGCTGCCATTGGGCGTCCTAGGCGTCTGCTGGGGGAAGGTGAGTGTTGCGAAGGGGAACAGGTCTCGTAGGTGGTTCGTTTCATGGTATTCGTTCAAAGGTGATGGGTGAGTGAGTGCACCCTTGGGTCTCGAGTCCGGGCGAATGCTCGGGTCGGGGGGTGCGGTTCCATGGTGGGGTGGGTGGCTCGCAAATTTAGGGTTGAGCGCTGCGGATGTTTCACTTGTGGTCTCGGGAACGGTTTCAAGTGGTTTCCTGTGAAGGACTTCGGTGCGCTTGGATTTCTTCTTGCGCGGAACGAGCTGCTGCGGGCAGGGTGGCGAAACCGCAGTTATCAGGATAGGTGGAGCCGCATTTTCGACCTTTGCGAGGTTGGCGCTTGTGGATAACTCACCCTGCCGCTCGTGCCGCTAGGAGAGTCGAGCAGGACACCCTGGGGAGCGAGGCAGGCGGAAAGTGGCAGCAGTGTGAGGGTGAGGTAGCGCATGATTGAACGGTGTAAGGGGCGAGCCCTCACGGTTGATGACCCGCCCACACTAAATAGGTAAGAGATCAGTTCGAGTAGTTGAAGCTGTAGCCAGTACCGACCGGACCTTCGAGACGGTCCGTCGTGTACTTCGACGTGCCATCGTTACCGCCCCTCCGCGACCCCGGCAGCGCGCAAGTAGTCCATCGGAGAGGCATTTTCGCGCAGCAGTACGCGCAGCTTCTCGAACCCGAGACGGCGCACGAGGTCGAAGCCCGCACGGGTGAGGCTCTGGCGCTCTTCACGCGAAAGGTACGACCATCCTGCGCCAGTCACCGCGAGGCGTCGCGGGTCGACGCTCATGGTTCCAATCTCGATGTTCTGGGCGATGCGCCCTTCCAGTCCGCCCATTAGGTCGCAGGCGATCCAGTCTGCCAGCCCCTCTTCAATGAAGTGAGGGAGACCAGCGTACGGTGATTCGTCGATGTACCAATGCACCAGCTCGTGAGCGACGAAGAAGTCGAATTCATCCTGAGCTTCTCTAGCAAGGACGATGTGATCCTGGTGGCAGCTTGCGCGAGCGCCACTCGGCAGAGTCGCAGCGTCTTCGAGTACGAGGATCGGAAGGTCGGTGCGAGTCGATTCGAGCGTTTCCCGCACTAAGGGCGCGAGCGGAGAGTCGAGCATGACACCCTGGGGAGCGAGGCAGGCGGAAAGTGGCAGCAGTGTGAGGATGAGGTAGCGCATGATTGAACGGTGTAAGGGGCGAGCCATCACGGTTGATGACCCGCCCACACTAAATAGGTAAGAGATCAGTTCGAGTAGTTGAAGCTGTAGCCGGCACCGACCGGACCTTCGAGACGGTCCGTCGTGTACTTCGACGATCCCTCGTTGGAGTAGGTGACGCCAGGCAAGAAGCCGTAGTCGAACGCACTCAGCGGGATGACCATTTCCACAACGTCCCAGGTTCCGATCTGGTAGTTGATCGTGTTGAAGCCCGAAACGAGGTCGGCACTGAACGCGCCGCTGTTGAAGTTGAATCTGTAGTTCTCGAACTTCCCAGGCATCGAAGTCGTGACACGGCCACCGGCGAGGTTGGACTCCATCGTAGTGAAGGACATCACCTCGACGGTCGACGGAACCGGAGTACCGACGCCACCTGCGATGATGGGAGCGATCAGGGCCTCGGCCTCCGCGTAGCTGCTTGCGGTCACCACGAAGCTGTAGGTCAGGTTGTTGGCATCGGCGTCATCGCTTGGCGTGATAGGCGCCCCGTAGATGAGGAACTCGCGGGAGTTGGACAGACCGGCGGTGAAGTTCAGCTGTCCGCTGAACGGATTGAACATGCGGTTGTCGTCTTCGGGCTCCGGATCCGGCTTAGGGCAGTCCACGAGTTTACCTTCCCAGCGCACCGAACCTGCGGGCACCTGACCGGAAGCTGTGCCGGAACCGTCCGTCTCCATAGTATCCGAGCTGATCTCCGCGCCGGTCGCGTCGATCCAAGTGACCTTGAGACACTTGCTGGCGTTCGCTGTGCCGCCGTCGATCTCAAACTCACCGATGGTAGCGGAGGCCTTCCAGGAAACCGGCGGGCTGAACGGAACTTTAATATCACCTTCGGCTGAGGCATGACCCGCAGCTGTACAGGCGGCGATGCCGAGGCAGCCGACGACGGAGAGGACACCGAGCGTCCCGCGTTGGGTATGGTTGCTCTTGCGCCTGGATTGGGCGAGGGGGCTTCGGGACTGGTGAGTGGTTCGTTTCATGGTATTCGTTCAAAGGTGATGGGTGAGTGAGTGCACCCTTGGGTCTCGAGTCCGGGCGAATGCTCGGGTCGGGGGGTGCGGTTCCATGGTGGGGTGGGTGGCTCGCAAATTTAGGGTTGAGCGCTGCGGATGTTTCACTTGTGGTCTCGGGAACGGTTTCAAGTGGTTTCCTGTGAAGGACTTCGGTGCGCTTGGATTTCTTCTTGCGCGGAACGAGCTGCTGCGGGCAGGGTGGCGAAACCGCAGTTATCAGGATAGGTGGAGCCGCATTTTCGACCTTTGCGAGGTTGGCGCTTGTGGATAACTCACCCCTTGAACAGGGTGAATCGAACGGGCCGGTGGTTGCTGATGGGGGCATTAGGTGGTGGTTACCGAGTATGCGGTGAGATGAATCAAAGGTGGAGGCGCAGCACTCGCAGTCCACAGGATGCGCCCGACGGCGGCGACCAGGTCCCGTCCATTGCCGCCCTGTGGCAGTACGGCGAGGAGGGCTCCCTTCCAGTCCTGGGCAGGGCAGCAACGATGACGAAAAGGGCTGCGCCTATGGGCTGAGGCAGCCGGGCTCCTGGAATACTGACCGGCGGGGGGAGGCGCCTGAGGGCTGCTCTGGATTCGCTGTAAACCCTGGCCTTTGAATGACTTGGGCCTCGTGGGGGTGTGGATCACCCTCCCCGCGCCTTCCCCATTTGGCCCCGAAGGGCCTGAAACTGGGATCCGAAGCCGTATCCTTGGGGTCCATGGGCACAACAGACCTAACTCTCCTGGACGGAGGCACCGGAACCGAGTTGCGCGCGCGGGGGGTCGAGGTCCCCTGTCATCGAACCTCGATCTGGTCAGCGCGGGCGCTGATCGAAGCTCCGGACGAAGTTGTCGCTGTCCATCGGGCATTCATCGAGGCGGGGGCCCAAGTGATCACCGCCTGCAACTATGCGGTGACCCCAACCCTGCTGGAACGGGAGGGCATGGGCCAGCGCGTGGAAGAGTTGACCGAGTTGGCCCTGACCCTTGCCGAGCGCGCGCGGGAAGAATCCACCCAGGAGGTGCGCATCGCCGCGTCCTTGCCGCCCCTGGATACCAGCTACCGGGCGGACTTGGTGCCCGATGAATCAGCGTTGCGCGAACAGTACAGCCGAATCGCTCAAGTCATCGGCCCCCGGGCCGACTTGATTCTCTGCGAGACCATGTCCCTGGGCCGCGAAGCGGCAGTGGCGGCAGAGGTCGCCCTCGAAACAGACTCGGAGGTTTGGCTCAGTTGGACCCTGCAGGGAAACCGCGCGGGCATTCTCTCGGGCGGCGAAACCCTGGCCGAAGCATTTGCCCTCGCGGCGCATCTCCCCGTGCATGCCTACCTGGTGAATTGCTGCGCCGCTAACTTGATCACCGACGCGATCCCGCGCCTTGTGAATCTCACCGATCGGCCCGTGGGAGGCTATGCGAATGCGGTGGATGCCCTCGTGGGGGAGTTTAATCCCCTTGACCCCGAGAGCACCCCCGGGCGCCCTCTGGATCCGGTGGCCTATGCGGATGCGGTGGAGAATTGGATCGCCGCCGGCGCCACCCTGGTGGGAGGTTGCTGTCACACGGGGCCCGCGCATCTGGACGAGGTGCGGCGCAGGCTTCAAGGGTGAAGAGCCGGAATCCACGCGCACGGCCAGCCTGTCGGGCCTGATCGGGGAAGGGGGGCAGACGGCCGTACGGGGGAGTTCAAGGCCCTAGCCCCTGCCCTGGGCCCATAGGGCTCTCGCCTAATTTCCCGGGACGCCCCCCTTTGGTTGCCATCCCTTTGGACTAGACTGTGCGGCCGTCCCATGAGGGACAGGACCGAAACCAACAACTTCCAACCCCCCAGAACCATGATCGATACCGGAGCCCAGGCCCCCGATTTCGAGCTGGAAAGTCACCTGGACACCACGGTCAAGCTCTCGAGCTTCCAAGGTTCCAAGAACGTCCTGCTCGTGTTTTATCCTTTGGATTTCACGCCCACATGAAGCATTGAAATCCCGGGACTCGAAGCGCTTAAAGAGCGTTTCGAGGACTGTGATACCCAGGTCTTGGGTATCAGCGTTGACAGCAAGTTTTGCCACAAGGCGTGGGCGAAGTCGTTTGACGGCATCACCTACCCCCTCTTGGCCGACTTCCATCCCAAAGGGGGCGTGGCATCTGCCTACGGCCTTATGCTCGACGATAAGGGCATCACCGATCGCGCCACAGTGCTGATCGGTAAGGATGGTACGGTCAAATGGGCCGAGTCCGCCGGTGTCGGCGGCGAGCGCAACCCGGGCGATTTGCTCGGCAAGTGCAAGGAGCTTGGCTGAAAACGGTGCGGGGGCCATTGTGCTCCCGACCGTAAGTCAACCAACCAAGGCCGGCGGCCACGAATCCAATGGGTTCGTGGCCGCCGGTTGTTCGTAGGTAGGAATCCCGATGAGAAGTCTGCGGGCCCTGCGGGTCGATGCCCGGGAGGGCCCCAAACGCCACAGAGAAGGCACAAATGTCGGTTATTTCAGCTTAATGATGCCTAGATTCATCGAGATGCCTTACTGTAGGTACCTTGAGGGTCACCCTCCATAAAGTCCATTCGTGTTCAGCCAAGTCCCCATGCAAAGATTCAAGTCCAACCAATCCTGTCTTCAATCGCACGTGCGCACGGCCCTCGCCCTTTCTGTGCTGCTCTTGCTTCCTTCCTGCCTTGTCTCGGGCAAAAGTGAAGTTTCCTACACAGGCTCGCGGGTCACCGCAGAAACCCTCGCTCTGGTGGAGGCCGGCGAGAGCGAGGCTTTCACTTTGGAGGTTCTTGGCGAGCCGACTGCTCGCATTGAACGCAAGGATGGTTCGTGGGTTTGGCGTTGGGACTACGCGATGGTCACGGACAACGCGGGCGGAGTCTTTCTGCTGATCGCGACCAAAAGCAAGACCAGTGTAGAGCGCAGCACCTATGTGGTTTTGGAAGATGGCGTCGTGATGAAGGCCTGGCAGGACTGAGGGCTATTCCCCTGGACCCCTAACCAAAGCATGGGGTCCAATTGGCGATTCGTGCCATGTAGGCCTTGCGGTAGGGCAGAGGTGACGCGTTGTGCTTGGCGCAGAAGGCGAGGGCGGCGTGTTCGTTCAGCTTGAGGTCTTGCATCACGGCCAAGACGCGGGGCGTGATCAGGGGCGGCTTACCCTTGAGGAGAGTTTTCTGATCCCGGTTTGTGAGGTCTCCCAGTGCGCGGTTGATCGCCCGGTCGAGTGCCTTCTTCGTGGTCTTTTCTGGTTCGATGCCGGGCTTGATGGGGGCAAATGCTTCAATGATGTGATGCGGAAGGATGCTCAGGAGCTCGGCCATCTCGTGCAGTAGGTAACGCCGTTTGAGCACGTCCCGCACATAGGGCACAAGGGCCACTGGAACCAAATGCCCATCAACCCAGTCCCTGCGATCCTCCCCGTTGAGCAAGAGGAGAAACGATGCGCTGCGTAGGGCATTGAGGCGCACGCGGGCGGTTGTGGCCGCGCGGGTGTTGGGGATTGTGTTTTTGATTGGGCGGGTGCTGTTCATGGTGATTGCTCTCCTGACAGGGAGAGATCGAATCATGGGCCCTGAGGTTTCTGAAAAAACCCAATAAGTTAGTTGCCCACAGCTTGTCCACCGAGAATTTTGGTGCACCGATCAGGCACGGAGTCTGAGAACGGGGACGGTTCCTCGCCCTAGGCCCAGAAAAGGGGTCCGCGCAAAAAAGGGACCCTAGGAAGAGGCGAGTTCACCGGTGATGGTGACTTCCAAACCGCCGGCTTCCGATTTGGCAAGTCGGAGCTCGAAGCCATGCCGTTCGGCCACGTCCTCGGCAATAGAAAGGCCTAAGCCCCGGCCATTGGGGTGACGCCTCCGGGCTTCCTCGCTGCGCCAACGGCGCTCGGTCAAGTGCTTCAAGGTATCCGCATCGATCCCAGGCCCGTCATCCAAGACGCGCAGGCTGAACTCGCTCGATGGCCCAAGTCGGAGGTGCAAGGTGGCGTGCCCTCCAGTCTCTCCGTGTCTCACGGCATTGTGTAGCAGGTTACTGAGCGCTTGTTCCAGGAGAGTCATCTCGCCCAAGACGAACACTTCTCCGTGGGGCAGTCCGTGTTCGAGGGTGATTTCTTTCTCTGCGGCGATGGTCTGGTGCCGAGCCATGACTCGCAAGCAGAGGGCTTTGAGATCCACCCGGTCCTGACGCAGTTGAGTGTCCATGTCCTCGAGCCGGGCAACGGTGGACAGGTTGGCGAGCATGGCCCCGATGTACTGGGCCTCTTCCATGGCTTGCAGCACGGTCTTGTCCCCGTTGGTTTCCTTGGCCATGCGGGCCAGGTATCCCTGCAAGACTGTCAGGGGCGTCCCAACATCATGGGCCGTGTTCTCCACAAAGGAGCGTAGTGCCGCTTCCTTTTGAGTGGCGGTGTCTATGGCTTTGCGCAGTGAGGCTCCGGCGCTGTTGAAGGCACGGGTTAGATCGGTCAGCTCGTCGGATCCCTCTTCGGGGATGTCCTTGAATGACCCTTGCTCTTCGTTGCGTTGCACCGCATGGGCCAATTTGCGGGTACGACCTATGAGAGGGCCCATGGCAAACCAAACCGTTGCCAGGAGCGCGGCGGCCAGGGCGCTGACCGCCGCGAGGATGGGGATCCGGAAAAGCTCAGGTGTGTGTGGGGTGGTCACCAGGATGATTGCTGCGGGGCCGTCGGGCCAAGGGGTGCGCCAGCCCAATGCAAAGACGGAACCGTCCTTGCCCATGAGCACCGAAGAAGTCTCACCCCCCTTTTCGAGGTCCGCGCGCAGGTCTGCAGGGAACGGGGGAGTGCGCTTGTTGTCGCTTTGGAAATCCGATCGATAGGTTGCCAGACGCAGGCGCGGGGTGCTTCCCTGGGGTGCCGCCGCTGGTGGGGGCGGGCGGCGTTCCCGCCTGCGCCTGAGGTGTTCGGGATGGTCTCTCGGGGGCAAGGGGAAATCGGATGGATTGGCTTCGCAGCGCTCCAAACCGTTGCGCTCGATCATCTCGATTTCAGCGAAGCTCAAGAGGCCTCTTTCCAGCTCGCGCCACTCAAAGAGATAGCGTGTCCAGTTTGCCCCAGCGATCATAGGAATGGCCAAGAGCACCAATGTGCCCAGCATGCGTTGGCGTACCTTCATGGGTTGGGAACCTCCAAGCGGTAGCCCACGCCCCAAATCGTGCAGAGGTAATCCGAACAGGGGCCTAGTTTCTTGCGTAGGCGTGACACGTGTACATCCAAGGTGCGCAGGGTTCCATCGCGGCTTGGATCAAGAGTGGCTTCCACTAGATCCTCGCGACTAATGGCTGCCCCAGCTTGGCGGGCAAGGGCGGCGAGTAAGTCCCATTCCGCTCGGGTCAGTCGGATGTCCTCTCCATCAACTTTTGCAGTGTGGCCCGTGAGGTCCACGAACAAGCGACCGATTTCTATGCCACCGGCCCGTTGCAGGATGGGGCGGCGTAGGCGAGCGCCAATGCGAGCGGTTAGTTCTTCCGGCCAGAAAGGTTTGGTCAAGTAGTCATCGGCCCCAAGTTGAAGTGCTTTGACTTTGATCGTGGCGTCCTGTTTGGCGGACAGAATCAAGATGGGCGTATCGCAACGGCCGCGATACGCCTTAAGGATGTCGAGTCCGTCTACCTTCGGCAGCATGAGATCGAGCACGATCAAGGCATAGGGCGTGGGGTCCTCGTGCAGCGCGTCTTGCCCATCTGATAGCCAGCGCACCCGGTAGTCCTGCTCACTGAGCTGAGCGATGACCTGCTGCGCTAGAGCCTGGTCATCTTCAATGAGGAGGATATTCATGGGGTGGGTGCCCAATAATAAGCACTTGCGCAGCCGCTGGGAGACGAGGCTTCAAGTGAGACATGGATCTGAGCCGTGAGTCTTTTGGCCCGATTCAGCTTTCTGGCCCAGGACAGAATGGGCTCTAGACCTTACGGAGTGCCTAAGAAGAGTCCAAAGTTCGTCCCGGGCCGGTTACGAGCGGAGTCTGGCCCGCCACCATGGGCGGTCTAATGTAGCTTTAGGGAAGCGCAAGGTGCGATGGGTATAGATATGTCCCCCCCCCAGGACTACGACCTAAGCACCCTCACTCCCATTCTGATGAAGAATACCCACACCCGCCTCGCGCCTTTGATCACTGGCTTGGCCTTTACTTTGACCATTGGTGCTCTTGCCCAGGGGCCGCCGCCGCCCCTCGGCCCACCCCCGGTTCCGCCTCAAAATCAAATAACCCCCGCCAAGGCGATCCTGGGCAAGGCGCTCTTCTGGGATGAACAGTTGAGTTCGAGCAGCACGGTTTCTTGTGGCACTTGCCATCAGCCTGCCGCGGGTGGGGGCGACCCCCGCAATCAAGGCGACATGCGCAACCCTGGAGTGGACGGGATACTGGGAACCCCCGATGACATTCTTGGGTCCCTCGGTGTGGCACGCACGGATGCGAACGGCGATTACCAACCCCACGGAGTTTTTGGCCATGACAGGCAAGTGACCAGCCGTGCGACGCCGAGCAACCTGATGGGGGCTTACTTCAGCGAACTGTTCTGGGATGGACGCGCTACTTCGGAGTTCACGGATCCATTGACGGGCAATGTTGTGATTCCTTCTGGCGGATCCTTGGAGAGCCAATCCCTGGCTCCGATTCTTTCGAGCGCCGAGATGGCCAATGATGGGCGCAGCTGGAGTGATGTGACTTCGAAGCTGGAAACTGTGGAGCCTCTTGCGGTCGCATTCAACTTGCCCGGTGACTTGAGTGCGGCTTTGGCTGGTGGAGTGACCTACCCTGATCTGTTCCAGGCTGCATTTGGTACTGCTGAAATCACGCCGGTTCGTATTGGCTTGGCCTTGGCTACTTATCAGCGGACCCTCGTTCCTAATCAAACCCCCTGGGACTCTTTTACAAGTGGCAATCAAGGGGCCCTAAGCCAAGGCCAACAGGCGGGACTCGGGGCATTCGTTAGTCAGGGATCACGCTGCAATGCCTGTCACGGGGGCAATCTCTTTGCGGACAATCAGTATCACAACCTTGGTCTGCGTCCCATTAGTGAAGACTCGGGCCGTCAGGCGGTGACCGGGGTCTTTGGAGACCGCGGTCGATTCAAAACACCGAGTCTGCGAAACGTTGGATTGCGTGGTGGGGCCCTCTTGCATAACGGGTCTCCTTCCATCCCCAATCTCAATTCTCTCTTGGCGTTCTACGATGCAGATGGTGGTCAGTTTGGGGCCAACAAGGACCCGATCCTCAACAATCTAAATGTGCCGCCGAACGTGCGGCCGGCCCTCCGGGATTTCTTGATCAATGGGCTAACTGACCCTCGTGCTGCAGCGGAATTGCCGCCCTTTGATCGCCCCAATCTTTCCACCGAGCGCATAGCCCCTCCGATCGAAATCTTGCAGGCGGAGGCGCGTTCCGGATCGGGAGGCTTTACTCCACAGGTGGTGGCCCTCAGTCCTCCCCATGTGGGTAACCCGGACTGGAAGCTTGGAGTGTATGACGGACTGGGTGGCGCGAATGCTCTGGTCACAGTTTCGAACTCTGCACCGAGTGCCACGATTCCGAGTTTCAGTCGTGTGGGTGGAGGTCTCGTGCTCAACGGCTCTGGGCCTGGGCAGGGGTATGCGACCTGGCACCGGGAAATGCCATCTGATCCAGGACTTGTGGGCCTAGAACTTTGGCTCCAATGGCGCGTGCGGGACATGGGTGCAAGAGGGGGAGTGGCCCGCTCTCCTGTCGTGCACCTGACCCTCTTCTAACCATAAATCAACCTCTCTCCTCCGAGCCCGTGTCCCATGCTTTTTGCGCGGGGCGCGGGCTCACCTAATTCGTGTAGGCCCCACGCCCGCCGCATTCGAGCAAGCGCCTCCCGCTCGCACCCGATGGGAGGTGTTGATAGGAGTGAAGACGCGAGGCGCGCTCAGAGGGTTAGTGGAAGCCCTTTTGGAGTCCTGTCTACTTGGGAAGGATGGCCAGTTGCTCGGCTAGTGGCAGCTGCAGGAAACGGCCGAAGGCGATGTAGAACTGCTCTGAGGACATCCCGAAGGTTTCTTGGAACGCTACCTCCCAGCCGAGTTCGTTGAGCAAGGGGTAGAAGGTGTCGAGTAAGGCGGTTTGTCCCTGCTCATGCAAGAGGTAGGCGATCGCCCAGCAGCCCAAGTCATAGCCAGCGGAGGCGCATTCCATGCTGTAGGTGATGTCGCCCAGGTTCGTGCCGGGGCAAGCACGCGCAATCGTTTCCTTGCCGTTTCGTAGCTTGTGCTCGAAGGTCCGTTCGAGGGATCCCAGGTTGCTGTTGTCGATGAGCAGGAGTTTTCCCGATGACCAGAGCCTTCTCGTGGTGGTCTGCGCCATGTACTCGGCTCCGCCTTCGGTGAACCACATCGGGCCCGCGAGCTTTTCTCTCTTGTTGTGGTCTCGCGTTTTGATGTGAGCTTGCTGGACCGCATGGAAGTACTCGTGGAAAACTGTCACTTGTTCGCCCCCTGGACTCGCGCCGAAGAGGCTGTCAAAGCCGAGGGGGTAAGAGGAGGTGAAGAAGTGAATGCCCCAATCACGATTGCCATTCCATCCCATGGTGCCGCCGGCCCTTTGATTGGCAACGGCATCGGCGCCGACCTTCCTGTAGGACTCGAAGCCGTGGTCGATGTGCGTGGCCGTATGGTGGCGCAGGCAGTCCTCTTCGTCCCATTGGCCTAGGTCAGAGCGGCGTTTGCAGAGCTGTTCGGCCAGGGCGGAGGCGGCTTCTCGATCCGCTCCGAGAACCCAGTACTCCAGCGGGCCGTAGTTTCCCCACTCGGCGGTCGCGGCAAGCAGGGTGTTGGTCAATCCGTGACGCACATTCTCTGACAAGTCGGCTGCGAAGAACAGGGCTGGTGGTGCCTCGATGATTTGCCCCCAGCTGTCGGCGTGGGCCTCATCCGCACGAGAGCCGTGGGGTGACTCAGAATGAGGCACATGATCCGCCGTGTCCGGCGCACCGCAGGACGAGAGCAACACGATTATGAAGGTCAGCTGACAACGGCTCATGCTGCTATTGATCTGTTGGGTATAAATTGCAGAACCTCTTTTCCGATCGTGACACAGCGTGACCCGTGGGAAATGGACTCCGTATCCATGGCGGTCGTCGGTCGTTACTCGGAAGCACGAGCATAGACAAGATCCGACCTTCCGAGAAGATAAGTGAAACAAAGTGCCCCTGCCGGCCGCTGGGCCCCTCTCCAGCCCCACAATCGGGCTCTTCCAGGTGATCGGGAAGGGGGGCGTTCTCAATACCGAGCTTGGGGATGATCAGGACCCGGAGGGCGGTCCGGTTGGAAGCGCCTGGCCTCGCGAGGAGGAGGTTTGAGAGTGTTTCTTGACTGCATGTATCGTTCGCAGAAGTTGCCTATATAGATGCATCCAGAATGGTGACTTTTGCGAACTGTTGGATGACATGAAGACGTTCCATCTAGATCGCGAGCTAACCATCGCGCGCCCCATTCACGAAGTGTTCGCCTTCTTCGGCAATCCACAGAATCTCGAGGCCATCACTCCCCCCTGGTTGCGCTTCCGGGTACGGGAGGCCTCCGATCATCCCCTGCGCGAGGGCAGCCAGATCCGCTATTTCCTCAAGGTGCATGGTTGTCCGATGGGTTGGACGAGCTTGATCTCGACCTGGAACCCTCCCCATTGCTTCGTTGACGAGCAGGTGAGTGGACCTTACCGGATCTGGCACCACACTCACACGTTTGAGCAGGTCGACGGGGGAACGCGAATTCGCGACCGCGTGGAGTATGCGATGTTTGGTGGGCGGCTAATCAACGAACTCTTCGTGAGCAGGGACCTGGACCGCGTCTTCGATTACCGAACCGCACGACTGGAAGAGATCTTCGCATCCTAGGGCCGAGCTTAGGATGGCCATGATGGAAGGCGATTCTGCCGCGCTCAAGATCGCAGAGTACTTCAGCAGATCATCTGTCCCGCGGGCCTGTCTAGTGCGCGCAGGTCCAACGCCTGTCTAGTTTTCCAAGGCAATCTGCGCCCAGCCCACATGGCCTTTGGGGCCATGCCAGCGGGAGAGAATTTGAACTCGGATCGAGAGAATGGGCTTATCGATACCCAACTCAATTCGGGTGGGAATAATCGCATCCGAGTGAAGGCTTGCTAGTACCTCGTACCGGCCATTGACGGTGATCTTGACGTCCTTGATTGGGTTCCATGTGCCCAGCTGGGAACGCGCGGCCACGGCCTGGCTGAGGACCAAGTGATTGGCCCGGGCGGGTCGTTGCAGATCAATCTGCACCCACGGCTTGGCATCGTCAGGGCCTGCTTGCCAATAGGTCGAGTGGATGCCGTCCGTGAGGTACCCAGTCCCTCGGCTAGCTACCTCGCTGGACGCGTGCATGGTGCTGGCGGCGTGACGTAGGAGGTTTTCGCCAAGGAAGGGGCGCGCGTCCCGCAAGAGTTCCTTTTGGTTGCGCTCCACCTTGTAAGTCAACGGGAGAGAGCGCAGCTCGGTGGTTTTGTTGTAGTTGTCTGGATATTCACCCAAGGCGACCACCGTTGCCACCACTTGGACCGTGACTGTCTCGGGGTGCTTGAACCGGATTTTGGTAGGGAAGCGCTCCTGCACCCAGGGCTTGAGTGGATCTCCATCCACCGCGGCGCGGGGCTTTCCGTTGATCAAGTATTCGACCCTGACTACCCGCAGGCCTGTCTTTGGTGCTGGTTGCTCTGCATAAGGGGCGAGGACCTTTGGGTCAATGCCCGTCATGAAAACGGTCACGTCCAGGTTTCCGTGAGCCCGGAAGTGTAAGGGGCCTTCCTCCTTCTTCGCAGATTGCCCGATAACTTGGGCCTTCTTTCCGGTCATGGCTGCAGTGGCCTTGACCAGGAAAAGTAGCGCAAAGGCGGTGTTCGATTGGGTGCTCCAGCCGCCATCTTCTTTTTGTTGGCCTAGCAGGTGGTCCGCGCCTTCAAAGTACCAATCGGCTCGGATTCTTCCTTCCATTCCGGGCAAGCCCGCTGCCCGTTCGACTCCATACAAGTAGTAGTAGAAGTCGTAGCTGTTCGGAGCCGAAGTCATGGACCAATTGATCTCCAGCCAGTTGATCGCAGCGGTGAGCTGTGACTCGGCGAATCTGCGGCTGGGACCCCCGAGGTTCTTGCCCGCGCAGATTTCCGCGATCCGGCAAATCGCGATGGCGGCGGTGCTCATGGAGCGTGAATCCGTGCGATCCCCTCGGTAGCGATATCCCCTGGTCGGGTTGGTTTTGAGCCCGCTACCCGGCGCCGCCGGGAACTCGCCCTCAAGTCCCCCGTAGTGTTTGTGCAGGCCGTTGATCATGCGAACGTAGACATTGCGCGGGGTCTTGATTCCAAGCTCATGGGCTGACCACAGCGCGAGAGCCGCGTATTGCGTGCAGGACAGGTCGTAGTTCCCTTCCGGATAGGCCCAACCGGTATCAGGGTCCCGACGCTCCCACTCCAGAAGCCGATCGACGATGCGCTCTGCCCGTTCCATATAGAGCGCCTTGTTGTTGGGGTCTCCGTGCTCGATTAGGTGTCGCAGGAGCATCATCGCCACGCCGGCCGTGTAGGTGTGGCGCGGCTCTTCCTGGTAGATGAAACGGAGGCCAGCTTGTACCGAAGGGTGGGCAACCGAGACGCCGCTCTTCAGTAGAGCATAGGTCGCAAGCACAGTCATGCCGGAGCGGTACTTTTCATAGTGCTGGCCCCAAGACCCATCGCGAGCTTGCATCTCGATCAGGCGCGTGACACCCCGGTTGATGGCGCCGTTGATCCGAGGCTGGAACTGATCTGGCCAGCGGGAGGGAATTCCCCGTTGCGCAGAACTGGGAAGCTTCGGCAGAGAGCGACTTTCCGTGATGAAGCGCCGGCGCACTTCCCCAGGTTTGATTCGGTCGTCGTGCACCTTGGCCCTAAGCAATACACCGGCCAAGGGATGTTCCTCGTTGGTGTCCTTGTAAGCACCGGCGGCTAGGATGTGGCTCTCGGCATAAAGCAAATCGCCTCCGGGCGCTTCACTGAAGGCGACTTCGAGGCCGTTTACATAAAGCCGAGCGGTTTTGCCGTCATAAGTACCCACCACGTGGGCCCATTCGCCCGTACGCAGAGTTTTGGGAGCGGTGAGGTACTCCAAGCGACCTTGTTCCTCGGTAGCTATGGCGAAGCAATAGCGTTGGTTGCGGATGCCCAAGAGCCAGCCGCGTTCCACATCGCCATTGTCTTCCACTGCCCCCAGGAAACCACCCCAAGGTCCAGGGCGATCGACCACCGCCCAAGCTTCCACGGCCATCCTTCGTTTTGGAAGAACTGTGCCGGGGGTTTCAATCAGTGCGGTGAGGGCGGATTGGTGACCGTTGAACAGTAGTCCCGGACCCTCTGCTAAGAAGTCTCGGTCTCCTTCAGCATTCAGACTGACGGCGCCACTGGTGGGGGCGAGCTTACCGGCGACCAGTGCTTCTGCTTGGAAGTCCCAAGCCAACTCATCGTTGTTTGGGACTGCGGCCAGGGCTAGGGAGAGACTAAGTAACAGCATCAAATTAAGTGAGGATCTGGTCCACGACTCTACCGTGCACATCGGTCAAGCGGAAGTCGCGGCCCTGAAAGCGATGGGTCAGGCGCTCATGGTCAAAGCCCAATTGATGCAGGATTGTTGCATTCAGGTCATGCACGCTGACCCCGTCCTTGACGATGTTGTAGGAAAAATCATCAGTTTCGCCGTGGGTGATGCCTCCCTGAACGCCCCCGCCAGCCATCCAAGCTGAGAAGCACCGGGGGTGGTGGTCGCGGCCATAGTTTGTATGGCTGAGAGGGCCCTGGCAGTAGGCCGTGCGCCCGAATTCTCCGCCCCAAACCACGAGGGTTTGGTCGAGCAAGCCCCTCTGCTTCAAATCTTGGATCAAGCCATAGCTCGGCTGGTCAATGTCACGACAAGCGTTGGGCAAATCACTGGTCAAGTTCCCGTGCTGGTCCCAGCCACGGATGAAAATCTGGATGCAAGGCACGCCACGCTCCACTAACCGCCGGGCCATGATGCACGAGTGTGCATAGGTGCCAGGGTCTTTTACATCCGGGCCATACAGGTCGAGCACCGCGGGGGATTCGGCCTTGAGGTCCACCAGATCCGGTACAGATGTCTGCATGCGGAAGGCCATCTCATACTGTTCGATGCGTGAGAGGGTTTCGGGGTCACCATGGCGGTCGTGGGCTTTATGGTTCAACTCCGCTAGGGAGTCAAGCATGGAGCGCCGCACAGTGCTAGGGACACCCGGTGGGTTTGAAAGGTAAAGCACGGGATCACCTGCACTGCGCAGGGCGATGCCCGAATGTTCCGAGGGCATGAACCCCGAACCCCATAGGCGGTTGTACAGGGCCTGCGCTTCTGCGCGGCCTTTCCAACGGGGAGTCATCACCACAAATCCCGGCAGGTCGCGGTTCGGTGAACCAAGCCCATAGGAAAGCCAGGATCCAAGGGACGGGCGGCCCGGTTGTTCGGCGCCGGTTTGCAGGAAGGTGATCGCCGGGTCGTGGTTGATCGCGTCCGTGTGCAGAGAGCGAATGACGGCGATGTCATTCGCCATCTTCTGGTGATAGGGCAAGAGGTTGCTAATCTCCGTGCCGTTTTCTCCGCAGCGTTTGAAATCGTAAATCGAGGGGGCGATCGGAAACCTTGTTTGACCGGAGGTCATCGTGGTGAACCGCTGCCCCTTGATTACGGACGGGGGGAGGTCCTGGTCATACATATCGCGCAACTTCGGCTTCCAGTCGAAGGTCTCGAACTGGCTCGGCGCGCCGGACATGAACAGGTAGATGATCGAGCGTGCCTTGGGGGCGTGGTGTGTCGTACGCAAGCCATCTGCGGCAGTGGCATTGGAGCCAAACACCGATGCGAGGGCCGCGGTTCCAAGTCCAGCGCTCGTGGAGCGCAGAAAAAGGCGCCGGGTCAGGTCCTGTTTCAGCTGCCGGATCGGTTGGGGGTCGTTCGGTTGCATCGTGTTTATCCGCGTGTGATGACTTCGTCGAGGCTAAAGAGAGTGCTGGCGAGAATCGTCCAGGCGGCAATTTCGGCGGGATTTTCCGGGGCCATAAGAGGTGTGGCTCCAACTGTCAAGAGTGCGGCTGCCCCCTCGGGGTCCTGCCGGAAATGCTCCCGCGCATTCTGGAGCAAGTCCAGCAACACATCGGTCTCCGATGGATCCGGTGCGCGCGATGTCAGGCACAAGAGAGCAAAGCGGAGTTTGCTGGAATCACTGTCGCCCCCCTCTGCCAGGATCCGCCTGGCAAACCCCCGGGAAAACTCCACATACTGGGGATCGTTGAGCAAGGCCAAGGCTTGCATGGGGGTGTTGGTTCGCTCGCGACGCACACAAGTGGACTCGCGGCTGGGCGCATCAAAAATCGTCAGGTTCGGGGGAGCAGAGGTGCGCTTCCAAAAGGTGTATAGGCTGCGTCGATAGTTCGCATCGCCCTTGTCCTGGCTGAAGTTCACCGTGTTGCTGCGGCTGTAGCCCACCGCCTTCCACAGTCCTGCGGGTTGGTAGGGTTTGACAGGTGGACCGCCGATATCCTCGACCAAGAGTCCGCTGACCATCAAGGCCTGGTCCCGCAGGATTTCCCCATCGAGTCGGAAACGAGTGCTGCGGGATAAGAACCGGTTTTCCGGGTCCGCATCCAATTTATCCTGGGCCACAGTGGAAGCTTGCCGGTAGGTGGCCGAGGTCACGATCAAGCGCTGTATGTACTGCAAGTCCCAGTCATGCTCGCGCAACTCGACCGCCAACCAGTCGAGTAGTTCTGGGTGCACCGGCCGCTCGCCCTGGGTGCCGAAGTCCTCGGAGGTCTTAACGATGCCCACTCCAAAGATCCTTTGCCAGTGGCGGTTGATCACCACCCGCGCAGCAAGGGGATTGTTGTCCGCCACAAGCCATTGGGCGAACCCTAAACGGTTCTGCGGCGCACCCTCGGGCATGGGCGGTAGGGATTCGGGCGTGTTCGGTTGCACCGTGTCGCCGGGGCGATCATAGGAGCCGCGCATCAGGATTTGAGCCGGCCTGGCCTTGGCCAACTCTTGACTGATCATGGAGGTCGGCAGGGAGGCGCTCAGCATTTCACCGTCCGCACGCGCCGCGTCCCGCTCGTCCCGCATGGCGATCCACTCGGGCGCATGCTGGCGGCGGAACAGGTCGCGTAATTCAGCCTGCTCCTCCGGTAAGCGTTCGGAAGCGGGTGAGGCCAGGGTCAAGGCTGTGGCGGCCGAGAGTTCCGATGAGGAGTGCTCCACCATGCGCCAAGCAAAGCCTGATGCACCACCGTGGTTGTTGATTTCAAGCAGCAAGCGGTGCTCTCCACCGTCCACCTGGACCTCAAGGAAATCCTGATCGACGGCGTGCCCGCGCATGACATGTTTGGCGAAGACGCGTTCGCCATCAAGGAAAACGCGCAGACCATCGTCACTGCCAAGTCCAAAGCGCAACTTGCGAGCACTGGGCAGGGAGAGGGTGCGAGTCAGGTAGACGGACCCCAGTCCTGCGGCAAGGGCGTGGGGTTGGCCGTCCAAGAACGCGGCGCGCTCGGTCCAAATGGGGTTGCCTTCCTCGTCGAGCGCGTTGAGGTCAACCCCCTCATGGAAAGGATGGGGCGCATCCGGGGAGGTATGGGCAGCGGATAGTCCTTGCTGTGAGCTGACAAACCAGGGGCCGCTCTTGGGCGCCAAGAGATCCGGGTCTTCGGAAATCGCTAGGCGGAAGTTCCCGATGGCGTGGTTCGGGAACTGTGACTCAAAAGCCATCCGCACGCGCAGGCGTGTTCCTCCTTCGAAGCCAAAGGTCTCCTTGCCACTGAAGCTGGCGTCTCTTGACCCCGCGCGGCCGAGGCTTGCCCAGCCGGACTTTCCGTTGTCATCGAGGGTGTCGGCAATTGGATAACCGTTTGCCTGGGACCATTGAGCCCTGGGGTTGGTTAGTTCTACAGTTTGCCAATTGGGTTCGGCTTCGCCTCGGGGAGCGATCTCTAGGGTCAAGTCAGAGAGCACATAGTTGCCATTACTTGCACGTCCAGGAAGGTTGGCCGCTTGGCTTGCATGGGCCATGGCTTCGATCCGCAGGCCAGTGAGTTGGCTTTCCCTGCAGGTGCTCTCGACGATATAAATTTCCGTTGCCGGGTTCGTTCCACTGGCGAGCACGGATTGGTCGTTTTGGATAACGAGAGTCGTGCCGTTTGTTGCGCTGGCTGTGGTTGGAGTGAGGATAAGCCAGCGAGTGGCCAGATTTTGGGTCCAGTCCGCTTCCCACCTCGTCTGGTTGGCATCGGTTTCAGGCATTGGCGCCTCGAGCTGCTTGCCGAGGCTGGCCTCTATTGCCTTCAAGTGGGCCAATTCTTTGGTTTGCGCTTCGGTGCCGACCCGAATGAAAGGGGCGGGGTTGTCAATGTTCTGATCGCTGGCGCTCTCTGCGATGGAATTGAAAAATCCCATCATCGAGTAGTAGTCCTTCATGGAGAAGGGGTCGTACTTGTGGTCGTGGCACTGGGCGCACCCCATGGATACCCCCAGCATGACCACCGCGGTGGTTTCTGTGCGGTCCTTGGCATAGATCGATAGGTATTCCTTTGCGATCATGCCTCCCTCGGCGCTGGTGGGGTTGCAGCGATTGAAACCTGAAGCGGTCTTTTGCGCCTGGGTTGGTTCGGGCAAGAGGTCCCCGGCTAACTGTTCGGTGGCGAACTGGTCGAAGGGCATGTTCTGGCTGTAAGCATCAACGACCCAATCGCGGTAGGGCCACATGCTGCGCAAATTGTCCAGGTGAAAACCGTGGGTGTCCCCATAGCGCGCCGCATCGAGCCAGGTTCGTGCAAGATGTTCGCCGTAGCGGGGCGAGGCCAGCAAGCGATCCACCACGCGCTGGTAGGCGCCGGGCTGATCGTCGGTAAGGAATGACTCGCGCTCTTGTAGCGTGGGGGGCATACCAGTCAAATCCAGTGACAAGCGCCTCAGTAAAGTTGCGCGGTCAGCTTCATCGGCTGGGATCAAGCCCTCTTGTTCGAGCTTGGCGAGGATGAAGTGATCGATGGGGTTGCGCGCCCATTCCTGGTTGTTCACTGGGGGCAAGTCAGCCCTCTGCGGGGCAAGCCAGGCCCAGTGCTCTTGCCAATCGGCGCCATCAGCAATCCAAGCCCGCAGTAGCTCAATTTGCTCTTCGGACAAATCGTTCTTAGCCTTGCTCGGTGGCATGCGGTCTTTAGGATCGTTGGCACTGATCCGCTGCCAGAGGTGACTGGCCTCAAGGTCCCCGGGAACCAAAGCATGGCCCCCAGCTTTTAATGACGCGAGGGCGCCGGCCCGGGTGTCGAGGCGTAAGTCGGCCTTGCGCGTGGCCTCGTCGGGGCCGTGACAGCTGAAGCAGTGCTTGCTCAGAATGGGCTGGATTTGCCCGCTGAAATCGGGGCTCTCAGGGGAGTTGGGGTCCTGGGCAAAGAGCGCCAAAATCAAGGGGAGGAGGACTTGGGGAGCCAGCATGGCCTCATCTTATGGCATCGGGACTCTGCATGGGGCGTTTGAGTGTTCTCCCCGGGGCCTTCCCGGGGTCCCATCCGCTGCCCTAGCCCGTAGGATGCGGCCGATGTCTAGGGGATCGAAACAAAAAGAGGGGCTGACCGGGCGCATGCGTCGACGTGTGGAGGCATTTTTGGTGGAGCGGATTTGGGATGTGGATCTCGATGCGGTTTCATTCTTGAAGCGTCTGGCCTATCGCGTGGCCCGCATCACCTATCTGGCCACGCGTGGGTTTCGCGATCACCGTTGCTCGACCCACGCCTCGGGGCTGACCTATGTGACGGTGCTCTCCATCGTGCCGCTCCTGGCCATGGCTTTTTCCGCGGCTAAGGGCCTTGGCGCCTACGAGCGTTTGCGCGCCGAGGTGGTCGACCCGTTCTTGGATCAGACCTTTGGTGCAAACGCGGCTGATGGGGCTGCGTCGGAGTTGCGTTCTGCCATTGACCAGGTCTTTCACTTCGTGGAGCGCACAGATTTCGGGAGCCTCGGGGCCATTGGCCTCTTGGTTTTATTGTGGACCGGGATCAAGTTGCTCTCTGCAGTGGAACACACCTTGAACGAGATCTGGGGCGTGCGTCGGTCGCGCACTCTTGCTCGTAAATTTGCGGACTATCTATCGCTGGTGGTTGTGGTGCCGGTCTTGCTGCTGGCGGCTACTACGGCGACCACTGCTTTGCAGGCTGATTACTTGCCAGACGGTTTGAGTCAGGTCTGGCCTAAGTTTGTGGCGATGGGGGCGACAGTGACTGGTTTCACCCTGATCTATTTATTCGGTCCCAACACGCGCGTGAGGCTTTCATCGGCTTTGCTTGGGGGACTGTTGGCGGGAGGCCTCTGGCAACTGGCGCAAGTGGCCCACGTGGCATTCCAGGTGGGAGTCGCCCGCTACAACGCGATCTACTCGACCTTTGCGGCATTGCCTGTGTTTTTGGTATGGCTGTATGTGTCCTGGACGATTCTCTTGGTGGGGGCAGAGCTGGCCGCCGCCCATGGGGCGGAACCGGTTTATCGGCGCAGTTTTAAAGCCATAGCCTTGGGCCCCGCAGCCCGGCGAATTGTGGCTCTCAAGGTCGTTTTGCGGGTGGCTGAGGCCTTCCGCAGTGGGGCGGCGCCCATGACCCCGAGCCTCTTGTCTGATCAAATCCAGATGCCCGAGCGCCTCGTGAATGAAGTTGCGGAGGGACTTGAATCCGCGGGCATCGTCAGGGTGGTGGAGGAGGACCAGGACGCTGGAGGTGCCCTGGTGATGGCTCGGGATCCGGCATCCGTGCAGCTGCTCGATGTGGTCGAGGCAGTGGATGGTTTGCCGCCGGATTTAGGGGACCGGGAATCCGACGGGGTGGCGTCGGTACTGCAGGCGTTGCGGCTTGCCCAGGCCAACAGTCCCGAGAACTTAGACATCGGGGCATTGCTTGAACGTGACTCGGCTTCGGAGGCCTAGCTCCAGGGGGCGTGGGCCCGCGCCGCCACGGGAACTCGGCGGGTGCTACCGTCTGCTTCCACCAGGACTGCTTCTTCGTGCAAGTTGACCGTGGGGCACACGTGGCGTGGGATCAGCAAGAGTGGTTCGCCGCGCGTAGGTGTTGTTCCTTCCGTTACCACAAATGGTAGGTGCTCTTCGCTGGGGCTTTGGGCTTGGTAGCCGGAATGTCCCACGACGATGGCACAGGGGTCTCCTGCTTCTGCGGCGATGGACTTGGACCCGGCGTCGCAGGTGAAGTGTTTTTCCCGCGGGTTGCTGATTACGCGAGCCAATACCAGGGCGGCTGGGGAAAGCTGGAAGCCTGGGTTCTCTTCTTCTGAGCGCATGTCATGGAACACCACCGTGCCGGGAGAAACCGTGTGCTGGAGTCCCGCTTGCCTGAATCCTTCGAAGCTCAAGGCCGCTTGAAATGTGGAGGTCCCCGAGGTGACGACTTCGGTCAAGTTGGGTGCATAGGGGCGCAGATCCTTGAGCAGTTCCATCGTGCGCTCATAGCATCGGTGCACTTCCCGCTGACGCTGATCCTGATCACTCATGTGTAAGTGCCCGTCATAGACGGATATCCCCACCAGCCTTTCCCCGGCTGCACGGGTGGTGGCCAGGATGCGATCGGGATCATTCAAGGGGATACCAGTGCGATCCATACCCGGATTCAAGTCGATCCAAGGGTCGAGGGAATGGGGTAGTGCTTGCACCCCCTCGGGGTCCTCCACCAACATGCCCACACATAGCTCGGGAAACGAGTCAGCCACACCACTTAGCAATCGAAGTGTGGGGCCCACATGGGGAAAGGCGACGAGCACGCTGACCCCTTCAATCTTGCGCTTGCGAACCACCCGCCCCAGATACTCAAGCTCACGTGGCGTCGCACATTTGAAACGCCGGACTCCAGCGGTGAGCAACTCATCCCAGACCTCTGGCATCTTGGTGGTCTTCACATGGGGCCGCCAACGATTAGGGCTGCCACAGGCCTCAATCACACGTGCAATGTTGCCTCGCACATGCTCCATCAAAATGACCAGGGCGGGGGAGGGCAGGGTGGTCAGCAGTTCCGTGGGGATGCTCTTCATGGTGCGGCAATTCAGCCGAAGCTGCTAATCTAGCAGGAGTGGGCTGTGATGTTCTGCTCGGGTCCTGTTTTGGTTCTCTTTCGTGGAAAGAGCCGTGGAGGGTTGCACAGGGTGTAACGCAGGTATGGAAACGATTCTGCAGAGCCTCTTCGTCCTTGAATGAAGCGCCAGTTCATTGATCCACACGCTCCAATCTGCCACTCTGCCCATGTTGTCCACACATCGCATGGAAGTCAAAACCGTTGAAGGAGCCCCCGGAACCGCCAGGCGCTTGGTGCTGAGTGGATCCGTAGGGCTCGGGTCGGTGGCGGATTTGCGGGAGCGGTTGGACGAGGCCTGCGTCCACGGGGCAGTGGAACTCGACTTGGGGGGCATTGGCGACTTGACCGGTGGCGCGGCAGCGGTGATCGCTCCTCGGGTCAAGTCCGGCTCTGTGCGGGTCTTGAATGTGCCGGATGGGGTGTCGCCCGTGCTGGATCTTTACCTTGATCGGGCGGCAGAGCCCGAAGGTGAAGCGCCGCCGCATATGGATTTGATTCCATGGCTTGGTGAGGCCGCGAATGATTACCGCGAGCGCAGCATGGGCATGTTGGCTTTCCTTGGCGAATTAGGCCGTTCCACGGTTCATGCCATTCGCCGACCGAGCACCGTTCGCTGGGAGGATGTGACAAGCTTGCTCTCGCGTCATGGCAGCGACGGTTTACCGATCAATGCCTTGATCGGTTTCTTGATGGGGTTGATCACCGCTTTTCAAGCGGCGGTGCAACTGCACAAGTTTGGAGCGGATACCTTTGTAGCGGACCTAGTGGGACTGTCGTTGACCAGGGAGCTCGGCCCGCTGATGATGGCAATTGTCTTGGCCGGTCGCTCGGGTGCGGCGATCAGTGCGGAGCTCGGTACCATGAAGGTCGGGGAGGAGATCCATGCCCTACGCGTAATGGGTATGGACCCCGTACGGTTCCTAGTCCTGCCACGCATCATCGCGGTGACTTTTGTGGCGCCGATCTTGAGCATAATGAGCACCATGGCTGGAATCTTTGGGGGCATGCTGATCGCGGAGGGCTTGCTCGGGATTCCGTTCAGTGCATTCATCAATTCCCTGAAAGGTGCGCTTGGGTTCGGGGATGTTTTCACCGGCATTGGTAAGAGCCTTGTCTTTGGTTTCATCGTCGCCATGATTGCTTCCCAGCGAGGTCTCGCAACGCGCGGCGGTGCCGAGGGTGTGGGCCGTGCGACGACCATGGCAGTGGTGACGACCCTGTTCGTGTTGATCGTGGCCGACGCGCTCTTCGCAATACTCTTCAACATGTGGGGCATCTGATCATGATCGAAGCGAATGACCTCTCCATCGGCTATGACGGCCACCCGGTGCAAAACAAGTTGACCTTCGAAGTGTCCGAGGGCGAGTTAGTTGCGATCTTGGGAGGCTCTGGTTGCGGCAAGACGACTTTGCTTCGCACCCTGGTGGGCCTGCTGCCCCCAGTTGCCGGTTCTCTCTCCGTGGCGGGCCTGAGCGATCCCTCCGACCTGCGGGGCCAACCGCCGTTTGGGGTCATGTTCCAGATGGGGGCCCTGTTCAGTTCCATGACCCTTGAGCAAAACGTGAGTCTGCCCCTTAAGGTCTGGACGGATCTGGACAGGGGCACGATTTCCGAGATCGCCCGGGCCAAGTTGGCCCTGGTGGGACTTGATGGGCGGGGAGGGATGGCGCCTTCAGAGATTTCCGGCGGCATGAAGAAGCGGGCGGCCATCGCCAGGGCCATGGCCCTTGACCCACCCCTGTTGTTCTTGGATGAACCCTCCGCTGGTCTCGACCCGAGCACCTCGGCCGGGCTGGATGAGCTGATCCTCTCACTGCGAGATGGGCTGGGCACCACGATCGTGTTGGTGACTCACGAATTGGACAGTATTCAGCACTTGAACGCTCGTTGCTTGATGTTGGACGCGGGGGCGGGCACTCTGATTGCAGATGGACTCCCCGGTGAATTACAAGATGGTGCGACCCACCCCGCGGTCCGCGCATTCTTTAGACGTGAAATGAAGGCCAAGACATGAAACGTACTGATTCCTGGAAGCTAGGCCTGTTTGTGCTGGCCGGCATGATCCTCCTTGTGGGGGCCGCCTTTTACCTGGGGGCACGGCGCCTGATCCGGCCCTCGGTGGAGGTGATTTCGTTCTTCGATGAGTCCGTGCAAGGCCTCGATACGGGGGCTTCCATCAAGATGCGTGGGGTTGGGATCGGCAAGGTGACAGAGATCTCCTTCGCCCCCGATCGGCGCGTGGTCCAGGTTACCTCCCAGATCTACTTGGATG
The DNA here is from genome assembly GCA_937910685.1 of uncultured bacterium. Lineage (GTDB taxonomy): Bacteria > Planctomycetota > UBA1135 > UBA1135. The sequence continues at coordinate 24,684 of CALEMP010000087.1, forward strand.
TGCTCGAGGGAGTTGGTCTGGCGGACCTCGCCACGAATGCGGATCTGTTCCAGATGCTGCCGGATGACTTGCGCGTCCGATTGGCGGTGACGGGCATCACAGGGGTGCGTTACCTTGAGGTGGATTCGGTGGACCCGGCGGACGGATTGGATCCGGTCTTGATGTTTGACCTGCCCACTAACCACCTGCCCGCGCGGCCTTCGACACTGCGAGGTTTGGAACAAAGCGTGATTTCTTTGGCCAGTTCCATTCCAGTTGTGATGCAACGTTTGGAGAGTTTGCTAATGAAAGTCGAGACCGAGCTTGGGGCGATGGAACTGCCCCAGACCCTGGCCGACACCCGCGAGCTCCTGAAGTCCATTGAGGGCCAGTCGGATGCGCTGGACCTTGAAGCCGTGCAGGCTAGTTTGAATGAAACCCTCGCGGACATGAGCCGGGCAGCTGGAGCCATCGAAACGGTCGCGCATCAAGCGGGTAGCAGCGAAGGTGCCATCGGCGGGGCTATGACCTCGGTCCACGAGTTGGCCGATTCCGCACGGGCAGCCATTGACCAGGCGGATTTGCCCCGGCTCGTGGCGGCCTTGACCAAAGTTGCGGATGATCTCGATGGCTTGGGCCCGGACGCTCGCTTGTTAATAGGGGGCAGTCGTGAGACCGTGCGGGACCTGCAGCAGGCACTCTCTGCCTGGACGAGCTTGTTGCGCCAGATCGAACACGATCCCGCTGTGCTTGTGCGCGGCCGGACTAAAACCAGCCCCTTTGACGGGAGTGACAATTGATGAAAAGTGCCTTGTTGTTGAGCTTCTTACTTGTTGGCTGCGTGGGTGGCCTAATCCCTCCGCCTGCACCGGCGGTTCACTGGTTTAGTTTGGACCGTACGCGCTCCGTGGAAACGGTGAACGAGTCTTCCAGCGCGGTTAGCGTGCACCTTGATTCTGTACGCGAGGCAGCGCACCTTTCCGATCGACTTGTGCGCCGGATTTCGGACGTGGAATTCATCGTCCACGGGGACACTCACTGGGTAGAGGCGCCGAGTCGCGTTCTAGAGCGTGGCCTGCGCCGGGTGCTGTTTGAGGAGCGCGGGATGGTGGCTGATCCTTTGGGCGACAGCGTTGCACTTTCATGCGAGCTGGTTTCCCTAGAGGAAGATCGTCGCAACGCTCCCGTTGCGCGAGTGGTGTTGCACCTGGAGTTGTCTCGAAATCACCGTTTGATTCGGGCCAAGACCCTTATACGCGAAGTTTCGATCACAAGTCCGAAGATTGAAGCAACCGCCCATGCCCTGGGTGAGGCACTCGAGCAAGCGATTGCCGGTGTAGCGGATTGGGTGAGCCTCTAGCGCCGGAAAAGGTCGGGAGCACTTGAGCGTAGGGCCTTGCCCACAGCTTGGGCCACTGCCTTTGCACCCGCTTCGTTGAAGTGGCAATCGTCGTAGAAAAGATCGGGGTTGCCATTCAGGTGATCTAAGTCCACCAAGAGAGCTTGCTCCCGTGCCGCTACGAGCCGCGCCCTACGGTTGAAGGCGTGCATGCCCTGTTTCATTTCCGAGAGCGGAATGTACGCACTTGGATTCTCCCAGGGCAGGGCCCCAGACCAACCAAACCAACAGCGCTGGGCACAGATGGTTTCCTCTGCGCCCCATAGGAACGGCTGGGTCAGGATCACCGGCCGCACGCCCCGCCTGGCCGCCGCTCGGCAGCTCCAGGTGAGGTGCTCTTCAAAGGCGGCTAGGGCCTTGTCAAGTGACGGCAAAGTCGCGCTTGGGGGCAGGTGCTCCGAGCGTACCTTGCGTCTTTGGGCATAGGACCCTGCGGCAGGGTCTTCGAGGGCGGCGACTTCCCAGCGTCCGCTGCGCAAGCCTTGCAACCAGGCATAGATACCTGTTTGGGCCGGGGGCCAGAGGGAGAAGTCGCGGGGCTGGGAGTGGAAAACCCGCCGGATTTGGGCGCTTGATGTGGGCTTGGGTTCCGTGTCTTGGCGCCCTTCGGCCGCGACCGCCAAGTCGTTGATGCCCGCCAGCAGGATGACCACATCGAGGGGTTTCTGTTCGTCGAGCAACTTGCTCAAGAGGGTCACATGGTCGATGGCGCGATGGCCGGAAAGGCCAGCGTTTCCAACCCATGTGGGGGTCTCGGGGAACTGGGCAGCCAGGAGTTGAGGCCAGGTCTCTTGATCGTCCAAATACTCACACGCAGTGGTACTGCCACCCACGCAAAGAATGTGCAGGCGGTCGGTGGTCTTGGGTTCTGGTCCGCGCAATCCGATGGACGAGGTTGTGTGGCGCGTCTCTCCGCGGATACCGAAGAGTTCTGCTTGCTCGGGGTAGAGCTGCACCTCGAGATTCGGCGTGCGCGGCAAATGGCGGTCGCTTGAGGTCTTTAGACGGCCGAGAAACTCAGCGGCCCCGAGTGCCAACAGCAGGCCGATCAAGAGACCTAGAAACCTGCCCTTGGACATTCCCATCAGAAGCTGTCCGGTGCGATCAGAATCACGATGAGCTCCCGCGGTCCATGCACTCCTGTGACCATGGTGAGTTCAATGTCACCGGTGCGTGAGGGGCCGGTGATGAAGGTAACGAGGGGCGGGGGTTCGCCCCCATCTGCTCCATGGGCAAGGGCCAGGGCATCTCCCAAACCGGCCACGATCTGCGACTGTTCCACGAGCGCAATGTGCACCGGTGGTAGCAGGCTGGTCAGGCGGTGGCTTTCCGCATGGGAAAAGAGCACCAGGGTCCCGGTTTCGGCGATCGCGTGTTGGACGGCGGTGATTCCTAGGTCGCAGTGTGCGAGACGGTCGCGGTCCTGGGAACCCTCGAATAGGTCGGCCTTGAGGTTGCTGGTGGCGTGGGTGACCAGAGGCGCGCCGGACACGGCTATGTCCTTCCAGCCGCGACGTTCGACCAGTTCCATGAGCAGATCACGGGCAGCGTCTTGGTCACGCACTAAGTGCACCTCGCCATCGACGGACTCCAGGCGCGTGCGGAACGCACGGGTCCGTTCCACTGTGGAGTCCAAGCCCTGGGGCCGCCCCGGACTCTCGGTGGGAGCCGACTCTATGGCGGGAGTCCGGCGCAGGGCGCGCCGAATCGCGGACATGACGATGGCGCGGCTCATGGTCGGCTCTCCTCGTATTGTTGCCGAAAGCTCTTTTTGGCGGGGGTTGGCAGGCTGCGCCCTCCCGACCAGGCGGCGAGGGGCGGAATCAATCGACAGAAGCCTCGGCTCAAGAGGTTGGAGCCCCCTGCAAAACGGACGAAGGGACGGATGAGGTAGGTGCCTATGCGCCAGAGCCGCGGAGAGCTCGCCATGCGTGCCCAGACCCAAAACCCCAGTCGTTCGAAGGGGGCACGCCAGGGCAGTTTTCTTGTGACCTCTCTCCGTTGATGCAGGAGGATCCGGGGGATGTCGATCTTGACCGGGCACACATCCCGGCAGGCACCGCAAAGGCTAGATGCGCCTGGCAGGGGCGTTGCTTGATCGGCTCCGGCCAACTGGGGGGTCAAGATTGCCCCGATGGGACCTGGGTAAACCGAGCCATAGGAATGACCACCAACCTGGGCATAAACCGGGCAGACATTCAGGCAGGCACCACAACGAATGCACGCCAAGGTCTCGCGGGTCACGTCATCCGCAAGAATGTCCGTGCGGCCGTTGTCCAGGATCAGGACGTGCACCTCATCGGGGCCTTCGTCGCCGGGGTTGCGCTTGGGCCCTGTGAAGATTGACTGGTAGCTGGTCAGGTGTTGCCCCGTGCCAGAGCGTGGAAGCAGGCGCAGGAATGTTTCTAGGTCGGACCAGCGCGGCAGGAGTTTCTCGATGCCCATGATTGCCACGTGGACCCGGGGCAAACTGGTGGTCAGGCGTGCATTGCCTTCGTTTTCCAGCACCAAGAACGAACCGGTCTCAGCGATTGCAAAGTTGACGCCGCTAATTCCAAGCTCTGCTTCCAAGAAGCTCGTGCGTAGAATCTCGCGGGCCAATTGGGTCAAGCGCACCGCATCAAGGTCGGGCTCCGCCCCAAGGCGCTCTTCGAACAACTTGGCCACGCTCTCCCGGGACTTGTGGATCGCGGGCACGATGATGTGCGAAGGGGTTTCGCCGGCCAATTGGATGATCCACTCTCCCAGATCGGTTTCCACCGGATACAGGCCACGAGCTTCTAGAGCATGGTTCAAGCCGATCTCCTCGGTCATCATGCTCTTGCTCTTGACCACGGTCTTGGCTTCGAGCCGCTCAGCCAGGTCCCCGATCCAAGCGCAGGCTTCTGCGCGGTCTTGAGCGAAGTGGACCTGGGTTCCCTTGGCAGTGGCTTGTTCTATAAAGCGTGTCAGGTGATGGGGAAGGCGGCTGAGAGTCTCGTCTTTGATCGCGCGACCGTGGGTGCGCAAGGCCTCCCAATCGGGCATTTCGTCGAGGGCTGCCTCGCGCCGCCCCTTGAAGGTATTGGTGGCCTTGGCCAGGGCACGGCGCAAGGGCGCGTCTTGAAGGGCTCTTCGCGAAGCGGGCCCAAACTCGTTGGCCGTGAGTTCCGCGATTGCCGGGTCCTTCTTGCTCATGGGGCCAGGATCTCGGCTAGGTGCAAAGCACGAATGTGAGAACCACGGCTGATTAGTCGGCCGCCAAGCTGCATTAGGCACGAGATGTCGGTGGATACAATGCTGTCGACTCCGAGCGCGATGATTTCATCCAGTTTGCGGTCGCTCATGGCCACTGAAATTTCGGGCATCTTGATCGCAAAGGTGCCTCCGAAACCGCAGCACGTCTCGCACTCAGGAGCCTCCACCAGTTGCGCTCCGGCGACTTGCCCCAGTAGGTGGCGTGGCTGGTCTTTGACCCCTAGCTCGCGCAGGGTATGGCAGGCATCATGCCATGTAAGTGTGCCCTCAAAGCTTGCGCCACTCGCATCGTAGTTCATCTGGTCCACCAGGAACGCGGAGAGTTCGTGCACTCGGGGCGCTAATGCCACAGCGCGAGCGTGATCGGGGTCCTCCGCATCAAACAGGTCAGCGTAGTGCTTCAGCTGCGCCGCACAGGAACCGGACGGCACAACGATCGGATCATCTCCGGCCAACACATCCATAGTGTGCCGCGCGACTTGCTGCGCCTCACCCTCATAGCCCGCATTGCAAGCCGGCTGGCCGCAACAGGTTTGGCTTGGGTTGAAGTTGACGGTGCAGCCGGCGTGTTCGAGTAGGGCCAGGGTTGCTTGACCCACTTCCGGCCGCAGCTGATCGACCAAACAGGTGACAAAAAGGGAGACTTGCATGGCCTATATCTGGAACTCGACGATGCCCTTGATGTATTCGGGGCTCTTATGGTCATCCCCAAGGGCCTTAGGCACCTCTTCAAGGCCCGAGTAGCGGTGACTGATCATGGGCTCGACTTGGACCTTGCCCGATTCGATCCACTGCAGAGCCTGACGGTAGTAGGTTGCTCGCCCGTCTTCGTCAAAGGGACTGGAGGCGCCGACGGGCATCAGGAAGGTGGGCTCTTTCCAGTGGAAATCGTTGAGCAGTTCGAGGCCCTGGCCGTGGTGTCCGATGCCGTACTTGATCACCGTGGCCTGCTTGCGCAGAAGCCGAGGCATGCTGGCGATGGCTTGACCCACACCCGAAGCCTCGAACGCCCACTCGAGCATGCGTCCGCCCGATTTGTCCCGCACCCACTCTTCAATACCGGGCTGACTTGGGTCCCAGGTCTCTGCGCCGAAGGAAGCGACGAGCTTGCGTTTGTGTGGGTTGGGTTCACTGACCAACAAGGTGCCCTGGAATCCGACTGCTCCCCGCAGGACTTGGGTCATGAGCAAGCCCGCGGGCCCCGCACCCATGATCAAAATCGTGTGAACGCGGCTGGTTGGGTCAGCGCTTTCGAGGGTGTAGCGCTGGTGTGTTTCGTCCAGCATCCCAGTGGTGTGCAGCATGCAGGCCAAGGGCTCCGTCATGGCGCACTCGGCCGGTCCCTTTTGCCCGCTTGTGGCCAGGACATTGATTGCAGGAACGATCAGCTCTTCGGAGAACCCTCCTGCCAAACCGGTGATGCCGTATTCCGTGTAGGTTTCGCACTGGTGGCTGGCACCGGTGGCGCAGTATTCACAGACGTTCTTGCGCTGGTGGCTAAGGCACGAGAGCCCCTGGTCCAGCACCACGGTTTGCCCGACCTCGATGTCCTGAACGGATGATCCCCGCTCCAAGACCTTGCCGACGATTTCGTGCCCAAGGATTTGGGGCTCTGCTTCCAGGGAAATCGCCTCGCCGTTGGAGGTCAGGTTGTAGTTACCCGCACCGTCAGCGATGTGAAAATCCGTGCCGCAAACACCCACCGCTTGGGGGGCCACACGCACGTCATCGGGGCCCATGGGGGGCACCGGAATTTCGATTAGCTTGAACGAATGGGGAGCCACCAGGGCGCAGGCGCGGGTCGTGTTGCTCATGGCTTGTTGATTACTAGAGGCTGATGGCTGCGCCGCCCCAGAATCCAAACTCGCGATGCCCGTTCACTTCGGCGCAAGCCAACACTTCGCCGGATGCGGTGCGGCGCAGATGTTCGAGAACTCTTTTGCCCACATCTTCGGCGGTTTCCGTGCCGTCGATGATCCCGCCGGCTGAGAGGTCGATGTCTCCGCCCATGCGCTCGAACAGGGGCGTGTTGGAGGCCAGCTTGAGCACCGGTGCAATCGCGTTGCCAATTGTCGTGCCGCGGCCGGTTGTGAATATGACCGCTTGGGCGCCGGCAGCAATCAGACCGGGCGTGCTTTCCTGGTCATAGCCAGGACCCTGCATCAACCAAAGCCCCTTACCCTCTGGGGGCGACGCGTAATCGGTGACACCTTCCACGCGCGTACTGCCGCCCTTGGCCATGGCACCGAGGGCCTTGATCGTGATGTTCAGTAGGCCACCGGCGATGTTCCCCGGGCTTGGGTTTTGATCGAGTTTCGCTCCAACGCTGGCCGCGTGCGCGCGATACCAGTCCACCGCATCGTGGATTTCTGCCGCCACGGTTGCGTTTTTGGCGCGGGCGGCAAATAGGTGTTCGGCGCCGCAGAACTCGGGCACCTCGGTGATCAAGACTGTGCCACCGGCGCGAATCAAGAGGTCCACCGTTTGCCCTAGGGCGGGGTTGGCGGATAGGCCGCTGAAACCATCGGAACCACCGCACTTGACCCCCAGGGTCAGTTCACTCAGGGGGATCGTTTCGCGCGTTGCGTCCTTGATGGAGTCCAAGAGCGAGCGCACTTCCTTCAGACCTTGGTCAATCGCCGGCCGCGTCCCGCCCAATTGTTGGATCGAAATACTGGCGCTTGGCTTGTCCCAGCCGAGACCGCCGTGGTCCTTGAGGTAGGCCTTGAACATGTCCAAGCCTGTTTTCTCGCAGCCCAGACCGATAAAAAGGACCGCGCCCACATTGGGGTGGGCAGCGTAGTTGCGAAGGACGCGCAACAGATATTCGATGGGATCCCCGTCGTTGTTGCCACAGCCACGGCCATGGGGCAGGGCGATAACGCCGTCGACGCCCGGGTGGAGCTGCTTGTCCAGGAGGGTGTACTCCGCGCGCGTTGCAATTTCGCGGGCCTCGTGGCTGGCGCACATGCTGGTGGGGACAATGAGGACGAAGTTCCTTAGACCCACAGATCCGTTGGGGCGCCGGAATCCTTGGAACGTGCCCGCTTCCTCGGGGGGAAGGGGAATGGGCGCTGGATTGTGCAGATCGCTCGGGATGTTGCGCACGAGGGGAACCTGGTGGTTCAGGTTCTTTTGCGTCAAACTTTCCCCTTCAGCAATGCCTGTGCTCGTCCCGATGGGTGATCCGTACTGCAGAACGGTTGTGCCCTCGGGCAGGGGGACCAGGGCAAAGCGATGTCCGGGGGGGACCGGGGTGGTCAACCGAACGATGCGCCCATCGGGCAATTCGATGAGTTGTTGAGCTTCAAGCCCTCGTCGAGCTACGGCCACCTGGTCGACCGTGCGCACTTGAATCGCGCAAGATGCTAGGGGTATGGACAATTTGGTGGGGGTCGGCATCGGAGAGGCGTTGGTGAGGTCGTTCATCATCCTAACAGATAGGGTGCTCTGGCGGGACCTTTTACGCTCCTGGGCGAGGGATGGCTCGGCGGCAATTTTCCCATCAAGCCCTGCAATAAGGGCGAACTGTTGGCGTAGGAACCGCTTGTAAGGGGCTTCGGGCCGTTGGAATAGGCGGACTGCCCGGCGGGTGCCCCCGGGGCTGCCTATGATGCGTCATCGCCCAACCAAACGACACCGGACCCTCAACACTCAACCGCCACCATGGTCAGCATCCTTCCAATTACAGAATCCAAGGGGTTCTTCGAGCAGCTCTTTGAGTTTATTCAGCCGGAAACTCTCATGTGCTGGGAGTTTTGGATTGTGGCCAGTGCGCTCCTGGTCGTAGCTGAGTTCTTGACCATGGGGTTCTTGTTGGGGGCCTTTGTCCCAGGCACTCTGCTCTCTGCAACCCTTGCTGCCTTTGGCGTGGGCATGAACGGTCAACTGTGGGGATTCATCTTCGGCACCATGATTGGGCTATTGATCTTGCGTCCGATCATCGTCCGCCATGCCAAGGAAGGGGGAACCCCTTCCAATGTGGATGCCTTGGTAGGTATGTCCGCCATGGTCACCGAGCCTATTACTCCCAGCAGTTCCGGGCGTGTCAAGATTCGCGGGGAAGAATGGCGTGCCGCCGCAGACTCTGAAATCCAAGTTGGGGTCAGCGTGACCGTTGTCAGGGTCGATGGCAATTCGGTGCGCGTGCAAGCTCAGAATTAACCCCTGCCCTTTCGTTGAGAGATCGTGATTTTCGTGCGATCGAATGATCCCCATAACCTAGTAACCAGGAAAAACCCATGCTCTATGTCGTATCCGCTTTCGTCGCCGTCGTTCTCATCGGTGCGGCCCTTGGTCTCAAGATCGTCACCCAAGCCGAGGTCATGGTCATCGAACGCCTGGGCAAGTTCCGGCGCATTCTTGCACCGGGATTGAACTTGATTTTCCCCCTGGTCGACAAGCCCCGCCCGATTCTTTGGCGTACGAGGGTCACAAACCTGAAGGGCGTGGACATCGTGCGCGAACAAAATTCCAATACCGTCGACTTGCGCGAGCAGGTGTTTGATTTTCCCAAGCAATCGGTGATCACCGCGGACAACGTGGTGATTGAGATCAATGGTCTGCTCTATTATCAGATCACCGATCCTCGCCGCGCAGTCTATGAGGTCAAGAACCTGCCCAACGCCATTGAGAAATTGGCTCAGACCACCTTGCGGAATATCATCGGCGAGTTGGCTCTTGACGCGACGTTGAGCTCGCGTGATGAGATCAACGGCAAGATGCGTACGGTGCTCGATGATGCCACGGATAAGTGGGGCGTGAAGGTCAATCGG
>CALEMP010000088.1 GCA_937910685.1 uncultured bacterium
CCAAATCTCAATGCGAACCTTGAGCAGCATGTCGCAGGTATCAATGTTGGTGTAGGTGAGGGTCTCATTGCTGTCTCCCGAAAGGGCCTCAGCAATCACGTTCGTACAACCGGAATCGTCGTAAACGAAGACGTCCACATCGCCGGCCGCATGGTCGAAGGTCAAGTCCATTTGGAGAGTTGCGCCAGCGGCCAACTCAAAGGTGTAGTAGTCGGGCTCGTCCTTGGAAACGAAAAGGGCGGACCAGGAACCGTCCACCATCGCCGTGGGAATGCTGCAGTCTCCATTGGGATCGAATTGATCGTTGGGTGCAGTCACACAAAAGTCCTGGCCGATCTCGAAAGTGCCGGAACCTGACGCGCCAGCGGCGCGAGAGCCCAGGCGAATGAGGTACTGGTTGCCACTGATGGCATTGAAGGTTACCTCGGTTTGACCACCGCAGGTGCTCGCGGCACAGGTGATCTGGGGGAACCCAGAACAGTCAAAACCATCATAGATCACGATACGCGTTTCGAGGGTAGTGCCATTGCAGGTGGAAACGGAATAGCCGTCGGACGCGGTGCAGGTCCAGAGGTACCACATGTCGCGACGTACGGGCTGGCCAGAACAGTCAGGGGGACCATCAATGCTGAAGCCAGTGTTGTCGAAGTTGTAAGTGCCAAGGCCCACGATCGGAGTGGCGTTGGCGCAATCGTCGGCGCCGTTTTGAGCAGCTGCTACGCCAAGCAATAAAGCGGCGGGGAGCAGACGGAAGATCTGAGATGTTTTCATAGTGAATGCCTAATGGGGATCGCTCCCCGCAGAGGCCCATGGAGAATGAGAGCCTCTCGAGAGAAAAAGAGTGAAACTACGCACTGGTTTCCAGCGCTTCCCTCTAGTTTCCCACTAAAAGTCCGGTTTGGGGAGAGGAAAAGGGGCGCAATCCACAAAACCGCATCTCAAGGGCCTCCAGACGGGGTTGGGGGCACAAGATTCCTCCATGCAACACGGCTGCCCAAGAATGGACGCCCAATCCAAGCTTTTGATCGGAATCCCCTCGGGGCTTCTCTCAGCCGGCGTCAAGATCCGTTCGACGCCGTAAATCCACGTTGGCATCAAAAATCGTGCGCATCAGATCCGCCCGCAAGGCGTCTCCGGTGCCCTCACTGCGCTCCCCGGCAGGACCTGCTAGTAGCTCGCCCCGCTCAATGGAGGCCTGCTTGAATGCTCGCAGCTCTTTCAGTTCATCCTCGCTGATCCCGAGGGTCTGGGTCAATTTAGCGATCCGGCGGCGCAGGAGCTCTAGCTTCGCTTCATCACCCACCCCGGACGCATCCTCCGCCTGGGCCTTGATTGCGCGCTGGACAATTTCATCGGACAGTTCACGGGCTGCATCTTCCAGACTCCCGCCCCGGGAAACCATCTCCACCAGACGCTCGCGATAGTCCGGGAAGAGTTGTTCGGCGGCACTGACCTGTTCAGCCCCAATGGGCTCAGCCGTAACCGGCTTCAGCTTGGATGCAGACTCCAGACCATAGAGTTCACTTTCGATCCAACGATCTCCCCCACTGGCCTCGGCCACTTCGAGCCCATCAAGGGCCACACGCTCAAGCGTGGCAAAGTCAAGGGCTTCGGGATGGCGACTGTGGCTCGCACCCATAGAAAGGGTGGTTTGATGGGTTCGGTTACCGGTTTCAAAAACCAGACCCGCCGCGCTTTTGATGATTCGCTTGCAGAGATTCTTGAGGGACTCGGGAGGCTGATGCGGCAGGATCAAGATCAAGCGTTCATCCTCCGTGAAACCCATCAGGTCCCCGGCGCGAATCGTACGTCGCACAAGTTCTAGAACGGTTCTCAATACCTCATCGCGGGACTCTTGTCCGTGGATCAAACCCAGTTGATCAATCCGATCCGGCCGCAATGCGAGACAGCAAACCGGATAGCCGTGGCGCTTCCCACGCTGAAACTCGATCTCCATCAAGGCACGTACCTCTTGCGGAGAAAAGAGACTTCCCCCACTTCGGGAGAATGCGGTTACGGGCTGAGGAGTCATAGGGGCAAGCAGCCGATGGGGGGCTGAACTTATCAATCGCCCCTCTAGAGCCCGAGACTTAACATTTAGCGGCTATTTCCGTTCTTTCTCCGATTCGCTCTTCTGTTCTCCGAGGAAAGCCAAAATGTCTCGCAACTCCGAGTCGGAAAGTTTTTCCGCCAGGTCCCCAGGCATGGAGGAAAGATCTTCTCGCCGGCCTTCGACCAGAGCGGGATCCCAGGTATGCTCAAGGCCCTCCGCGTCTAAAATGACCAGGGAATCAGGCCCCTCGCTCAGGATCCGGCCCACCAGCATGGCCCCGTCCTGATGGACAAACGTCCAAGCCTGGAATTCGGGGGCCAATTCCCGATTGGGATCCAGGATCGACCACAAGAGAGCGTCCTGATCCAAGCGCGAGGCGACCCCAGCTAGGTCAGGGCCCACCCGACTCACTCCTAAGTCCCCTACCTGGTGGCAGCGCAAACAGGAAACCTCGGCCTTCTCCTGGAAAAGCCGCAGCCCCTCATCCGCATCGCCCCCTGCCCGCACGCTCGCTGCCCGGGGAGCGACTGGGTCCTTATGGGCGTGCTCCTTCCAAGCCAAAAGCGCAACGGCCGAGTCCTCACCCACATCCCCTTTCAGAGCATGGACTAATTCCAAGGCCAAGGGCGACGCCACCGGTTCGCTGGCGGCAGCGCGCAACAAACGGGCCAGAGCCCCGTGACCCGCACGATCCTTGAGGCTGGCCAATGTTCTCACTGCGGCTTGGCGATCTTTGGGGCCTCCCTCTCCGGCTAACTGCAGCAACCTGGCCACTGCCCGACCGGGATCCGCCTGGGCCAAATGGGACAGGGCCACACTGGCCACCTGAGCGCTGGGATCCTCTAGGAATTCTTGAACCCGCGCGGGCTCGGAACTCCACTGACGAGCAAGCAGGTTCTCCAGAGCGCCCACGCGAAAGGCGTCCTGTTCCCCATGGTGGAGTAACTCGATCAGCTCCGCCACGGCTCCCTTGGAGTTGGCCTTCTCAAGGCTCAGCCAAGCCCGGACGGCTTCTTTGCCGGACCCGCGGGCTGCGGGCAGCAAGGCGAGCAAGTCCAAATCATCAGGTCCGTCGGCCCCGATGATGGGACGCCAAGAGCCGATCACCCTGTCGATGGGATTGGGCGATGTCCACTCGACGAGGGCCTCTAGCCCTTCACGTACGAGTACCCCGTGCAAACCCGGTCGCGCAACCCAACTGGCTATGCGCTTGGCGTCAGCGGGTTGATGGGATTCCCGCGCTGCGGCCAAGGCACGCCGCAAGAGGTACAGGTCACGATCCACGGGGCCGTCCAGCAATTGCGCCAGTCTCTGCCGAGCGGCAGGCATCGGAACTTCGTGAATCGCCCGGGCCGCTTCGCCCACAACCGCTTCATCTGAATCCGCAAGGGCCTCGCCAATGAACTTATCTCCCACGCGGCGGAGGACCACAACGCCCACCCGCCGGATGGCCGGATTCTCGTGCAGCAAAAGGGCTCGTTGTTCTTCTTGGGTGGCCAAGACTTCAAAGGCTCGCACACCAGCGTGCCGTAGCCAGGGATCCGTGTGACCGGCCTCGATCAAAAACTCAATCACCGGTCCGAGGGCACGGCTTCGCAGTTCAGGATCGAGGGCATCACTCAAGCTCGCGAGGGCGTGGGCAGCGGCTGCCCGTTCCCGGTAATCATCCGCACGCAACGCTCGCCACAAAACGGGATAACCGAGTGGGTCGTTGAGCTCCCCAAGGACCTTGATGCTCTGGACTCGAACCTCTGGATCCGGATCCTCCGCCAGGGGCAAGAGGCTGGCGGCAAAACCGCTTGCATCGGGCTGCAATCGGGCCACCATGCCCACGCCCCAAATCCCGTGCAATCGCGCAAGGGGACGGTCGCGAGATTCGTAAGCCACTGAGAGAAGCGCCCTCATGCCGTCACGCAGATCCGTGGAACCGGGATCTCCTTTCGCACTGCGAAAGCCCAACTCCAACTGGGCTTCTTGACGAATCACGCGACTGTCATGGCGCAAGAGCCCCGCGAGTTCACTGAAGTCCCGTTGGCTCATCCCCGCGGCCAGGATTTCTTTTTGCTCCAACACCGCGGGGTCTTGGTCGAGCCCGTCGGGGGTCAATCGAAAGATGCGCCCCTTGCCTGTCATGTTCCAGCCACTGACCCAGTCGCTCACATAGAGCGCCCCATCCGGTCCCACATCACAATCTGTGGGCAAGAGGTCTTTCAACCAGGGCCGCGAATACTCCAACTCAAAGCCCGCACCAGCGGACTGATGGCGTACTTCCAAGATCGACGAGTGGGGCACGGAACCGCGAAAATCGCAGAGCAGAAAAGCCCCCTGCTGCTCTTGGCCCCAGCCCACGTCGGGGACCATGCAAAGCCCAGAGGGTCCATCCCCCACATTGGCAATCGGCGGCACGAGGAACCAAGGCTGCTCCGGGTGGGAGGGCTTCCATTGTCCCTCAGCATTCCAGGGGCCACGCATGTTGGGCTGGGTCACATACTGGTAGTGATGCCGCCAGCCCGTGTCGCCCCCCTGGACCACGTACACCCAGCGGGCCTTATCGCCCCCGTCTGAGTTGTTGTCCCCGGTGAACAGGTTGCCATGATCATCGAACACCAACTCCTGGGGATTACGCAGACCACTGGCAAAAACCTCGAGCCCTGAACCGTCCATCTCGCAGCGCAGCACGCTACCCCGGTCCGGGATGTGAAAGGTCTGATCTTCAAAGTCGATGTGCAGGCCGCGGTCGCCGATGGAGAAGTAAAGTCGACCATCGGGTCCCACCCGCAGGCCATGCAGATCGTGGCCCAAGAGCGCAATCTTGACCCCGTAACCCGTATGCAAGGCTTCACGCGACTCCGCTTGGCCGTCGTCATCCGCGTCGGTCAACTTCCATAGGTTGGGAATGCAGGCGTACCACACGTCGGATCCTCGCACGAGCAGCCCGGCGGCGATGCCAGCAGCGGGGTGATTGAAGCCCTCGGCAAACACGATGGATTCATCACAGACCCCGTCCCCATTCGTGTCCACAAGCCGCCTGATGTGCTCGTGCTCGATGGAGTATTCCTTGAAGCGCTCGCCTTCGTGCTTCTCCATGAACGCAAGCCGGTCCTCAACGGTTTGAGCAGCAAGCTCGTCCTCAAGCCAATCCATATGCTCGCGCATGTCCGTCACCCCGGCATGCAGCCGAAAGCTCATGGCCACGAACACACGGCCCTTGTGATCCACATATAGGCAAACCGGATTTGCGAGGTCAGGCTCCGCTGCCCAGAGCTTGATCTGATGCTTTTCGGGCACGCGAATCCGAGCCAAGGCAGCGGCCGCTTCATCGCTGGCCTCGGCGACCGTGGGTGCATAGGGTTCCTGTGCATTCCCAGCGGCTGAAGAACTGGGATCCTCAGTGGGGTGCTGGGGAGCAAGGAGAAGAGGCAGCAGGAGGAGGGTGGGAATGCTCATGGATGGTCTTGAGTCTAACGCCGTTCGGCCAGCACAAGGTCGAGAACGAGGCCATAGCTTTGTATCCCTTGCTCATGGCCCGCAGCTTTGAGGTAGGTGTCATTGACCCGGTGGCTCACTTTGGAAAGAACCCCGAGTCGCTGGCGCCAATAATCCCGCACACGGGCCCGCCGGTCCTGAAGAGCTGGCTCCATGGCCTGGATCAACTCCAGGGCCCGTTCGGGGTTTTGTCCGTGCAAGGCCCGAATAGCCTGACCCAAGAGAACGAACCGCGCGGAATAACGGGCAGCGGGATCCGGCGCATCCTTCAGCACCATCCAGGCGATGAAGTTGGCCTCCCCTTCCCGGGCGATGCCCCGCTGGTGAGCCGCCTCATGGGCCGCCGTATGCCAAACCAGAGGCGCTGGTAAAGAACCCTCCAGGTGGGCCTCCCCCGTCCAGGGCGAATAAACCCCGGCAATACCTAAACGCGCCAAGAGCCCCTCGGCCAAGGGGGTCCGCACTCGCACCTTTGGACCGCGCAACCAGTTCCATTGCTGGGCTTGTCCATCGAAGGCCGGAGTCAGCGATTGCTCCCAGTCACGACTCTCTGGCTTCAAAGCCTGCTCAGGGAAGGAGCCTTCCAGGCCATTCAATTCCCCCACCAACTCCCCCACGAGATCCGCAAGGGCATTTTCCCCTGGGGTACCGAGGGACCAACCCAGGCGCTCCGAAATCGGAGGACGCCCGTGATTCAAACCCCAGAGCAAGATCCCCAACCCGCCAAGCAAGGGAAGCAGCCAGGCAATACCCAACAAGAACGCACGCAAACCACGCTTAAGCCAGAACGCCCCTAGTACCAGTAGCCCAACCAAAGCCATTTCGCTGACCGAGATCGGCACCCAGGACAGCAGGCCCGCTTGCAGACCAGCAATCAGGGGAAACAGAGGCCCATAGGTTCGCTCAAGGATCCCTGGGAAAGCCTGACCCAAGACGAACAGCAAAATGCTCAAGGCGAGCAGGAGCCACGACCAACGGAGGCGTCGGCTCGGTCCCCGGGAAACTGGTGTATCCATGCCTGCAGCATAGTGGTCCTTGGCGGGATGCCCAAGGCTGATCGTGCCGCGGCGGTAGGTGAATGCCCTTAAAGCATCGGGCGTTGGGGCGCGGCTG
Organism: uncultured bacterium; assembly: GCA_937910685.1. Taxonomy (GTDB): domain Bacteria; phylum Planctomycetota; class UBA1135; order UBA1135. The sequence goes on from CALEMP010000088.1 coordinate 6,653, forward strand.
ACATCCCCCTTAATGAACGAGGGCGCGACCATCGCTGGCCGCGCCCTCAGTCTCCTCTTTGTTAGAACAAACGTCGATAAGTACCAGGTGGAGTCACAGGATGAATCTCCATCTGCAAAGCCTCATCTTTCGCCGTTCCTCGTAAACGCCAGCCGACTGCGAAGGCGCAAGCACACCCCCCCATCCAACCAAGCAAACCCAAGCCCAACAAAAGACTGCTTCCAGTCCCGGGGCCAACAATCTCAAAAATACTCTCTCTCATGCCCAAAGCGTAAGACAGGTCCGCCAGATCACAGACCCCGTACACGAAATCTTTCGGACACATGAGTTTCGGAAAAGTAACCAGCGGATTACCCCGGCCGGTACTTTCCCAAAGGCACCAAGCCAGAGGCCTGCAATGCCGTTTTTGCCACGCATCCGTCATCCCAACCGCGGGACGATCCCCAGAGTCACGGGCCCTTGGAGATTCTCAAACATGAGAATCGACAGCTCTGCCGAACCAATGCGTTCGGAATTTGGGGGGAACCGGTTGAACTTTCTCCCGGCTAGGGGGTTCTTCCGAGGCATCACCATGGGCACCAAGTGGGTTCAAGGAGCTCAGCAGGAACCAGGGCCCGGCCGGTAGCCAGGGGAGTCCCCGGGTCAAAGGACCCTATGCCCTCCCGATGAGGCCTTCAAGCAAACGGAACGGCTAAGGGTCTACCCTCTGCGCCCCACCTAGCAAAGAAGGTTGCCCAGCCTGTCAAGCCGCGCAACCTTCCTGCCTTCTGAAGCAAACGGTCAGTCTTGGAGCTGGGTCCAGAAGTCTTCTGGCATGTCGTGGGCGATCTTGAGCGCGCCGTTAGCGCCCCCATAGATCGGCTCCTCGATGCGAACCACCGTGCCGGAGCCCAGGTGCTCACGCATGTAAGCCTCAATCGCCTTGTCGAGACCCTGGATCATGCTGCCACCACCGGCCAGCAACACCCGATCCTTGAGCTTCTGCTGAAATTCGGGGTCGAAGGTCGCCACGAGCTTGCCGAGGCCCTCCACAACCGGGGGAATCATGCGACCGCAGGCGGTGCGCATGCACTCTGTGATGTCAAAGCTGGTGGGCTTGCCATTGACCGGCAGGTCCACCATGATCGCCCCAGAAGTGGGTTCCACGGTGGAGTAGCGCTCCTTGATGGCCTTGATCATCTGCTTGGTGTGCTGGGCGTCCGGGTAGGTCCGGCTGATTTCCTTGGCCAACTCGTCGTCCACAAAGTCCCCGGCCGTGGTCAAGGTCAACTGATCGCTGTCCTCGGGCATGGTGCCATGCATCCGGCAGAGATCGACGGTGCCGGCCCCCACATCAATCACCAACACATCCTCCAGCATGTCGAGGCCATAGGCCACGGCGAAGGGTTCGGAGCAAAGCATGACCGAGTCCACGGATTCCCGGGCGGCCTTAAGAATCGCGTCCTTGTTGTGAATGGAGGCCTGGGCGGGAACGCCGATTACGGCGTAAACCAGCTCATCTGGCCGCGGACTGGCCAATCGGACGGTCTCGCGGACCAAGTCCTTAGCGGCCTTGAGGCTCTCCCCGTCTTCCTCTTCACTGTTGTTGAAGGAAAGAACTCCGTGTTCCAGGGGCCGGTGCAAACGAAGGGAAAGGCGTTTGTCCCTGGCCTCTTGGCCAAAGAGCACGTCCTTGCCCAGTAGCTTGCGGGCCACGGGATCCTTGGGATAGCCCACAAAGGACTCGTGGGTTTCCCGCACTCCGTTGGAAGCGGTCACGCTGGTACGCGAGGTACCCAGGTCGATTCCGAGATAGAGGACTCCCTTGTCCTCTCCATCAGCAAGCTTGTCAGTCATGGTGGTTCCTAATTGATGATCCGTCCAAGGGCGTGGCGGCTCAGAGGAACCGCCTATTCGCACCCTTGCGCATCATAATCAGCCCATCGGGCCAAGCGCCCCTAGGAGTTGAGGGGCTCTTGGGCAAGATCTGCCCTGAGCGCAACATTCGCGTCAAAAATAGAACGCATGGCGGCCGCGTGCCGCTTGCCAGTCTTCCGATCCCGACCGGGAATCAGAGTCGATTCACTGGAAAAGGGCTGAATATTCCGCGCCACCAGAGCTTCAGTCCGCAACTGATCCAACTCATCGGCCTGCACCTCCACCCGTTTCATCAGCTTGACAAGCCGCTGTTCGAGTTTCAGGCTGGGGTCCTTGCGGTCCTGAGGACCAAGAGATCTCGGGGCCTCGCTAGGAACACGCTTTTCGACAGCAAGCGCCTCAGCGCGAGCCGGGACCAACATCCAGGAACCCTCAGTGGGCTTAGGATGGGGCCTCGAAAGGCTCGCAAGGTCAATGGTATGGATGACCCGGGAGGGTCCTTTGGGGCGACGAAACATGGCAGGTACCCCTAGAGATAGCCTATTTCCCCAATTCTGTGGGGATTCCGGGCAGTTTTCCGCCAGAACAAACCGATTCTGCGGCCCCTCTGGCCCCAGGCCCTACACGACCGGCGGGCCCGCGGGCCCCGCCTTGGGGTCTGCACCGCGCCCGATGAGCCAGGCCCACGCCTCCCCCAGGTCCTGCAAAATTAAATACAAGCTCGGCACCAGAATCAAGGAGACCATGGTGGAGAACAGCACCCCGAAGGCCAGGGAAACGGCCATGGGAATCAGGAATCGCGCCTGCAGGCTGGTCTCCATCATCAGCGGACTCAAGCCCACAAAGGTCGTCAGAGAGGTCAAGAGGATCGGCCGGAAACGGGTGGCTCCTGCCTGGGTCACAGCCCGCATCAGGGCCGTTCCCGCCAGCCGCTGACGATTGATCGTATCCACCAGCACCAGGTTGTCGTTGACCACCACACCCGCCAGGGCAACCATGCCAAACATGGAGAGCACGTTGGCGTCGAGGCCCATGATCAAATGCCCCCAAAAAGCGCCCACGATTCCAAAGGGTATGGCGCTCATGACCACCAGAGGTTGCAGATAACTCTTGAAGGGAACCGCCATCAGTGCATAGATCGCAAAGAGTGCGAAGAACGCGCTGCGGACCAAACCAGCCAGAGTGTCCGCCTGTTCGCGGCGCTCGCCTTCCAGGGACCATGAAAGGCCCGGGTACTTGTCGACGATCTGATCCAGCGCGCCTCCCTGCAACCCGGCCACCACATCCCCCGGAGTGGTTTGGCCCATGTCGATGTCCGAAGTCACATGCACCGTGCGATGCCGGTCTGTGCGTTGGATCGTAGAGAAACCGCGCCCCTCTTCCACCTCTGCCACCCGGCCCAGAGGGACTTCCACCCCGCTGGGCAGGCGCACATAAAGGCCCTCCAAATCCGCCAGGCTTTGGCGGTCCTCTGAAGGGTAGCGCACCCAAACCTTGACCTCGTCCCGACCGCGCTGCATGCGCTGGACCTCTTCACCAAAAAACGCTTGACGAACTTGCCGCCCAAGACTGGCCTGCCTTACACCTAACGACTCGCCCTCGGGAGTGACCTTCAATTGGATTTCGCGCTTGCCCCCGCGAAACGAATCGCTCACATCCAACACCCCGTCGTAGCTGGCCAAAAGAACCCCCACTTCATCGGCGGCCTTGCGTAAGACGGACAAATCCGGGTGGGTCAATTGAATGTCCACGGCCTTCCCGGCCCCCATAAGTTCGGCGCTGTAGGACAATTCCTCGGTACCTGCGATGGGCCCGACTTTCTCCCGCCAAAGCCGCACGAAACGATCACTGGTCCACGCATCTGGACGTTCTTCGGAAACCACCAGGGCCACGTGCACCTCGCCCAGGTGAGCTGCCTCGGTCCCCGCCTGCCGCCGCAGAGGATTACGAGACTGAGTGTTGCGCCAGGGCTGGGAGCCTACGGTGGCCATCACATGGGCAACGACCCCGTCACCAGCTTCATCAGCAATGGCGATTGCTGCAGACTCGATCCGGCGGATGGCGGCCTCGGTGATGGACCACGGGGTGCCCATGGGCATGGTCAACTCACAGGCCACATCGTCCGCAGGCAACTTGGGAAAGAAGCGGAAGGCCAGGGTGCCCGAAGCAATCAGGCCACCGGGCAGAATCGCCAAGGCGAAAGCCCCGGCTAAAGTCACATAACGCCAACGGAGAGCCAGCTTCAAAGTCGGCTGGTAGAACAAGTCCACCGAGCGCTCCAGGCCTCTGGAAAACAATCCTTGGAAGCGGCGCCATGCACCAATGACTCCGCCGCGCACCTTCTGGGGCCCCAAGTGTGCCAGGTGAGCCGGCAAGATCAGTTGGCATTCGACCAAGGACCACAGCAAAGTCGGCACCACCACCAGGGGGATCACGCGCCAAATTTGGCCGGTGGTTCCCGGCAAACTGGCCAGAGGCCAAAAAGCCGCCACACTGCTCAGAACAGCAAAGACCACGGGCACCGCCACTTCGCGAGTTCCCGAAACCACCGCATCTGCGCGGTTTTCACCGGCGGCGATGCGCCTAAAAATACTCTCCCCCACGATGATCGCGTCATCCACAACGATGCCCAAGACCACGATGAAAGCAAACAGGCTAAGCAGGTTGATGGAGACCCCGAGGACTGGCATCAGAGCCACCGTCCCGAGGAAACTGATCGGAATGCCCAAGCTCACCCAGAATGCAACCCGGGTACGCAGGAACAGGGCCAGCACGACAAACACCGCCAGCAAACCTTGCCAACCGTTCCTCAGCAGGGTATCGAGACGCCCACGTAAATACCGGGCATCGTCACGCCAAGGGGTGATGGCAACCCCATGGGGCAATTGCCCACTTGCACGGACGCGATCGCAATAGGCGCGCACTTCGTCGGCAATCTGGAGGGCGCTTTGATCACCCACCCGATAAACCTGCAACAAAAGGCTGCGTTGACCATCGAAACTGGCCTCAAGATCCATGTCCTTGAACCCGTCCTTCACCGTGGCCACGTCCCCAAGCAAGATGCGCGTGCCGTCGGGCCGTGAACGAAGCACCAAGGATTCGAACTCTGCACCCTTGTAGGCCTGACTGGTGGATCTCAGCAACACATCCCCCCCATCGGTCTTCAGCACGCCACCAGGCAAATCGATGGAAGACGAGCGTACGGCCGCAGCGACCTCACCGAGGGTTAAGTCGTAGCGCCTGAGATTCAGTTCGGAAACCTCAATGGAGACCTCATAGGGCCGCGCTGCCGCCAAGTCCACTTGGGTAATCATGGGCAAACCCAAGATTCCATCACGCAGACGTTCGGTGGCTCCGCGCAAGACCTCCTCGGGCACATCACCACTGATGGCCACATTGATGACTTGGGCACGGGGCCAAACCTCTTGCACCACGGAACGCTCTGCATCTTGGGGCCAAGACTGAATTGCATCCACACGGGATCGAACTTCAGACAGGATGCGCTGCACGCTCTCGTCCGGTTCGACTTCCACGGTCACCGCTCCGACCCCTTCGGCCGCACTGGAAGTCAACTTGCGCAGGCCGGGCAGACCCTCAAGCTGCTCCTCGATCTTGCGGCAAATACCCTCCTCCACTTCCTCAGGCGCTGCCCCGGGATAGGGAACGGCGATTTGAATCAGCTTGGGGGAAAACTCGGGAAAGACCTCGACCTTGAGACGCGGAATGGCCATCAACCCGGCCCCACAAATCATCAACATCAAGATGTTGGACGCAACGGTGTTGTGGGCAAACCATGCGATCAAACCACGGGGCTTCATTGCTCGGTGGCCTCGCCTGGCAGAAGCCGCACCGCCATGCCATTGACAGGATTGCTCAAGGGACTCACGACCACGCGCTCCCCAGCTTTCACGCCACTCTTCAATACTGCCTGCTTACGATCCTTCCAGATAATCTCGACCTGCCGCCGTTCCAAGCGGCTCTCTCCCTGCAAGACCCAAACCTCGTTGCCCGGTCCGATCACCGCCCTGGGCAAAACCACCACATTTGGCAGCACGCGACCGGGAATGCGGGCCTTGACAAAAGCCCCGGCGAGCAACGGTGGTTGGCCTGAACTCTCAAGGCCATAGGGATCGTGCACTTCAAGCAGCAGCCGTACCATGCGCGAGCGTGGGTCCAATTCCCCATCGATTCGCGCCAGCTTGGCGGACCACTGGTGCTCTTCGCCCCCCAGGGACATGCGCACGTCAGCGAGGCCAGTCTTGGCAGACTCCTCCGGCTGTAGCCTAAGCCCTTGGCCCCAGCTCATATCCAACAGGCCCAGGTCTCCATCGCGTACGGGAATCAAAATCTCGGCCACATCAGTGGAAGCTAACTCTGCCAATGAGACCCCGCGCTGAACCAATTGGCCGAGGCCTGCTTGCAAACGCACCACCCGGGCGTGGAATGGCGCGCGCAGGACGCTGCGCTTGAGTCCCAATTCCGCCCCCATGAGGCGCGCTTGGGCGGCGGAAAGATGCGCCAGGGCCTGTGCCAATTGAGGTTTACGCAGGGCAAGGTCCGTGGGTGCTTGGACACCAAGCAAGTCCTGCTCCACCAAAGCCGCTTTGGAGAGGGCATCCTCCTGGGCCAGCATGGCCCGGGCCCCTTCGAGTTCCGCTTGGGCCCCCGCGAGGGTGACCAATAGATCCGCTTGGTCCAAGCGCACCAATTCCTGGTCCGCTTTCAAAAGGCCACCCTGTAAAAATTCAGGGGCCAGCCAGATGATACGGCCCGCAACTTCAGGCACCAATTGGGCCAGGCGCCTGGGCCGCACCTGTCCGCTTCCGTTCACCACAGGTTGGAATGGACCACTGATTGCCAGCATGGTCTCTACCAAAGGCGCTTGGGCCGGGGGAACCGTGCGCTCGGGAGGCTTCTTCATGGCGGCCAAGCCCTTAAAGCCCAGGACTCCCAAGGCGAGAACCAATGTGACCAAGGCCACCTGTGCCAGGACTCGTTTCATGGCTGATCCTGGGTAGGGTCCTCAAGCAATTCGTTCAATTGCTCTTCGGGGCCCGTCCCCCCTAGAGCCAACCACAAATCAAGCCGGGTTTCGAGAGCCGCCCGGCGCGTATGGAGCAACTCGGCCTCGGCCACAAGCCGACCACGGCGCGCGTCCAAGACCACCACGATCCCCACCAACCCGTGGGTGTACTGTTCTTGGGCGAGGCGCTCAGCCTCCATGAATTCATCTCGCATGCGCTGCAAAGCGCCCAGTCGGGCGTCCACATGTTCACAACGAACCAGAGCAGATTCCACTTCACCGCAAGCGCGCAGGACCAGAGCAGCCCAGTCGGCCAAAACCGCCCGGGTCTGGGCATCTTGAATCTTGACTCCCGCCCGTAAGCGGCCACCGTCAAAAATCGGTCGGGCCAAGTTCGTGGCAAGGGACCAAACCCCAAAGTCCGAATCGGTCAAATCTCCGGGTTCGTCCGAGGATGCGCCCATGGATGCATTCAGAGAAAGTCGCGGATAAAGATCGGCCCGGGCCATTTCCGACCGGGCGGCGGCCGCTTCGGCCTGGGCCCTTGCAGCTTGCAGATCCGGGCGGCGGCTCAAAATTTCAGCGGGTACGCCAGCGGGTAAGGCCTGCGGGAGGTTGGGAAACGCAGCAGCAGCCTTGAGTTCCCCTGAGGGATAGCGTCCCAACAAAACTTCCATGGCCCGGGCCGCGAGATCCTGAGCTCCCCTAGCTTCGATCAATACGGCCTGGGCACGAGCGGCGTTGCCCGCAGTCAAACGCAAGTCCAGTGCCGCGCCGACCCCCGCCTCGAAACGGGTCCGGGCCCACTGTTCGCTTGTCTCCCAAGCGGCAAGAGTTTCTTCGCCCAGTTGAACCTGTTGCCGCGCCTCAAGCAAGGTGAACCATGCTCGGCAAACCTGTCCCGCGAGGGAAAGACGAGCCCCTTCGAACTCGACCCCGGCGGCGTGGGAATCCGCATCCGCTGCCCGCGCTCCGGCGCGCACGCGGCCCCAAAGATCCACCTCCCAAGCAGCGGATAAACCCGCGTTCCAACTGGAAGTGGTGCTGGTCAACACCGAGCCACCGATCCCGGGGATCGGAAGACCAATGTAGTTACGCCGATTGCGCTGAAAATCCAAGGCTCCTTGAACACTGGGATAGAGGCCCGCCCGGGAAATCACCCCGGCGGCAACCACCGCTTCCAGTCGCTGGGCAGCGGCCAAAAGGGTTTGATTTTGTCCAAGGGCCTCAATGATCAACCCTTCAAGTAAGGGGTCGCCCAATTGCTCGAGAAATTGAAAAGGCGCGTCCGGATCCTCGCCCAGGGGCGCGGTCCATTCGGCGGGCAGGGGCAGATCAGGGGTAAGCGCCTTAGGCCCGGGCCCTGCACAGGCTGCAAGTAAAAGGAACAGCAAACCTGGGCTCTTGGGCCAGCTGCTAGTGGATCGCGGAGGGAGAAGCTGCAAGGGAATGGTCAGGGACTGGGGAAGGGGGCTGCGGTGTCCAAAGAAACCCAGGGGAACTCTGGTTCCAATGGGGCGGCCACCATACGCCCTGGGCGGGGAGCAGCGAGCCTGAATACATGCATTGGGCCTCACATGCGTAGAATATCCCACGCCATCCTCCAACTCGGGAGCATGGCAAAAAGAAGGCCTCTCATAAGGAGCAAATAACATGGGTGTAATGGATTGGTTCAAACAGGGCACGTCGGAAATGATGGTCGCTCGACCGGATGGCGCAAAAGCCCAAGTGGTCTGGAAGCACCCAGACCCCACCATCCCCACCATGTCCCAACTAACCGTGGAAGCGGACGAAGTGGCTCTGTTCTTCAGAGACGGCAAGGTGGTGGGCACCCTCAAGCCGGGCCGCCACACCCTCGACACTTCGAACATCCCCTTCTTCTCGAACTTGGTGGACAGTTTCACCGGGGGCAACGTGCTCATCAGCGAGGTGTTTTTCGTCAACACCCGTGAACACGTAGGAGCTCGCTTCGGCGGGCGCATCGGCCATGTGGAAGATCCTAAATCCGGCGTTCCGGTAGAGACACTCGTGCACGGGGAATTCAGCTTCCGGGTGGTGGATCCCGAACGACTGGTGGTCGGCTTGGTGGGCATGGGCCGGGCCGAGTCCTTCACGGTCAAGTCTTGGCTTAAAGAACAGGTGCTCAAGGTCATGCGTGACCGGGTTGCTGAAACTTTGGTCAAACGTAAGTGGCCCCTGCTGGATGTGACCAGCGGCGCCTACACCGAAGAGTTGGAACAGGAAGTGCTCGCCGGACTCGACGCCCATGTGTCCCCCTACGGCTTGACCATCGTTCGGCTCGGCAACTTTGTGGTGGGCATGGACGAGGACGATGCCGAGCACCTCAAGACCCTTTACAGGGACGCGGCCTACCTACGCACCGTCGGCGGCGTGGCCAACTACCAGCGCTTTGCAGCCGGCAAGGCCTATATGGGCGCGGGTGAAGGCATGGCCGCCGGGGCCATGGGCGGTGGCGGAGAAGGCGGCGGCGGCGGCGGCAACTTAGCCGCGGGCGCCAGCTTGGGCATTGGCCTCGGCATGGCCCAAATGTTGATCCGCGACAATCAGGGGGGCGAAACCCTTGCCCCGGTAACCGCCGGAGTGGTCTGCGGCGCTTGTCAAACCAGCGTGGCCCCGGGCAAATTCTGCAGCCAATGCGGAGGAAGCCTCAAGCCCCCGGTGGCCGCAAGCCCCCTCGCCTGCGGTGGATGCGGCGAGGCCATGGCTCCCGATGCAAAGTTCTGTCCGTCCTGCGGGCAATCCCGCGGCTGATCACCAGCCCGCGCCGTAGGGGTCCGGTTCAGGCCAACCCAGATATAGGGCTCCCCCACCAAGGGCGAGGGCCAACACAAGGCGTAGGGCTGCGGCCCCGCGCCATGTGGGCAAAGGAATGCACAAGAGCCCAACGGCTCCAGCCAAGAGGAATGCCGAGAGAGCCGGCGTCGACGCATAAAGCACCCCGTTGATCACGAGCCCTCCGGCGCCCAGGGCCAGAGGCCAGGCCAAGGCCCCCATCGCCTCAATCTCACCCGCCCGCAGACAAGAGACCGCGCTGGCCCCCACGCCAATCCCAAGGCAACCGAGCAGCAGGGCACTGGCTCCGCTGGACTGCCCCACCAGCAGTGCGCAGATCACCAACAGTGCCAACAGCCCCGTGGGTAACCACCAACGCTCTTCTTGGCGGGGAAGCCGCAGTTGCAAGGCGGCGGCGAGAGTCATCAACAGGAAAGCCAGCCCACCGAGGCGCAACAGCGCCTGGGAATCGGCCCAGTGACGGGTGCGGTAGGGCTCGAGCCCCAGCCAAATCCAAAGCCCGATTCCAGCCAAGGCCATCGCCAGTCCAATCCTTCGGCTCCGAACGGAAATGGCGAAGGCGGCCAAGGGCATACAAACCACCAGGAATCCGGAGGCGTCCACAGGAGGCCACATGGGCAGCTGCCCATGCAAGCTCCGGTAGCCTCCCAAAACAGCCAAGGGCAGGGCAAGCCCCACCGCCAGACTCCGGGGAAGAAGCGCTTTACAACGTCCGGAGAATGGGAGCTCTGCCAGGAGCAGAGCAAGGCTCGCCCCGAGGGCGCCCATGAACAGTGTGGTGAGTTCCATGGTTCAGTTGGACAATCCCTGCGAGGCCCAAGGGCTACTTCAGCTTGCCTTCAATGGCAATGATCACTTCCACCTCATCCCCTACGGCGCTGTCGGGATAGGTGGTGATGCCGAAGTCGCGGCGGTTGATTCGAAGACTTCCCTCGAATCCAATGCGCTCACCAAAGCGCTCGCCCTTGTCTCCTTGGCCCAAAATTTGGGCCTCAAGTTCGACTTCTTTCTCGACCCCATGCAGGCTAAAAACCCCCTGGATCTGGAGCGCCCCATCTTCCCCTGCGGTGACCTTCGTGGAACGAAAGCCCGCTTCGGGAAATTGAGCCACGTTCAAGAAGTCCGCACCTGTGACGTGCTTGTCACGGCCTTCGCTAGCGGTATCGAGGGATGCAGGATCAATCGACATCTCGATACTGCAACCAGCGGACTTCTCATCGTACGTCAGGCTGCCCTCAAAGCTGGTGAAGCGACCCCAGCACCAGGAGAGCCCCAGATGGCGAACCTTGAACAGAACACCCGAGTGAGATAGGTCGATCTCGTAGGTCTTGGCCTCACTGGCCAGCTCCCTGAGAGGCTCCACCGGTTCCGATTCGGGTGCGATGGCCGAGAGGCTCCAGCCCGCAAGCAAGGTCACTGTGGCCAGGGCAAGGACTCTTTTGGATGTGAAAGGTGACTGGGATTGGGTCGAGGATTGGGTCATGGAAGTGAATCAGGTAACGAGGGGTGAGGGAGTTGCCTTGCGCCGGCATCCCGTGGGAAAAACCGAGCGTGGCTTCCTCACCTCCCCTGTTGAACAAAAAAACGGTTGGAGGCTCTTGGCTTCCGAAGTTACGGAGAAGGTACCCTGCACCCCGTGATCTCCTCCCTTCCATTTCTGAGTTCAAGTCAGCCTTCTGTATTACCTGCCCTGGCCGGGATCGTGGCCGCCGGTGTTGCGGCCCAGTGGCTGGCCTGGCGTCTCAAGGTGCCTTCGATCCTGCTTCTGCTGGCCATGGGGCTGTTGCTCGGCCCCTTCACCGGCCTGATTGATCCAGAGGCGCTGTTCGGCGACCTGCTAGGGCCCGTGATTTCCCTAGCTGTGGCGGTCATTCTCTTTGAGGGTGGCCTCACCCTGGACATGCGCGAGTTTCGCGCTTTGATTGCCCCGGTGACCGGTTTGGTGACCGTTGGCGTGCTCGTGACTTGGGCATTGGCGACCTGGGCGGCCAGCACGATCCTGGGGTTCTCTGACGGCCTGGCGGTATTGAGCGGAGCGCTACTCACGGTCACGGGGCCCACGGTCATCGCGCCACTCCTCAATCATGTGCGGCCCACGGGAGCCGCAGGCCCACTGTTGAAATGGGAGGGCATCGTGGCGGATGTGATCGGGGCAACCCTCGCGGTCTTGGTACTGGGCGCGGTGAGCAGCAGTCAGGGGACGTTGACCGTGGGCGGCATCGGTATGGGTTTGCTCAAGACTTTTGGCACGGGGGTGATTGTGGGGGCCCTCTGCGCGGGCTTCCTGATCCTGTCCCTGCGACAACGCTGGCTACCCGACCGACTGGAAGTCCCCGTGACCCTGGGCCTCGTGCTGGGAACCTATGCTCTGGGGGACTCGATTCAACACGAGGCCGGTTTGCTGGCGGTGACCCTGATGGGATTCATGTTGGCCAACCAGCGGGTGGTGCGCGTGCAACACATCGCCGAGTTCAAGGAAACCCTAACCACCTTGCTGCTCGCTTGCCTGTTCATCGTGCTGGCGGCGGGCATTCGACCCGCTGATTTGGCCCAATTGGACGGGGCTACGCTGCTCTTTGTGTTGACTCTGATTCTGGTGGTACGACCCGTGGCAACCTTCCTGTCCCTGGCCACGAGCAAGCTCCCTTGGCAGCAAAAGACCTTTGTGGCGGCCGTCGCCCCGCGGGGTGTAGTCGCCATCGCTGTGGCAGCCCTGTTCGCTACGCGCCTAGATGGCATCGTGCCGGATGCACATCGACTCGTTCCCACGATTTTCGCCGTAGCGTCCGGAACGGTTTTGATTTATGGCCTGGGAGCCGCGCCCTTGGCCCGGGCGCTAAAATTGGCTTCCAAAAATCCGGGTGGAACCCTACTTGTGGGAGCTTCGGCCTTCGCCGAGAGCCTCGCCGCCGCTCTCAAGCAAGAAGGGATCCCTGTAGTGCTCGTGGACTCAAATCCCCGACGCCTTGGAGACGCGCGCATGGCGGGGATCATGACTGCCTCGGCAGATGCAACATCAGCACATCCCGCCGAGCACATTCCCATGGGCGGCCTAGGGCACATGCTTGCTTTGACACCAAATGAACAAGTCAACCGCCTAGCCACCCAGCAGTTCGCTGAGTTTTTTGGCCGGGGCGAGGTGTTTCGCCTGCAGGACGGGCAAGATGACCGGGACGTGAGCGGCGGCCGCAGCCTCTTTGCAAAGGGCCTGACGTACCAGGAGTTATCCCGACGCATGGCAGCCGGGGAAACCGTGCGGGCCACGGATCTGACCGAGGAATTCTCCCTTGAGACCTTCATGGAACACCACGGACAGGCCGCAACGCCCCTGCTCATGCGGCGTAGCGGGGAGCGTACGGTTCCCCTGACCCAGGCTGGAGAGTCGTCCCCGGGGGCCGGGGACACACTCTTTTATCTCGCCCCTGAATCCCCCATGGAAAAGAATCCCTAAGAAGGTGCATTTAGGGCCTAGATCGGCGGGGGAGCCATTCATAACCTCTAGGAATGGTAAACCGCACCACCTTGGGCTGCCTCATCGCTGCCCTCACCATTTCCTGCTACGACACTCAGCCCTCCGTGCCCACTGGGACCGGCGGACCGGGGAGTGGCACCCAGGGACCCCTCGCAATGGGTCCGGCCCTCTATCTGGATCTCAACGGGGACGGCAGAGGCTCCGGACCCAGCTATCTACGGCTGCGGTTCGACCGACCGATTGCCCTAGCAGATGCGGCTCAGCTCGACCTGCGTATGCCCACCCCGGGAGATTCTCTCGGGGCATGGAGCCAGCAAGTGGATCCCCAAGGTCCCGAGAACTTGCACGTCTGGTTGGGCCCGGACGCAAGCCTGCGCAGTCGCGGGCGGCGAGACAGCGGGCCCGCACTCCAGGGACAACCCAGCATCTTGACCGTCCCCGATGGAAGCACCATTCGTGATGCGGCCACAGGTTCTTTTTCCGCCACGGGTCTGGACATGGATGTGTTTCCTGGCCTCGTTGCCAACACCTCGGTGGCAAATGAATTAGCCGGTGCCGCCGCGGCCCTTTTAGTGGACCTCAATGCTGACGGCGCGGAGGACCTAGTGACCACCGGCGGTGCGCCGGGGGAAGGATGGTTGCGTTGGCAAGCATTGGATTACGACGGCCAAGGAATCGGCGATGCCGTCGTCATTCCATTGCCCGACGAGGGGTTGACTGTGGCATCAGGTGAAATGGGAGGCAACGGCCAAGTGGACTTGTTCATTGGAACCCTCGGTTCCGACCTGTTACTTGCGGACTTTCCCGAAAACGCGGGAGGCGTGCAGACCCTGGATGGAAGTCAAGGCTCCGGCTCCCTCCTGGTGGCCGACATGAATCGCGATGGCACGGATGATCTGGTTTCCGCGGGTATCGCGGGCCTCTGGATCACCCACTTTGGCGGAGACGATCCCCCCACGCCTGCCCTGTTGCTCGAGAGCAGCCCGCGGCACTTGGCACTGATCGACGCGAACCGAGATGGCCGGCTCGACCTGGTTGCGGCCCTCGATGACTACACCCAGATCTTGCTCGGCACTTGCCAAGCTGGCTATATATCCGGCAGCGCGATCCCCCTCAGCACGACCTTCGACCTGCAGGTCACCGACACCAACCGGGACGGCATCAGCGATGTGATTGGGGTTGGCCCCTGGGGCGCGCGAATTTACCGGGGCATGGGCGACGGTGGCTTTTGGCCCGGCGATTCCCTTTCCGAGGAACCTACCCAGGCCCTCTCCTGCTTGGATCTAGACGGGGATTCCGCCCCAGAGGTCCTCTTGCTGGGAACAGTCAACGGTGTGGCCGGCTTTGAGTTATTGATCTCCGAAGCTGACGAGTGGACCCAGATACAAACCGGCCCCCTGACCGGCAACGCCCTCGATCTAGTGCCCAATGATTGGGATGGGGACGGGGATATGGATCATCTTGTCCTTGGGAGCGAACCGCATTTGTTGACCAGTTCCCTCAGCGGCACTTATGGGGAGTGGATTCCCGACCCGGTGTCCTTCGACTTGGGCGCGGGTGCCATTGCTGCAATGGCCAGTGCGGACTGGGACGGGGACGGGGACACGGACCTAGCCCAGGCGGAACTCGGCATGGTGACCCTTTGGCGCAACAACTCCGGCACCCTAGTGTCCGTCCTAGAAATCACCACAGGCCTGAACCGAGTGGAAGACTTAGCCTTCAGGGACATCGACCAGGACGGAGACCTGGATCTCTTTGCCTGCGGCACGGTCAGCGGCCTACGCATTTTCTTGAACGAGGGTGGCGCCTATGTACCTGTGGCCTCAGGTATTCTCCCCCCCACTCCTTCAAGCAACTCTATGGCATTTGGCGACGTGGACCGGGACGGCGATCTGGACCTGGTGCTGGGCACACTTCGGGGGCAGCCCGACATGGTGCTGCTCAACCTCACCTCCTCGGACAACCCCGGCAGCGGAGGCGGAGACACTGTGCCCCCCTGCACTTGGTTTGGGTTTGAAGCGGGGCAATTATTGTCCTCCAAAATGACCCACAAGGTCGCCCTCGCAGACTTGAACGGAGACGGCCAACTCGACTTGTACTTTGGCCACGGTGTGGCGGAAAATGACGCGGCCTGGATAGGCAATGGAAACGGGACCTTTTCAGAGCATCCCTCTTTTGGCCCCGCCGCGGCCACCTATGATCTCGTCCTTGGGGACTTGAACCGGGATGGCCTGATCGACGTCTTGTCCGCCAGCGAGGATGCGGATTCCATGCGCTCCGGCGACGGAGCGGGTACATTTTTCTTCATGGGTCAAATCCTCCAGGCCCACACGACGGACCTCTGCTGGGTCGACTTGAATGGGGACGGTATTCGAGACCTAGTCACCACCCATGACTTTGGCGGCCAAACCAACATGCGCCTCGGTCCCTGGAATTTTTACACTTCGCCCCCGATTCAAACCATGGATGCGGTGGATATGCACAACCTAGAGCTGCTCGACTTGGACGGCGACGGAAGCATGGAAGTGATCGTCACCAGCGAAATCGATGGCGTCCCAGGGCGCCTTTACCGGGCACGCTAGATCAGGGCCCAGGGTGCTCGGCCAACCAGCGCTTGAGTTCCCCAGCATAGTGCGCCGCTCGCTCATCCAGGCCCCGGGCACGGGTCAGTTCGAGTGCGCGGCTGAGGGCTTGCTGCAGGAAGGGCGACTCCTTCGAAGTGGAAAGGTAAAGGTCTGCGGCGGCGGCCCAGGCCTCCAGGCTGTCCTTGCCCTCGGCGTCCAGGCTCAAGGCCAGGGCATAGACTGCTCCCACGTGGCGCAGGTCCAATTCCAGCACTTGCCCAAGGGCTTGCTGGGCACCCGGATGATCTTTGAGGGCAAAGCGCGCCCGTCCCAGCTGATACAAGACGCCCGGTTCGGGCCCCGAATCGCGCAGATAGTCCTGGGCCATGGTGGTTGCCTCAACATAGCGGCCGGCTTTGATCTCGACCCTCAGGCGAACTTCCCGGGCCTCGGGAAAGGCACGCTCCTGAAGCAGGGTGTCGAGGATAGCCTGGGCCCGTTCTAGGCGCCCGGTATCCAGGAAGGCGCGGGCCAGTCCCAAACGCGCATGGGGTGAAACCCGATCCTGGGCCGTTGCACGCCCAAAGTGCTCCACAGCCACCCCGGCATTCCCAGCGGCCATGGCCGCATCTCCCAATTGCATCTCACCAATGGCATCCGGGGTGAAAACGTTGCTCGGGGTGATACCCACGGAAAAGCCCCAAAGGGCCAGGGCTGGGAGAAAAATCCCCCCGGCCTGTCGGAGCTGCCGAGCCTTGAGCGCACAAACCCCGAGCACCAGCCCGTGGGCAGCAAAAACCGCCATCACCGGCCAGATGGGCAATCGGAAGCGTGAGCACACAAAGAAAGCGATGACTCCGGCCCCGTACAGGGGCACGAACACAAACAGGGGGAGCTGCTCGCCAAAACGTTTGCGACCCAAAAAGGCTCCCACCAAACCAAACCCTAGGAGAGCCCCAAAGGGCAAAAGCCAAGTCAGCACGAGGGGGTCGTAATGGCTGGCAAAAAAGGTGGGCTCGAGATTGTTACCCAACTCGCGATTGGAAAGGAACAGCCGGGTCTTGGTCCAAAGGTGCGTAAGGAAGGCGCCCGGGTCCTCAGCAATCCAATCCGATGCGCGGGACATGTAGTGTGCGGAGACATCGCCCGGGGCCAGGGTTTGTCCCGCGGCCGCATCCGCTAGATTGCGTGCGTCCCAATAGCCTTCCCACCAGCCCGCGCGGGTGCCGGGTACGATCGCGCTGCTGCCGTCGCTATCGGGGTTGTTGCCGATCCACAGATTGACTCCCGCTTGGGTCGCGACCAACGTCCACTCGCCCCCCACCACCCGATTGCGGAGGGTAACGGGTAGCACCGGCAAGAGCCACCCGGCGGTGAACATGAGCGCCAGCACCCAGCCAGCCCGCTTCTTGCTCCGGCCGCGCACCCAGAAAAAGTAGATCGGCGCAAAGAGCAACACATTAGGCCGAGTGATGGTCGCCAGTCCCCAGAGGAGTCCCGCCCAAAGGGCGCGCCGGGGAGAAGCTTGGCGCTCTAGATCCAAGGTCAGCAACAAGGCCCCCATCACAAGGGGCAAGAACAACACGGGGATCAACAATTCCGTGTCAAAATGCAAGGGCACCCAAGCCAGGCACATGATCGAAGCAGCGACCAATCCCTGGGGGCGACCGAACACCCGTTGGGCCAAAAGACCCGTGAGAAACACAGTGCAGCCTCCGAGCAAGCACTGAACCAACCGCCAGATCATCAGGTCCTCCCCAAAGACCAGATTCAAAAAGCCCAAGAAAAACGGATAGAGCGGGGCACGGAAATAGGCCTCGCTTTGGAAATCGGTTCCAAGCACGAGGGCCTGGGCCCACTGCAGGTGGTACTGGGCATCCATGACCGGCGCCTGGGCATAGGGGCTGGCCTCGCCGAAGAACACATGGGCCACGCGCAGCCCTACGCCGAGGGCTGCGATCAGAACCAGCGCCCAGGGAATGCCCCTGTGAACCGGTTCCATGGCCGCTTGCTGAGGCTGATTTGCTTCCTTCACGGGCAAAGCCTAGCAAGCCCCACTAGAATCTCCACGAATGCTCCCTCTCCCTCTGGAAAACCTGATGCCCCAGCCGCGCTCCTTCCGGCCCACAGAAGGCCAGTGGACCTGGGACGGGCACGCCCCTCTTCCTGTGGTGGGCCCCGCGGAGAGCCTGGCTGTTTGCCTCGGCCTCCTTGGGCCGGACTTCGTGTGTGCGGCCCAGGAGGGCCAGCAGGCAGCCATCGAGCTGGCCCCAGGTCAAGCGGACGGAGAAGCCTATGGAATTCAGATCAGCTCCACCCAGCTGCGCGTGGAGTGCTCTGCCACCAGCCCCCACGCGGCCTTCGCCACCCTGCAGCAACTCCTGCGCATCGCCCGCACCCGTGATCTCCCCGCGGGCCTGATTGAGGACTCCCCGGCCATTCCCACCCGTGGCTTCATGCTGGACGTGTCCCGAGACCGTGTGCCAAAGATGCAGCAACTGCATGAGCTGATCCGCACTCTTTGGGGCCTTAAATACAACCACCTCGAGCTCTACCTCGAGCACGCATTTTCCTACAAGGGACACGATGCGGTTTGGCGCAATGCTTCGCCCCTCACCCAGAACGAAGTGCGTGAGCTGGATGGGGCTTGCCGCTTCTTCGGAATTGAACTGGTTGCCAACCAAAACTGCCTGGGGCACATGCACCGCTGGTTGACCTTACCGGAGTACGCCCACCTGTCCGAGGACCCGCGGGGCATGGAGCACGCATTCAGCGTCGAACGAGAACCCTTTAGTCTGTGCCCCACCGACCCCAAGAGTCTGGCCTTGGCAACGGATCTGATCGACCAGCTCCTCGCTTGCCACCAGACACCAAAAATCAATGTGGGTCTCGACGAAACCTTTGACCTGGGCGAGGGCAAGAGCGCCGCGGCCTGTGAGCAGCACGGCAAGGGTCGGGTTTATCTGGACTATCTGCACGGGGTCCATCAACACATCAAGACACGCGGGGCTCAGATGCTCTTTTGGGGAGACATCATCGCCCAACATCCCGAGCTTGTGCCGGACCTGCCCAAGGATGCCATCGCATTGCTTTGGGGTTATGAAGCGGGGCATCCCTTTGACGAGCAAGCGCGCCTCTTCGCAGCATCAGGCTTGGAGTTTTGGATCGTGCCCGGTACAAGTTCTTGGCAATGCCTGCTGGGCCGCATCGACAACGCCCGTAAAAACCTCAGGGAGGCTGCCCAGGCCGCCGTGGCCCACGGGGCCAAGGGCTGGTTGGTTGCAGACTGGGGTGACTTTGGCCATTGGCAACCCTGGCCGATTTCCTGGCCGGGGTTGGTTCTTGGGGCCGCAGAGGGTTGGAACCCGGGGCACACTTCGGGGGATTTAGCCCAGCAGATCGAGTTAGCGATTCCAGAGGCCAAAGGACACGGAGCGGGCCTCGTCGCCCTGGGAGAAAGCCACCAAGCCCTGGCTTCCCCGGCGGTCAACGGAACAAGTCCCTTCTTCCACCTGCGCTATGCGCACCAGTCCCTACCCCTAGAGCGGGCGCCTTCCTTGACCCTCCAAGGACTCGAAGCTTTTGACAGAGCCAAGACCCAGGCCCTCGCCCTACTTCCCCCGGGCACCCCCATCACCCAAGAATTCCAGGCCGCCAGTGCGATCAGCGGCCTGGGGGAATCCCTAGCCAAGGCGCGTTTAGGCGCCCCCGACTCCCAAACCCTCGCAGACCTGCCCAAGCCCGTACGCTCGAAGCTTCAAAGCCAATGGACCCAGGTACTCGATTTACAGGCCCAAGCCTGGAGCCTGCGCTCACGTTCGGGGGGGTGCGAAGACTCCCTTCAGCGATTGCGAGCGATCGCCGCGTTGCTCATTTAGGAACCCGCCGGCAGCAACTCCGCCGCCCGCGCCATAAAGACTCCAAGCCCCACAAGCGCCACGACCCAACCCCAACAGGTCATATGCTTGCGCGCGAACCCAATCAAAGGCACGGCAAGCAATAGGGCAGCGAGGGGCGCGACTCCCAAGAAAATTCCCCGGGTGCTTGGGGGTGCCAAGACCGGGGACAAGAGGGACGGATGTTGGGCCAACATGGCTCCCAAGGATGTCCCAAGCACCGCCGCCGCCAACCAGCGGTTGCGCTTCCCAGGATTCAAGGCAACGTCACTGCCAAGGTAAACAGCTCCCACTGCGCAAGCTAAGCCCAAGGTACGCAGCTCCAACTCGAGTCCCAGGTAGGAAACCCAAAAGGGGGCCAAGAACGCTCCCAGCAACCACACTAGAACAGTCCACATGGCTCGCGCGCTGCCGGCAGCCAAGAGCAAAATGATCCAGGGGGCAAGCCCCAAAACTCCTACCACGAGAGCATCCCGGAGGGAACGGATGCGCAAAGACGGGCCTCGGGTCCCTTGGTACGTTGCCTGCCCCACGGACAGAATCTCTAAATCGGGCAGGGCATCAGGCCAGTGCACAATCAGAGTGGAAAGGTGGCCGGGGCTGGTTTCAAAAAACGGGTCGATCGTCACGGCAAGTTGATTCACTTCCATAACCAAGGAGCTGGTGGAAGTAACTCCTAACCAGACCCGTCCATCCCGTTCCAAGGGCTCCCCCTGATTCACGAGGCTCAACACACGCTCACCCAAGTTCAAGGGTTGCAGGGGCGCATCCCCGAGGGCTCCCCGCACACGTAAGTGCTCACCCAAATAGTCGAGCACGTCCCCTCGAGATTCCTGTAACTCTATCGATGAGAGGGCACCATCCCCGTCCTGATCAATACCCGGTAAAACCTCTGCGAGGCTTTCCAGCTGAACCTCAAAGCGGGTCTTGAGCTGGTCCTTGGTGATCCAAATTTCGGTCAGGCTTTGGGAATCGGGGTGAGCAACTGGGGAGGAACCACCGCTGCCCAAGCCCAGCAGCAAGAGGCCCAATAAGGTGCTCAATCGGCCCTACCCATCAAGGCGTGTTCGAGAACGTCCCCCACATCCTTGAGAGGCACGAAGGTCAAGCGTTCGCGAGCTTCGTCGGGGACATCCCGCAGGTCATCCATGTTCCGTTCTGGCAACAGGATCGTGCGAATGCCTGCGGCCAACGCCCCGAGCACCTTCTCCTTGACCCCGCCCACCGGAAGCACGCGCCCGCGCAGGCTAACCTCACCGGTCATGGCCACATCCGCACGCACCCGGCGATTGGAAAGCAACGACACGATCGCCGCATAAATCCCGACCCCGGCGCTGGGGCCGTCCTTAGGAACAGCGCCTCCGGGCAGGTGCAAGTGCAGGTCCTTGTTCTTGAAAGGGTTCGCATCGAGCCCCAAGTCCAGAGCCCGGGCGCGAACCAGAGTTTGGGCGATGCGCGCACTCTCCTGCATCACGTCCCCCAACTGGCCCGTGAGAATCAACTCGCCCTTGCCTGGCATGTGAGCAGCCTCGATGAACAGGATTTCTCCCCCCGTGGGCGTCCAGGCGAGTCCCGTGGCCACGCCGCTGGTGGCCGTGCGCTCGCGCACATCGTGTTCGTGCTCACGCGGGCCCAGGATATTGGTCACTCCATCAGCATCCACGATCAGCGCCTTGCGCTTGCGCCCCTTAGCCACACCAAAGGCCGCGTGTCGACAGATCGACGCGATGCCACGCTCCAGCTCGCGCACACCGGCTTCCCGGGTGTGAAAACGAATCACTTCCCGTAGGGCCCCCACGCGAATCTTGAGCTGGCTCGTGGTGAGCCCTGCCCGTTCCAATTGACGAGGAAGCAGGTGCGCCTTCGCAATCTCAAGTTTTTCGTTCGCGGTGTAACCGGGCAACTCGATCACTTCCAAGCGATCTCGCAAGGCCGCGGGCACAGTGTCCAGCAGATTGGCGGTGGCCAAGAAAAAGACACCGGACAAATCAAAGGGCAAGCCCAGGTAGGAATCGGTGAACGACTTGTTCTGGGCCGGGTCGAGAACTTCCAGCAGCGCGGCGGAAGGGTCCCCGTGAAAACCACGGCCAAGCTTGTCCACTTCGTCGAGCAAGAACACCGGGTCCATGCTACCGGCCTCTTTCATGGCCGAAACGATGCGCCCGGGCATGGCTCCCACATAGGTCCGCCGATGACCGCGGATCTCGGACTCGTCATGCATGCCACCTAGGGCAATGCGCGCAAAGGGCCGCTGCAGGGCTCGGGCAACGCTACGCCCAAGGGATGTTTTGCCCACCCCTGGCGGCCCAAGCAGGCAGAGGATCGTGCCGGAACCGGTTTTGGAAAGCTTACGCACCGCAAGGGCTTCGAGGATTCGCTGCTTGACCTTCTCGAGACCATGGTGGTCCTCGTTGAGAATACGCTCCGCCCGACGGAGATCCACCTTGGCGCCACCGGTTCGCCCCCAGGGAAGCTCCAACACAGTCTCGACCCAAGACCGCAACATGGGGTGCTCGGCCGACTGTTCCGGAGTCCGCTCCAAGCGACGCAAATCACGGCTTACAGCCTCCCGTACCTTTTCTGGCATGGGCAGAGCCAAAGCCCTGACTCGCAGGTCGTCCAAGTCCGAATCCTGATCCATGTCATCGCCCAGCTCGCGACGAATGGCTCGCAATTGCTCGCGCAAAAAGTACTCGCGCTGGGCCTGGTCCAAAGAACCCCGGGTGTCTTGCCGGATCTTGTTGGAGAGGCGCAGGACCTCTTCAAGGTCCCCCAGAATCCGCATCAACTTGTCGAGGCGCTCTTTCAGGTCAAAGGTCTCCAGCAAGTCCTGCTTGGCCGCTGCTGGGGCATCCATGAAAGTGGCCACAAGGTCCGCCAGTTGAGTGGGAGATTCGATGCCCTCCACCGCTTCGGCCAGATCTTCCGGAGCACCGGAAGCCAACTCCAGCACTTCCCGGGCGCGATCCTTCAGGGCCCGAAAGCGGGCGGCGATCGGTTTGGTGATCCGTTCCTTGGTTGGCACGATGCGAATCCGCGCGACGATGAAGGGTTCCTCCTGCAGGAATTCCACGACCTCGAAGCGGTCATTGGCTTGGCAAATCGCGTTGTGACGATCTTCGCTCAAGGGCCAGTAGCGTAGGATTTCCGCCAGGGTCCCCACCCGGTGCAAGTCCTTGGTGGTGGGCACCTCCAAGTCCCCGTCCCTCTGCAACAAAAGGCCCACGGATTGGCCCTGCTGCATGGCGGCCTGAATCGCGCGGATCGATCGTTCCCGCCCAATCATCAGGGGCAAAGCCACACCAGGGAACAGGATCATGTTCCGCACGGGCAGAATGATGATCTCTTGCAGGCCCTTGGCCGGGGATTTAGAAGAGGCCCTTTTCTTGGGCCGGGGCTTCTTGCGTGCCTGGATCTTCGAACGAGTGGGAGCTTTCGAACGAGTTGAAGTTTTGGTTTTTTTGCGCGCCACGGTGTTGGTGTCTGGTTTGGATCTGCCCCAAAGAGCTCTAGAGAAGCCCCATTATGACCCGGGCGACACCCCTAGAGCAGATCCCCGTAGGGGCTCCGATAGCAGGAACGCTTGGCATCACAGTCATCCGGCCAGGCCAACTCTCCATCAGGGCCCAGGGCTTTTTCCGTGCGCGCGCACCAACAGTGCTGACTGCGATCGAGCACATCTTCTGCACAACGGGCATGTCCGCCGTGCACCATGAGTTTCTTGCTGCACAGATCCGCGCAAAGCAGATCGGGTAGCTTGGGTTTGGTTTCCATCAGAGGGCTCCTAGGGCTTCAAAGGCCTCGGTGATCAGGCCGCGGGTGAGCGGTATCTTGTACTCGTTATCCGACAGGGGCTCCGCATCCGCGAGGGCATCCTGGGCGGCCAATGCCGCCAGTTCTTCGCCCAGGGGACGACCAACCAGCTTGCGTTCTGTTCGGGTGCAACGCCAGGGCACGGGCGCCACGGCACCCAACACCAAACGGCAACTCTCTACCTTTGTGCCGTCGGTCTGCAGCACCAAAGCCACCGCCGCCAGGGCAAAGTCATAGGAATCGCGCTCCTTGAACTTCACATAGACCGAGCGCTGGCCAGGGGCCGGCGCGGGAATTCGGATACGGGTCATGATTTCGTCGGCGGCGATACGCGTCTCGCGCAACACGTCCCCCTCGCTAGGGAGCACAAAAAACTCTTCCAGGCTCATGGTTCGCTCACCCCGGGGACTGACCAGCTGCACTTCGGCAGACAAGGCAACCAGGGCCGGAGCCAAGTCACTGGGATGCACGATGTAACTGGGGCCACCACCAAGAATCGCGTTGTAGCGGTTATTGCCGTAGTAACTAAAACACTCGGTGCCACCCTTTTTAAGGCAGACATAATCCTCCGAGCGGAAATACCAACAACGGGGTCGCTGGTTGAGGTTGCCCCCCACCGTGGCGGAGGATCGAATCTGGGCGCTGGCGACACTGGCCGCGGCTTGAACCAGAGCAGGAAACTGAGCGGCCATGCGCTCGTCGTTTTCCAAGGTGGCCAGGGTCGTCAAAGCACCGAGTTCCAAACTGCCATCGCTGCCCCAAACCACCCGGTCCAGGTCCGGAATCGACTTGAGGTTGACGACCAAATCGGGCTGAACCAGATACTCTTTCATCTCGGCCAACAGATCTTGTCCACCGGCCATCAAGCGTGCACTGTCGTCGCCGATCTTCTTGGGCAAAAGCTCCGCGGCTTCCTCCACTGAGTTCGGCAGGGCCATATGGAAATTCTTCATCAGGAATCCTTGAGGGCTTCGAGCACTCGGTCGGGGGTCAAGGGAAGTTGGCGCACGCGTGCACCACAGGCATTGAAGACAGCATTGGCAATGGCGCCTGCACCGGGAACTCCCGTGCACTCGGCCATGCCACTGACTGTGGGACGCTCGTCCTCGTCATCGATCAAGGGCCGCATGCGGGGAATATCCTTGGTGCCGGCGATTTTGTAGTCCTCCATGTTGGCGGTGAGGGAATTGCCAAAATCCGCATCGATCACGCGCTGCTCAAAAAGGGCATAGGACAGGGCTCCCACCATGCCCCCGTTGATTTGGCTCTTGACCGCCAGGCGATTGAGAACCAGGCCTTGGCTTTGGATCCCCACCATGTCGAGCACCTTGATCTGGCCCGTGCGGGTGTTCACCGCAACACGAACCGCCTGGGTACCATGCGCTCCGCCCTCGGACAACTCGCCCTTTCGGTCACCCAAGACCACCAGGGGGTCGCGACCCAACAGGGCGCAGGCCTCCTGCCAACTCAGGCTCTTGGCCGGGGCGTCCGTCACGAACACACGGCCAGCCTCAAAGGTGTAGTCCCCGGGCAGCGCTCCCAGGACAGGCTCAAGTACTTTTTCCAGGGCTTCCCGGGCCAGAAGCGCAGCGTGCTGCACCGCGGGAGCCACGGACCCAGTGGTCACGGAACCGCCGGAAGCAACCCCCGGGGGCAAAGCACTGTCCCCGATGCGAGCCTTGACCGCATTCAGCCCAAGCCCTAATTCCTCGGCCACAATCGTACCCACATAGGTACGTGAACCGGTGCCCAAGTCCTGCACCGCGCAGCTGGAGGTCACCGACCCATCCGGGTCAATGCGCACTTCACACTTGGCACCCCCGTGGCCACCGCCGCCCCAATGGGCGACTCCAAAGCCAATTCCCTCGCGCCAATGGTCGCCGGGGGGCGCGGCGGGAGATCCTTCAGGACGCTGGTTGGATTGCAGGGGCTTGCTTCCAGGCTGGGTGCGATTGGGATGCAAGTCCCAACCGATCTCCTTCGCGGCCCGTCGCAACTGACGATGATGGGTTGCGTCGCTGAGGTTTTTAATGCGGAATTCCAAAGGATCCATACCGATCCCATAGGCCAATTCATCCACCATGGATTCCATGGCAAAAGACGCTTGGGGATGGCCCGGTGCCCGCATGGCCCGGTTCCCATCGAGGGCTTGGTGCACGGTGAAGATTTTCGCGTGGGCCTCTTCCACCAGGTACATGTACGGGGGGGTGGGCAGAGAACCTCCGCTCGTGCCACCAAACTTGTGGGCCTCCACATCAAGGGCAACGATGCGCCCATCCTTGCTCGCCCCAGCGCTCATTTTTTGACGGGAACCCGAGCGATTGCCAGACATCAAGAACTCTGCCTTGCGGTCCAACATCAAGTGCACGGGCCGCTCCAATTGGCGCGCGGCGCGGCAGGCGAGGGCTCCTTCCAAACCAATTCCAAACTTAGCACCAAAACCGCCACCCATGTTTTGACAGACCACACGCACCTGACTGCTCTTGAGCCCGAGGTGACGGGCAAAGGAGCCGGGGTTGCCGCTCACCGCTTGGGTGGAGGCATAGACCGTGGCTTCGTTTCCGCCGTTGTAGTCCACCACGCAGCCGTGGGTTTCCAGGCACAGGTGATGCTGCACGGGAACGCTGTAGGTTGCCGAAACCCGCACATCCGCAGCGGCCAGGGCCTTGTTCGTCTCGTCAACGTCACCCTTCTCGCCAGACTCGCGCAGATTGCCCCGGCGATTGATCTTGGGGGCATCAGGCTCGGTGATCTGCTCCTCGCTGATCAACATGTTGTCAGCGGGGGTCCATTCGATCTGCACCGCGCGCACCCCATCCTGGGCCGCTTCCGGTGAAACTCCGCAGATGATCGCCACCACCGCATCATCCCCCAGATAACGCACCTCGGTTTTATCCTCTTCCGCGGGCTCCGCCAACACTACCCCAGGGGTAGCGAGGGCCTGACTCAAGTCCAACTTCTCGATCGTCGCACGGCTGGCAGGAATCATCACCAGGCGTGCGTAAACCATGCCTGGCAAGCGCATGTCATGGGAAAAGCGCGCGCGGCCGGTGACCTTGTCCGCCGCATCTACCCGGGGGTGTTTGGAATTGAGCAAGGAAAGGTCCTTCCTATCTTTCCAGCGGATCGTCGGGTCTAACATCAGCGTTTCCCTCCCTGCTCACCGGCCGAATCAAGGCCGCCTGCATTCATAACCTGCTGAGCGCTCTCCGCCGCGGAAAACACATGGGGGTAAGTTCCGCAACGGCAGAGGTTGCCAGACAGGCGGTCACGGATACGGGCCGCGTCAGCATCGGGTTCCTGTTCCAAGCAAGCCACCGTGGAAACAACAAAGCCCGGTGTGCAAAATCCACACATGCTGGCGTCGTGCTTACAGAACGCGGCTTGCACCGGATGCAATTCATCGGGTGTCCCGAGCCCTTCCACCGTGCGCACGGAACGCCCGGCCAAATCCACCGCCAGGGTCATGCAGGAATAGGCGGGTTGGTCGTCGATCATGACGCTGCAGGCTCCGCAGTTGCCCCGATCACAGACTTCCTTGGCCCCGGTGAGAGGTGGATCCAGGCGGTGACGCAGGAGGGACAAAAGGGTCGTGCGAGGTTCTACCTCCACCGACTGTTTTGTGCCGTTGACTGTCAGGGTCAACTTTGAAAGCCCCGTCAACCGTGGCCCATCCTCTGGACGGGTTTTGCCAGCCCCAAGGGTGTTGGCAACAGCAGAGTTCGCCAGGGTCGAGCCTGCCACGGCTGCGCTGGTGCCGCTCAAGAAGGTGCGACGTGAGTGACCAGATGATTCGCCGCTGGAATTGGAACCCAGAGGCCGCTTGAACTTGTCCATGATTTGAGGAGACCGGAGGGCCGCTGCGCCATCCTATTGTCTGGACCAACTCTAGCGTGTTTACAGTATGTATCCAAAAGGGCGATCTCTCGGAATCTCCTGCAAGGGCCTCGGGGCCCCGGGCTATGCTCCCCCCCCCATGACTCTCCCCATGACTCTCCCCATGACTCTCCCCATGACTCTCCCCAGA
>CALEMP010000089.1 GCA_937910685.1 uncultured bacterium
GGCGGGGTATCCAGCGGCCCATGGGGGGTGCTTTCCCATGGAACCGGCGCTGGGATTGCCGTTGCTTTGGGAGCAACGTCGGAGCGGGTAGGGGTGGTGTGCCTTCTGCAGCCGGCTGGTGTCAACGAACAGACCCATGAACAGATGAATGGCTGTGACGCTGCGACCTTGGTCTTGGTTGGTGGGGCGGATGATTCCTGCGACTTCGTTGCAATCAACCGCTTCGCCCAGATGGGGCCGCCCTCCGCGCGTCGGTTGTACGGCAACATTCCAGACCTCGCTCGGGGGGCCCTGTGGGAGCCTGTTGATTCAAACATGAAGCAAGCGCCCCGTGCCATCCAGCGGTCCATCGTCCTTGAGTTTCTGCTCACCGAGCTCACGGGTGACACGAGGGCCGGTGAATATCTGATTACCCGGCGTGGCAAGTGGAAGGTGGGGCACCCCTTTGCTCTTCAGCCCTGAAGCGATGTATCCTAGGCGCGAGCCCCGTCGTCTCCACTCTTGAGTTCTCCCCCGCACATCCCCGAATCAGCAGCCACCCCCGAGGAGTTGCTTGAAATTCGCTGCAATGAATGCGGCGCGTCGGTGTCCATGCCCCAACACCGTTTCGCTGCGGTCTGCCCCTTTTGCGCTTCCGGTTCGGTAATCGACCGTGCCGTGGATCGCGAAACATTGGGCGCAGGGCGCGGGGTGGATCCCGACTATGTGTTAGGTTTTGCGGTTCCACGGGAGCAGGCCGAGGCGGGTGTGCTTGAGTGGTTGAACAAGGGTCGTTTGCTTGCCCCCAGTGAAATCCGCGGCGCAAAAATATCCACCATGGAAGGGGTTTACTTGCCCGCCTACCTCTACAGCGCGGTGGCCCGATCCGACTACACCGCACGCATCGGAGAAAACTACACCACCACCGAAACCTATGTGACCACCGACTCCAAGGGGAATATGGTGACTCGCACCCGCACAGTGGTCAAGACCGAGTGGCGCAGCCTGGCGGGCACCCATGTGACCCAGGCGGCGGACCATCTCGTTACCGCTTGCAAGGGGTTAACCAACAACGAACTCGAGGAGATAGAGCCCTATGACTTGGGCGCGATCCGGCGTTACACCTCGGCCATGGTGACCGGCTGGTCTGCAGAAGAAGCAACGCGTACACCCGCCGAGGGTATCGGCTTGGCCCAAGAGGAGGTTCAGGAGTCAATCGGAAAAGAACTTCACAGTTACCTGCCGGGGGACAGCCGCCAGGTTTCAAGCTTGACCACAGTGTTTGAGGATGAGGTGGCCGAGTTGCTCCTGGTCCCCGTTTGGGTGTTGGCCCTGCGCTGGGGCCCCGATAAAAAACTCCTGCGCGTTTTGGTCAATGGGCAAACTGGCGAAGTCCAAGGGGTCGTACCCCGCTCCCTGGGGCGCATCACCTTCCTCGTCTTGGCAATCCTGGCGATGATTGCGCTCTTCGTCCTGATCTTTGGTGGGGTACTACAGTGACAGAAGTACTTCAAGCCTGCGAGCGTTGTCAAACACCTATCGAGGCCGGGGACCTGCGTTGCGCCGTCTGCGCCCTGGGTGTGCCGGTCCACGATACTCCGGCTTTGGCTCATGAGTTCGCCAAGATCTTGCGCTGTGGTTCCTGCGGGGCCTCAACTGCCTACGACGCAGATGCGCGGGCAGTGCGCTGCGCCTTTTGCACCACGGAGTTGGAATTGGAGGAAACCAGCGACCCCATTGAGGAGGTCAGTCACTGGATGGCCTTTTCCGTCAACCGAGAATCAGCGGCCCAGGCGCTGAAGAGTTGGCTGGGCAAACAGGGATTCTTCCGACCGGCGGACATGGGCAAGAAGGCCCGTGTGAAAAACCTGACGGCCCTGTACTTTCCCGCTTGGGTGTTCGACGCGGAAGCCGAGGTTACTTGGGCGGCGGACTCGAACCAGGGGTCGCGCCGTTCCAATTGGGCACCCCATGCGGGCACAGTCGAAATCAACTTCGACGACGTGCTCGTTTCGGCCTCGCGGGGTTTGAACCCCAAGGAAACCAGCGCTCTGATCGGCAGCTATGACCCGAGCAACCCGCAGAGCCAGCCCACCAGCGGCCCTGAGGTTGGCACGGAATCCCTCGTCCATGAGGCATTCGACGCCCAGCGGTCTTTTGCAAGAGCCTACTTGCTGCGCGGAATCAAGCGACGAGCCATGGAATATGTAGAACGCAATTGCGTGCCCGGCAGTCGAGTGCGCAAGGTGGGCGTGTCCATGCGCATCGAAGGCTTGCATACCCGGCGCGTGGCCCTTCCTGTTTGGATTCTGGCGTGGCGCTACAAGGATCAGATCTATCGGG
The DNA here is from genome assembly GCA_937910685.1 of uncultured bacterium. Classification (GTDB taxonomy): domain Bacteria; phylum Planctomycetota; class UBA1135; order UBA1135. Next base: position 2,323 of record CALEMP010000089.1, read on the forward strand.
CCGTGATCAGCGGCCAGGATGCAAGCTGTGTGCACGGCAAGCTGCCCCTGTCTTGGGCACGCATCGCGCTGGTGGTGGGATCCGTGGCTCTGGTGCTCTTCCTAATCGCCGTGGTTGGGGCGTTCGGCTAAGCCCAGAGGACTCACGGCTTGTGGTGCAAGAACCACCGCAAGCGGCTCATGGGCGGCGTGTAGCGGGTTTCGGCCTGAGAGTCCATTTCCTCAAGCAACCTTTCAGCGGGCACGCGGTTCCCCTCTTGTAGATCGAGCAATGCAATATCGGCGCGCACCATGTTGATGATTGCGGCGATGCCCGTTTCCTTGGCCCTCTCTAGAATCTCCAGCAGGGCTTCCTGGTTCCCAGCCAGGAATTCGATTCGGCCGAGGTAAGTGAGGTACTGGCTCTTGAGGCCCTGGTCTACCTCATCGCGCCAAGCGGCAAGGGCGACTTCGTCGCCCTCCAAGGTCGCGTGCAGGGCTTTCATCCTGTGGTTCAATGCTGGAAGCTCACTGTTGAGCCACCTGTCATGGACAGACCCCGGAGCAGGGTTGTCAATCCACGATTGTTTGAGCTGCGCAATACGCGCGTCGATGGCTTCCACCACCCCAGGATCGGGTCCAAAGACGCTCTCGGCACCGGTGATCGTGTACAGATCCTCAGCAAGATGGGTGCGCGCAGCAACGAAAGCTTCACTGACGCCCTCCCACTGAATCTTCGAGTCTTCACGAATGAGGTCCACCCGACCGAGGGGGCGTAGGGCGTGTTGATATCCCCGGTGGGCAACAACCGTGATCGGGTGCCCCGGACCCAGGAGCGGTTGACTCGCGCAAACCTGCCAGTGTTGTTCGTAATGCTTGACCGCAGCCTCGTAGTCCAGCGCCATCATCAAGCAGACGCCGTACCCCGTCTTAATCCGCAGGAGAAATTCAGTGTTGGGCCCGGCGAGTTTGGAGCGAATGCGAATCCCCTCTTCATAGTAGGGGCGGCCCGCTTCGGGATCGCCAAGTAACATCAGTTGCTGACCCACCGCGATTCCGGCTGTCGCACTAAAGACGTGGTCGGGTCCGTACCGCACTATGCTTTGACGATGTAGGTCTTGGTATGTATTCAGGGAGAGGCGGTAATAGCGCAACGTGTCGGCGCGGATCAACTTCGAGCGTTCAGCGCTGTCAGGTACAGCTTTTGGAGTGTGAACGGTCTGGGGGTATTGTTCGGCGATGCGATACCAAAGCTTCGCAACAGTATTGAGCGCTTGAATCGTCCAGCTATGGGAAGGGGGCAGTAACTCGACAAGCTCATCGGCGATTCGTTGAGCGTCCTCAGCCTCTTCGGGTGTCGGGACGTGCATGTAGCCCGCGAGCCGGACCCGGGCATGCTCACATCGTAGAGCCCAGATGGGAAAGCCCTCGTCCTGGAGAAAGGCGATCGTACTATCGAGCAGTTGAATCGCACCGAGGTCCTTGAGCGCCGTATTCATCTCACTCTCTGACCCGTACACATAATGCACCCAGTGGTATTGAGCGACGGCCCAAGCGTACTTGGCTTGCAGGACCGGGTCCATGGCACCTTCTAGGTGTAGGGCAGCCTGCAAGTAATCGTCCTTGGCACTCAGGCGGTTGCCCAAGTTGGAGCTCAGGTGTGCACGCTCCAGGTGTAGCTCAGCACGCACGAAGTCCTCTTCTGGCGGTAGGATTTGCAGGGCTTGCGCGCTCAGTTCATAGACAATTTGCCAGTCCTCAATGTCCGCTTGGGGCTGCTCGGTGATGGCGGTGGCCAAGGTGGAAAGCAGCTGCGCCCGCATGACGGGCTCTCCCAGGCGGGGGTCAGCGGCGAGGGCTCGCATGCGCTCGATCAGTGGCTCGAACTCTTGACGATTCTGTTCGAAGTCCTCTCCTAGGAGGGCGATGGACGCGTGCAGACTCTTGGTGAGCTCGTTTGTGAGCTTGCTCACAGATCTAAAGTGGTTCGCCCCGAGTAGGCTGGCGGCGGTGATCATGATGGCCGCCGCGGCCCAAATGGAAGGCTTTCGATTACGTTGAAGAAGGAGCGCTACGCGACGAGCCTTGGTGACGCCCTTTACGCGCTGACTCGCAAGCAGAGCACGCATGTCTTGAGCTAACTCGCCAGCATTGGAGTAGCGCTGGTCAGGGTCTTTTTCCAAGCAACGGTGGACGATTGAGCGTAGCCCGTCGAGTCGGCCCCGCGAGAGCGCATGGGACTGATCTTGCAGCCGTGCTGGTGTGCGTGTGCCTACTTGGCGTAGGATTTCATGCATGCCCCCGATACCGAAGGGGCGGTCGAGGGAAACCGCTTCAAAGAGGGTGACTCCCCAAGCCCACACATCGGAACGAGCGTCCGCATCCTCGCGTTCGCCGCGCGCCAGTTCGGGACTCATGTAGGAAGGGGTTCCCAAGAGTTGTGCGGAGCGGGTCATGGACGCCTCGCCCTCGATCCGCGCCAGCCCCATGTCCGTCAGAACATAGTGCCCGTCTGTCCCCAAGACCAAGTT
>CALEMP010000090.1 GCA_937910685.1 uncultured bacterium
CTACCGAGTTGGTGGCCGTGCGTCCTGGCTGGATGACCTTGTAGAAGAGCTCTCCCTCATCCCAGAAGCGTCCCTTTTCGTAGTTCACACGACCCTGGAAGGTGTCGAAGTTGGAGAACGCGTGGGGGGACTGCACGATGCCCAATTCCGGATCCCGGAAGTAGCCGATCATGCGTGAAAGGAAGTGGGGCTCGGGGACGTGGTCCGCATCGAGGATCGCAAGAAACTCGCCGTCGGTTTGGTCGAGTGCGTTGTTCAGGTTACCTGCTTTGGCGTGCAGGTTGTTGTCACGGGTGATGTAGTGAACGCCAAGTTCTTCACACAGCTGGCGCATCTCATCTCGCTTTCCATCGTCCAGTAGGAAGGTGCGATGGGGGTAGTCCATGGCCAAGCAGGCCTGCAGCGTGCCTCTCAGAATGGCTACATCCTCGTTGTAGGTGGGGACAAACACGTCGATCGAGGCGTTTTCGAGGGGTGGCTGCTCCTGGGGGCTCTGGGTATCCCAGACCTGCATGAAGAACAGGAAGAGGGACATACCCCCCCACAGTTCAGATGCGTAGAGCATCCAGGAGGCGATGCTGGCGTACAGGCTCTGATGATTGAGCGTGTAGAGGCCTCTGTATGCTAGGTAGACCAGTGTCACTAGGGCACAGGTCGCCATCAGGGCTTGTCTCGGTTTTTGGGACACGATAGAGAGGGGTGAGTCGAGGTGGGGGGTGAAGAATATCGGCACTTCGGGAGTACACATCTGAGTCTCCCTTGCTGAAAGTGATCATGCGGCATCCAACCTATGGAAGTCGCTTATTGGGAATTGTCCTGGGATTGGGTGTTTCGAAGCGATTCACCGAAAGACCTTCAGGTTAGGGAAGGGAGGATCCGAATCTCTTATTTCTAGGCTTCCGCCCTATACACCATGAATCTTTACTCCCCTCAACACGCCACAGGCATTGTCCTCACCCTCCTCCTTGGTGTGATCAGTGCCTGTCGGCCCGCAGATCCGGCCTCTTCGACCCCGCAGGGGCAGTTGCAGCCGCCTACAATCAGTTCAACGGCATCTCCCAGTGTCTTTGGTGAGCGACCCGTTCAGCGGTTCACCCCTCAGCGCACCATGCTGAACGTGGGTGATCCCAGCTTCCCCACCCTCCAGCGCCCTGGCGCCGTGGCCCAGGATCCCCTGGTGCGTACGTCTGAACAGGAACTGCTGCTGCGCTCCGCGCGCAACGCTCTTGCTTTGGGACACCTTGGAGAAGCCCTGGATCTCTTTGATTCATACCTTTTGCAGCTTCCGGATGACCAAGAGGTGCGCATTGAGTATGCGGGTCTATTGGTGCGTGAAGGGAAATTGCCCCGAGCGCGGGAGATGTATGAGGAAGCAATTACCATGCGTCCCACGGACACGGAGCTGCGCCGCAGCTTGGCAGATGTGTTCATCATGGGTGGTGAGTACAGCGAAGCGGTCAAGCAACTGGAGGAGGTTGTTATCCTGCAACCCGACGATCTGGACGCGGCAGCTATGCTCTGCCGGAGCTACACCTGGCTGAAGGATTTTGAGCGCGCCCAGGCGGTGTTCGAACGTCATTTGCGCAAGCTCGACCCCTCAAGCGAAGCGGACCAGCTGCTGCTTGCGCCGGTTTTGCTCGACATGCAGCGGCCCCGAGAAGCTCTGCCCTACTTGGAGCGCCTCCACAGGCGTTATCCCCGGGAATTGCGCTGGGCCACCCACATGGTGCTTTGCTGTCAGCTCACCGGCCAGGGCGAGCGCGCAGCCAAGACCGTCCAGTCCATGGCTTCTCTAGAGCCTAGCGTGATCGATTTGAGAATCCGCCTCGTGGATCAGTTGCTGTCCCTGCAGAACTACAAGCTAGCCATGCAGATCAACGAGCAGGTCATGCAGGCTTCCCCTACGGACCCCATGGCACGCCTGATGGCTGCCCGGATCTTGCTGGAGGCATACGACACAAGTCGCGCCCGAGAGGCCCTGGAAGCCTTGGAGCCCGAATTGGGCACCGTGCGCAAGTACCAATTGGCCCTCGCGCAGCTCTACCACTTGACTGGTGAATGGGTTGCCTCTCAGAGCATCTTTGAGATGATGTTGCTCGAAAAGGGTGAGGACTACGAGGTGCGGATCCGCCTGGCGATGCTTCGACGAGAAAAAGGTGACTTCCAGCAGGCCAAAGCCGAGCTGCGCAAAGTCCCTCTCGCCACACCCCAAGGCCCACGGGCCCGTCTCGAATTGGCTCTGACCCTCATTTCCCAGGGCCGTGCCACCGACGCGGTGGGGATTTGCTCTGCCCTTGCGGCCCAGCGTCCCAACGATGTGGACGTGGTTCTGGGTCTGGTGCGTGCACAATTGGAAATGGGAGCGATTCCCCAGGCCAAGGCCACTTGCCAGCGCTTTGTGGACGGTCACCCCTCGGACAACATGGCCATCGGCCAGGTACGCGTCCTCTTGGCGAAGGCTCACCTACAGGAAGGCAACGCCGTACAGGCCGCGCGTATCTACCAGATGGCTCTGTCCGAGCCGACCGTGCATGCGCCGGAAGTCTTTTATGGACTTTCCTTGGCTCGCGCCCGGGGAGTCAACTCCGCCGCGGGTGAAATGGCACTCATGTCTTCCACTGTTGTTTCTAGTGGTGAGGACGTGCGTCTGCGTATTGAGCTGGGCAAGTTGGCCTTGGGCGACCAGGATCACCGCCGTGCCAGAGGCTATCTGTCCAACGTACTGCGTTGGCAACCGAACAACATCACCGCTATGGTGCTCCTGGGCGAGGCCCAGAGTCTGGCCCTCAAGGCCGGATTCGAGGAATCACCCGTGCGTACCTTCGCCACCGCCCTAGCGCGGAACCCGGGCAACACCCGGGCCCGCTTGGGCCTGGCCCGGGCCTATGTGATCCAGCGCGAATTTGACCTTGCGATTGCCGAATATGACGCTCTCGTGGCCCAGGATGCAGACTATGCCTTCGCCAAACGGGAGTACGCGCGTGCCCTCTACTGGGATCATCGCTACGAGGAAGCTTTCCAGGCTTACGATGAGTTGATCGCTGGCTTGCCCACGGAAGCCTTGGCGGTCGACGTGTTCGGCAGCGGTTCTCCGGGATTTGGGGCGCGGGCTGAGTACGACTTCGAGGCAGAGCTGGAGCTTTCCGAGGCGGTACGCCTTGAACTAGCGGCCAAGGTCAACCGGGACTGGCGTCCCGCTGTGGCCAGCAAGGCCCTCGAGCAGCTAGTGGTTTTGGAACCAGCAAACCAAGAGGCGCTCTTTGACTTGGCTCAGCTCGACCACCGTCGCGGCCATACCAGTCGTGCCATTCACCAATACGAAGAGTTGGTCAAGCTTTCCGGTGGACACCGCGAGGCGACCCAGGCCCTGGCAGGCGCCAAACGCGAAATTTCATCGCGCGTGGATGTAATCACCGGCAGCGAAGACCGCAGTGGACGGGATGGCCTAGCAGTGATCAAGGAGTCCTGGACCCTGTCTGACATTTCATTCCCCCTTGGGGATCGCGCGGACTATGCGGGGATTGGCCTCGGCCGTCGTTCTTATGACGCGGGTGACAATGTCATCCTGAATGCAAATGTGTTGCGCGTCTTTGGATCGAGCGAAGTTGGCAAGAGTACGGTTATTGACGGTCGCGTCGAGATTCCAAGCTATGACATGGAAGGGTTCCTGCGCGAGCGGATCTACTACGACATGGGCGTGCGATACACCTCGGACTCAGAGATGGCCATAGACGCACGCCTCTTCAGCGAACCTGTTTTGGAGAACGTGGAGACCATGCGTCGTGACCTCAATCGTTCCGGTGCGCGATTTGGCTTGTCTAAGAAGTCCTCCCGGCGGGTGGACTATGGGGGCAGTCTGATGTTTGCCAACTACTCCGACGACAACTCACAGCTAGAGGCCAACCTCTATGCCGCCTACGAGTTCAATCCGGCTCCCATGGAGTTCCGGTTGCTTTTGAAAGCAGACTTCGAGAACTTCTCTAACGAGAACTCGGTCTTGAGCGATCCTGGCCAATTGTCTATGGCAGATACCCCGTACTTCGCCCCCAAGGGGTATTCGGTGTATTCCCTGCAGATGGACTGGAAGCACCAGTTCGGCGAGGATTGGTTCACCGGTTCGAAGGAGATGTACTACCGGGCCTCAGGTAGGGCTGCACTCGACGCAAACTCAGTGGGCTACTACGAGTTCGATATGGGAGCCGCCTATGACTTTACCGACTGGTTCGGTGTGCGCGCGGGAGTCCGGTTGCTGCGATCGAGTGCGATCGACATGACGACTACCAATGCACTGATCGTTGTTCGCTGGCCTTGAGCCGAGACCCGTGGAGATTGCCGTGATGAACCACTGCACTAGCACTATTGCCAAGGCTGGCGGTCTCCTGTTGTGGGGGCTTGCCTCCTGTGGCGGGCCGGACGAGGCGCCTATCGTGGGCTTCGGGATTAACCTTGCGGGCGCCGAATTTGGCGCCCATGAGCGAGACTTCTCGAACGAGAACCCCGGCGACCACGGTCAGGAATATCTGTTTCCCCGGAAGGAGACCATGGCCTACTTCGCGAGCCGCGGTTTGCGGATTGTCCGTTTGCCCATCTTGTGGGAACGTCTACAGCCCATTCTTGGCGCGGGTCTTGATCAGGCCTACACCGGACGTGTGCTCGAGCAATTGGACACGGCCGCATTTTATGGTTGCAAGGTCGTGCTCGATCTGCACAACCATGGGCGCTACCGCGTAAGTGATCGGGGCCGGGCGCATGAGTTTGTTCTTGGCGAGCCCCAAGATGGCGCCCAAGGGCTGCGCTCCGAGCATCTGAGCGATCTTTGGTTGCGACTGGGATCCCATGTGCGGGAGCACCCAGCTCTCATGGCTTACGGTCTGATGAATGAACCCCATGATATGGGACGTGCGAATTGGCACGAGACATCGAACCAGGTGGTGCGCGCCCTGCGAAGTGCCGAGGATCGCACTTGGGTCTGGGTCGCGGGGGACGAATGGTCGAAAGCGCACGAATGGCTGCAGTACAACCCGGAAAGCCCCTGGATCGAGGATCCCATTGGGCACACGGCCTACGAGGCTCACCTCTATTTTGATCGTGACGGGAGCGGCCGCTATCAGTTGACTTTTGAAGAGGAGCTGCGAACCGATCCGAACCTCCTTTCGCGGGGCTCCGAACGTCTGGATCCATTTGCCCAATGGTGCAAGCGGGGGGGCGTGCCAGGAGTCATCGGCGAGTTCGGGGTGCCCTGGTTCGAAAGGCGCTGGCTGCCAGTGCTCGACCGCTTTCTAGACCAAGCTAAGCAAGAAAAGATGACCGCAGTTGCCTGGGCCGGAGGAGACTGGTGGGGCGAGTACCCTCTTTCCTTGCAGCCGCGCAACGATCAGGACGTGGGGCCTCTGGCCGCGATCCTTCGAGCGGCGCCACGCCAGCCTCTTTCCGGTTCACTCAGGGTAGGCGCCCCTGCAGTCCAATCCGCAGGATCAGCGACGTTCCCTGGGCAGTGATCACCGGGATGCGGGCGATGCCCCGCCATGTGCTGTCTTGAGTGGTCCAACCCTCAAGGGTTGCGGGCATGGATTTTCCCACGCTGAACGTTTCGGGAACCCCGATCGGAGCTCCTGCGGGGACTTCCCCCGGGAGAGATATGCTGTCCGGTTGCACGCCCAGCACGAGCACATCGAGGTCGTGGTTTTGTTCCCCTTGGGCCCAGCCCTTTTCGGCTGCGGCTAGAAGATGGTCCCGGGCCACCATGGCTCCCAAGCGCAGGACCGCTCCGGCCACCGCAGGATCCACTTCACCCGCTGCAATTCCTCTCCAGGTATGGGGCGCATTCAGGGGGATGCTCAAGGCGCCGATTCTGAGGGCATGGGGGCCGTCGGGCAGCGCCCGAGGGAGACGCGCAATCAGGGAATCATCTCCGTCGAGCAGCAAGACAAAGGTCTCGAGTTGGCCCGGCTGGGAAAAAACCTGCACGAGCAGTGCATCGAGGGGCGGCGCCGTTGGCGGTGCGCTTGCCAGGAGCCGGACTCCGTGGAGTTGATCCGCTGGAACCTCGAGGTGGGGCTGGACCCGGGTGGTGAGGGGCTTGGCCAAGCGCTCAAGGGCTCGGTCTTCGGGGGTGGTGGGTTTCGGCGTTGGCTTGTCCCCGGGGGAAGGTGCGCGGGGATCTGGGGCACCCGCAACGATGGGGGGGCCGTGGCGCTTCCCGTCGGGTTCGGTGGTTTGGCTGCTGCCTTGATCGGGGCCGGCGCCGCCGTCTCCCGTGGGTATCGCGCGGATTTCGCCCTTGGATCCCCCGGCGGGGCAGGCGGCCAGGAGCGCCGCAGCGAGCCAGAGGAATCGAGGGTTGGGTTTCATGGTTGTTGGTCTGACGGACTAACCCCTCTTAGCACCGAAGTAGGTGGCGGTCAAGTTGCCATGGCTGTCGTGCCAGCTGAGTTCGCCCGCTTCGAACCACAGGGCTTGGGGTGATTGATGCTCGATCTGGAGGGCACTGGTCAGGCCGCGGGCAAGGGAGCGGCGGTCAAGGACATCGATCGTCACCGTGATCAATGGGTCGTCGTCGGCGAGTCCTTTGAGGTAGTTCTTGAACTCCCATTGCGCCTTGTGGGAAATGGGGCAGGTGGGGCTGGCTTTGAATACGACGATGGGGCCCTCAGCGCTGGCGGTGCGCAGGATGTGGAGGGCCGCAGCGGGATCATCGGGTAATTCGATGGTGCGGGGCATGGTTGTCTCGACCGGGTTTAGACCCGGATATGTTTGAAGTACACCAATTCCACCCCGCGCGTGAAGGCGACTCCGGGTAGGTTTGAGGTATAGGGTTCTGTGTTAATTCCGCGACCGGGCCAGGTGAATTCCCCGCGCAGGCCTCCCTCGAACTCGATTTCGAAAAAGTAGGTTGTGCCGCCGCCCATTCCTTGCAGGGTGATTTCCGAGCGGCGGTCCACAATGACGCCGGGGCGGCGAAGCATTTCTTTCGATGTGGCAGTAGTGCGCACGCCCTTGCCTTGCACGATCAAGACGATTCCGCCGATGATGATGGCCAGCCCAATCAAGAACAGAGGATTGAGGGGATCGGAAGCCCTCAGGAAGGATGCGGCCGACAGAATGACGCCGATCACTGCGGTGAGTTTGCCCCGGAAGACGAGCTGTCCGCCGCGCACGAACTCGGGCCCTTCAGCCGGGGTCCAAGCCATGGCCTCGGCCAAGGTATCGTGGGCTAAGATGCGCGTGATGCGAACTGCATAGGGGCTCTCTTTCCCATCCGCCTTGGGCGTGATTCCCAGGGGGGTCACGCAGTAGGGACAAATGGACAGGGCCACATCGGGGAGCTTGGCTCCGCAGCCGGGGCAGGTCTTGATCTGGGTTTGGGGAGTGGACATGGGCCGCTTGTTCCGGGGGACTGGACTCGGGTCACAGCTTTCGGAATACAGAAGGTAGCCAGTTGGGGCCGTGACTTGAATCCCCGACTTGGCGAATGGTGCCCTGGGGGCTCACTTTTTCGGCTGTACCTCGTTCCAGGCAATTCGTTGCCCTTGCCAGAGAGCCAGACGCCCGGCGCGCATGACTGCCAGGGGTTTTTCCGTGAGCCCAATGTCACCCCTCGGATCGGCCGAGAGGGCGACCAGATCGGCCACGTAGCCCGGGGCCAGTTTGCCGTGGCTTGCCGCAAGCCCGCAGAGTTCCGCCGCGCCAGTGGTGGCGGAGGTCAGGGCGACGGTGGGGCTCATGCCGGCCCGCACCATGAGGCTGAATTCCTCGGCGTTCAATCCGTGGGCGCCCACACCGCAGTCCGTGCCAAAAGCGATGCGCACCCCTGCCTTATGAGCGCGTCCGAGGGAGCGCATCATGACCGGGCCCACCATGCGCGCCTTGCGTGCAATCACCTCCGGAAACCAGTCGGGATCTCCAGCATAGGTCACTACGGTTTGCCCAGCGTGCAGAGTCGGCACCAGCCAGGCACCCTTTTCGAGAAACAGGGCGAGGCACTCTTGGTTGAGGAAGGACCCATGCTCGATGGAGTCCACTCCAGCGCGTAGGGCAGCCGCCATTCCCGTGGGGCCATGGGCATGGGCGGCAACACGCCGCCCAAGCATGTGGGCCGTGTCGACAATCGCCTTGAGTTCATCATCGAAGAACTGTTGATCCGTGCCGGCTGCGGTTTCCGAGAGCACGCCTCCGGTGGCGGTCAACTTGATCACATCGGCACCTCGCCGCACCTGGTGACGTACGGCGGCACGGCATTGGGGCACTCCGTCCGCCACGCCAGAGGAAATTCCAGGCAAGTCAAAGAGCGTCTCCCGGTAGCCGTGGGTGGGATCTCCGTGGCCGCCGCTGGGAGTCACCGCGCTGCCCGCCGCCAAAATGCGGGGGCCAGGGATCTCTCCGCGCTGGATCGAATCGCGCACGGCAAAGATCGCCCCCGTGTCGGCTCCCAAATCACGCACGGTGGTGAAACCCGCTTCCACCGTGCGGCGCGCGTGCATCACCGTGCGCAGGGTGACGGCAGCTTCTGAGAGGGTTACATATTCGAGGCGCGATTTGCGGCTGAGCTCACCGGTCAGGTGCACATGGCAATCAATCCATCCGGGCATCACAAACGCCTCGGAAAGATCGTGGACTTGATCCACGGGGGGCAACTGTTCGCCGGCGGCCAACACTTGCTGGATTTTGCCCTCACGAATGAGGAGCACGACGTTGCTCTGAACTTCTGCAGAGGGCTCGGGCCAGAATTCGCCGCAGCGCACGGCCACGAACTCGGCCTGGGGCGCGGGGGAGGACAAGCAGGCAGCGGCTAGCAAGAGGGTGAGCATGGGAATCCTTGGGGTGGGGTTGGGGCGGGTCGACACCAGAGCCTACCGCCATAGGGAGCCGGCTCGAAGTGTGACTTGGGGGCCAGACCCCTAATCGCTGCAAGTTGCTGGGACTCGAAGCTTGCGCTTTCCGTTGTGCATAGCAGCATGGGGCCATGGGAAAAGTACTTGTGCTGTTGATGGGGGGTGTTCTCTTGGTGAGTGCAGGGTGTCGAGGGCCGAAGCCTGTGCTGACGCCCAGGTATTCACAGGCTCCAGAAAACCCTGATTTGCATTCAGCCAGCCAGCCGTGGCTGGTGCGCGTGGTACACGTGGACATGGAGCTTGAGCTGGACTTTGAGTCCGAGTGCTTGGTCGGCAGCGCGGTTTATTCTCTCCAGCGTTCAGACCCTCACGAGCCGCTGATCTTGGACGTGGCGTCCTTGGATCAGATATCCGTGCACGGCCTCGACGGAGAGCCGCGTGGGTTTCATTTGGGTGACACCCAAGAGCGCTTGGGCCAAGCGTTGACGATTCAATTAGAAGAGTCCGATCAGGCGGTCCGCGTCCGGTGGAAGACGCGACCCGAGGGAGAGGCTCTCCAGTGGCTGGGTCCCGAACAGACCGCAAGTGGTCTCGGCCCTTTCATGTACAGCCAAGGGCAAGCGATTCTGACTCGCTCTTGGTTGCCGATTCAGGACACGCCAGGGAATCGGATTAGCTGGAGCGCGCGGGTCACGGCGCCCCGGGATTTGCGCGTGGTCATGAGTGGCGAAGGAACTGGTGCGCAAGAAATCCCGGGTGATCCCAGCCGCTTGGTCTGGCAGCACGAATTGAGCCTGACTGTGCCCCCATACTTGATTGCCTTGGCCTGTGGTCGTTTGGAGCGACGCGCAATCTCGCCCCGAGTGGCGGTCTTTGCCGAGCCAGCCACCATCGAGTTAGCCGCGACGGAGCTGGATGGAACAGAGGCCATGTTGGTCGCCGCAGAGAAGCTTTTTGGCCCCTACCGCTGGGGCCGCTATGACGTTTTGGTCCTGCCCCCAGCATTTCCCTTTGGGGGCATGGAGAATCCGCTCTTGACCTTTGCAACCCCGACGATCTTGGCGGGGGATCGTTCTCTCGTGTCCTTGATTGCCCACGAGCTGGCGCACTCTTGGTCGGGCAACTTGGTGACCAATGAAACCTGGGAGGACTTTTGGCTCAATGAGGGCTTCACGGTTTACTGCGAGCAACGGATCATCGAAGAGATCTTTGGTAAGGATCGCTCAGAAATGGAACAGGCCCTCGCACGTACGGACCTATTGGCCGAGATGGAAACCCTCGAACCTTGGCAAACCGTGCTGGCTATCGACCTGGACGGTCGCCACCCGGACATGGGATTCTCGTGGGTGCCCTATGAAAAGGGGGCGCTGCTCCTGCGGCGGATGGAAGAGTTGGTGGGCCGTGAGGACATCGATGACCTTCTGAGCGCTTGGTTCGAGGCCCATGCCTTTCAAAGCGCGAGTACTGCTGACTTTGAAGAGTTTATCGCCGCAGGGCTCGCCAAGCTGCGCCCTGGTGCCATGGCAAACTTGGATCTGGACCTTTGGCTGCACCAACCGGGCTTGCCGGATGATGCGCCGATGGCGATCAGTGAGTCGCTCCTGATGGTGGACGCGGCGGTGTCGCGCGTGATTGCGGGGACGGATCCGGCCATGGTCATCGACGCTGAATGGAATACCTTTCAATGGCTGCGCTTCATTCACGGCCTGGGACAAGACGCAAGTCCCGAGCTGCTAGGGACGTTGGATGGGCAATTTGGTTTGACCAGTAGCGGCAACGCGGAAGTGCTTTGCGCATGGCTGGAGTTGGGCGTCCGTCGGGGCTATGGGGGGATCGACGAGCGCTTAGAGCAATTCCTCTTGACCGTTGGGCGACGCAAGTATCTGGTGCCCCTGTACGATGCCCTGTGTTCCAGCAGCGAGGGGCGCGTTCGGGCCCAGCAGATCTACCTACGGGCGCGCCCTTTGTATCACGCTGTCAGCACCCAGACCCTTGACCCACTGATCCATGACTGAGCAACTACAGGCCTTGATGCGCACCCCCGGGGAGGACCTGGGTGCTTGCGAGCTGACCCACCTGAAACGTCGAGAGATTGACTTGGATCTGGCGCAGGAACAGCACGCCGGGTTGGCCGACCTGTTGCGCCGGTTGGAAGTTGACGTGACCGTACTGCCCGCCTTGGCCGGTGCACCGGATGCTTGCTTTGTAGAGGATCCCGTGCGCGTCTTTGATGAGGTGGTGCTTTACACGCGACCCGGTGCCCTCAGCCGCCGAGCGGAATTGGAATCGTTGCTGCCATTCTTGCCCCAGGATCGGCCCCGGGTGGAATTGCTCGGAGAGGCCGCGACTCTTGATGGGGGAGACCTCATGCGCTTGGGAGACGTGTTGTATTGCGGTCAAAGCAGTCGCACCAACCATGCGGGGTTGAAGGAGTTAGCTCACGCAGTCTTGTCCCATGGGTTGCGCGTGAAGGCGATCCCCGTGCGAGGTGCGCTGCACCTACTCACGGGGGCCTGCGCCGTGGCTGAGGATACGGTGCTGGTGCAACCGGAATGGGTGGACCTGGGGCGTGCTCCGGATTTCAGACACATGGAAATCGATGGGGGGGAACCCTTTGGGGCCAACGCACTGCGGGTCGGAGACGTGTTGGTCATGCCAGAAGAACATCCCCGCAGCGTTGGGATCGTGCGTGCGGCTGGCCTTCGGGTGGAGACCACGCCGATCTCGGAGTTCTTGGCGGCGGAGGCGGGTGTCACCTGCCTAGCTCTCGTTTGGAAAACGATGGGCTGAGGGTTTTTGGAAAGGGACCGGTTTTGCTGGAGCTGGGCCCGTGGGGCGGCTCCGGACCCCTGCCCGCGCGCGGTCAGGGGTAAAAAAAGAGGAAGGCGCCATAAGGCACCTTCCCCGGGTCTTTTGAAGAACCCTGTGCAACCATCGAAAGAGTCCTCTCCTTCTCTTTCGAGGTCGGCCCGCGTACCCGAAGGTTGGGGCTGAGCCATTGGCTCTTGCGCATAGTCTAGGGGACCAACCCTGTGAAGTGATAGGCTAAACGCCTAAAAATTAGATATATCTATTTAGAGTCATAGGGATTACCCCCATAGCCGAGCTGTTCCATGGCCCTCATGGCCTCCTCATCCAGCTCCACCGCACCCCCGGGTGGGGCCATTTTCAGGCCACCGAAGCTCTCTAGGGCGCTTTCCTGGTGCTTGGTCTGGGTCTCGTCTGCCATCAGGGGCAGGTTCTCCTGGGGGTCTTCGAGGAGGTTGTAGGTTTCGTGGTTTCCGTCGCTGGAGAGGATGGTCTTCAGACTTCCTGACACCAAGACGCGACGGGAGCGGCGAAAACGATCTCCCCAGGGGGCGCGCAGGTCGTGCACTCGGCTGTCGTAATTCTCCGAGAGCACCCCGTCTCTGCGGGGCCAGTGGCTGCGGAGCGGGGAGTTGGTTTCGGGATGGGCTAGGGCATCGAGGATCAGGCCGGGCAGGTGCACGTGACCGATCCAGTCATGGTCGTCCATGCGTTTGGTCTGACCGGGGGCTTTGACGATCAGGGGAACGTGCAAGGTGCCCTGGTAAACATCCTTGGAGTGCTCAATCAAGTCGTGTTCCCCGAGGAACTCCCCGTGGTCGCTGGTGACCATGAGGCACATGTTGTCGTAGAGGCCGTCCTTGCGCAGGGTCTCGAAGAAGTCACCCAAGCCCTCGTCCAGATTGGCGATCGCCGTGTCGTACTGGTCCTTCAAAGCGTCGAGTAGTTCTGGCGAAGCGCTCGCATTGGGGTCGAGGATCAAAGGCACCAAGCGCTTGAGCAGATTGCCATCCGAGGAACGGTCGGGAATCGGCGGGTGGGGGCGCACGTTGTAGGGCCGATGGGTGTCCATCAGATTGACGAACAGAAAAAAGGACTCGTGCTTGTGGGCTTCAATGAACTGCAGCGCGCGGCGCGTGATCTCTTCCACCGGGCCGCGCTGGCGTTGGTAGGAATCGAATCCCTGGGCGATGCCGTAACGCTCATGCATGTAGGCCACATTCGCTACAACCGCACCCGTGGCCCAACCATGGCCTTGGAACAGCTCCGCCAGAGTGGTGTGGTGGGCCGCAAGGGGGCCCACGTTGTTGTCCTCAGACCAGCCCTTGTCCCGTAGTTCCTTGAGATCGTCTCCGGACCAGGTACGCGCCCCGTGTTCGCTGGGATAAAGCCCGGTGAAAATGGAGGCGTGGGAGGGCAGGGTCCAGGGAGCAGCGGCTTGGGCTCGGTGGTAAACCGTCGACTCTTGGGCCAATTGTTCGAGGTTCGGGCTGGTGGGGCGTGAGTACCCGTAAAGGGAAAGGTGGTCCGCCCGCAGGGTGTCACAGACCACCAGCACCACCTGCTGGGGTGGCTCGGGGCTGGGCGTACAGCTCGGCAAGCAGCCCGCCAGAATCCAACACAGTCTCCGCATGGGGGCAGTCTACGGTTCGTGGGCCGCAGAGTTAGGTCCCTTCTGTTGGCAACCACCCGGCCTAGGGTGGATACTTCCCCGCAGATGATCTTGTTTGGACTTCGATGGATGGGGCCGGCGCTTTGCTGGGTGATGCTTGGGCCGCTGCCCCTGGCGGGGACCTCTTTCGCCGGGTCGGCCCATCTCGGTCTCAGCCCAGTCGAATCCAGGGAGACCCTTGAGGATCCCAGGGAGTCCCAGGTCGTGCATACCTTCGAGCGTTATGCCCGGGACTTAGAACGTGGAAAGCTCCCCGACCTGCCGGGGCCAGCGACCCTCAGGGTCCTGACCGGGATGTTGGAAGATCCCCAGTGGGTGCCCGAAGTGGTCGGACCTCTGCTCGACATTTTTGGCATGGTCGAGGCTACCGCGGGGGACCCACTGTTTCGAGTGGGAGCTGGAGGGACCAGTACGAAGGTACTCAAGGGTTTGGTTCGGCGTGCCCTTGGCCGGAAGACGGGGTCGTCGCCTCTCATCAATGAGCTTTCATTTGGCGTGGTCTTGGATAAGAAAAAATCCATTTCACGTCGAAAAACTGCCATGGGTTTGCTCCAGGACCAGGGGCTCTCTGCTGGCCGACAGTGCCTCTTGACCTTGGGCCGAGATGCTGAGGATCCACTGCGGTCAGAAGCCTTGATGAACGCGGCAGGCTGGACCGACCCTGCCCTGGATCGAATGCTAGTAGCCCTTCTCACTGGTCCACAGATCATCGGCCTTGTGCACCCCACCGTGCCCCTGCTGCGGCGCACACAAGCGGGCCGCCGTCCCCTGGGTAAGCGTGCGTGCAAGGACCTCGAGCCTCTGCTGGTCAAGATGATGGCCGGTCCAAATTGGCGTGACAGCGTGCGCGGAATTCAACTGTCTCGGGGTTTCGCCCCGGAGGAACGGGTGGCGCTTCTGATCGATGGCATGTTGGTTTGGGACCAGCGCAAGCGCGCCAAGATTGGTTCTCGGCGGGTGACTCGCGACTATTCTCAGGCCCTCTCGCTGATCTCAGGCCGTTCTATCGGGAGCAATCCGCGCAATTGGATTCAGTGGTGGGTTTCCGTTCGTCAGGGGAAGATCCCCATGCATAAGGCAGCGGACAGCTCCCAAGGTCCTCGCACCCGGGCCTCCTTTTTTGGCTTGGACATCGAAGGGGATCGGGTGACCTTTGTGCTGGATAAATCGGGCTCCATGGGGAGTGAAACGTCCTCGGGCATCACCCGTTATGAACTTGCCCAAGAGCAGTTGTTGAGCGCGCTCGATGGTCTAGGCGAGGACGCCCAATTCAAAGTCATCCTGTTCAGTTCCGGGCCGCCTGTGGACTCCGGTGCGATGGTTGCTGCTACTCCCAAGAATATTGCTCGCTTGCGGAAGTCCCTTTCTAGCCATGAACCGGGTGGAGGCACCAACCTGCGGCCCGCTATTCAACGAGCCCTCGGCCATGGAGCGTCTGGTGAAATTGATCCAGAAGCCTGTGAACCGGACACGGTGGTGGTGCTGTGCGACGGGGCCACCAGCAGCGGGCGTTCATGGGTCAAACCCTACCTTGAGCGACTGTTGCCCGTGTTGCAGGTGCGTTTCTACTGCGTTCTATTAGGTGGTAGCGGAGACGGGACCTTGGACCTTCTGGCGGAACACTCGGGCGGCCAGATTGTCTCGCCCGGTGATGGCTGAGGGATTGGTTGGGGCCTAGCGCGAATGGGCCAGGGCCCAAGCGAGGGTCACCAGCACCAGTGTCAGCAGCCCGGCGAGACCTTGGCCCTTGGTGCTCAATCGTTGGGGCACGCGGGCGCTTCCCACCAATGCGCCGAGCCCGATGCCTCCGAGGAACCCAAACACGTGGGCACCAATGTCCACCCGGCCCGTGCCATCGCCGCTGCCCATGCCCAGGTACCCGAGCAGCACCGCCGCGCCCATTAACGGTGCCACACGACGAAGAGCAACGAGGGGTAAATGCTTGCGATGAACCCACTCGTAACTGCTCATCACCCCAAGCAACCCAAAGACCGCGGTGGATGCGCCGAGGGACCGGTGGCCGGGATCGCTCACCATTACGTTGATCCAGTTGCCCAGGGCGCCAGCGCTGAGGGCCAGGAACCAGGCCAAGCCACTTCCCAGGGTGTGGCTGGCGAGAATGCCAAAACCGATTCCGAAGAGCAGGTTGCCCGCCAGGTGCGGAAGGTCCGCATGCAGGGTCAGGGCCGTCACGAGGCGCTCCCATTCTCCCTCACGCAAACGTTGTCCGTCCACGAGCCCCGCTTCATACCAATTCCTGCCAGCCAGTCCATCTTGCCCAATGGGGAACAAGGTGATCATCAAGAGCCCGTAGATCAGGCCTCCTAGACGCCCGTTGCTTACCTGCTGAAAAGGGATTTGTTTGGGGGGCCAGAAGGCATTCTCGTCTTGATATCCCCGGAGTTCGGCCACCGCCTCGGGGGCTGCATTCGCTGGCACCAAAATGCTCCACCCGTCGGGGCTGCCCACCAGTTGGTGCTCGAGGCCCATGGCGCGCAGGACCAGAGCTGCTTCTTGGGCGGCCTTCTGGTTTGGGCTGGCCCAAACCACGGCTTGGGATTCGGGCAGGGGAGGGATCATGATTGGGTCGCCCCTTGGCCTAGAACAAGCGCAAGCCGCATCCGGGGCAGCGTCCGTTTCCTTTTTCGAGGTTGGTCATGCAGGCGGGGCAGGCGGCCTGGTCCGCGTCGAGGTCCACCACCGCATCCGCCGCGGCCAGTTGGTCCTGGTCCATGCTCTCGCGCTCAGCTTGATCCAGCAGAGCCCGGGCATTTTTGGCGTCAGGGCCCGCGACCGCGAGCCAGAATTTAGGGCTTCAGCTCCCCGTATCGCAGCCTGGAGGGCGTACGAGGGCAGCTTCAAAGCCACCTCGCTCCAAGATGGTGCGGGATTGCTTGAGTTGGGGTAGGAGGCCCTCGGCGATGACGACTTGTTGCTCCATGGGGTCCAAGCTTACCTCCTTAGGGCTGGGAGGGGGACGGTTCGGTTGTAGAACCCACTCCGGTTTCAGCTCGGTACAGTATGCACTCCATTCGGTCGACATCTTACACACCCATGATTGCCCAACTCTCCCTTTCGGTTCTCCTTGCCCTGCCCCTCGTTCCCTTGCAAGAGGGTTGGCCCCCGGAGGTGCAGGCTGCCCTGCAGCACGCAGGTTCCGCGCAAGAGGCTTGGCTGGACTGCTTCGATCAGGTGCCTCTTGAGTTGCGCGCCGATTTGGGACACTTGATCACTGCCATGCCCGCGGCGGATTTGGCGACCCTCTCTCCTGCGCGAGTCTTAGGTGAGGTCGAGTTGGCGGTGAAGGTGCGCGCCCAAGTTCCCTGGGGCGCGGCCCTACCCGATGCTCTATTCCGAGAATATGTGCTGCCCTATGCCCATGTGTCCGAAGCCCGGGATCCATGGCGTCAAGAATTGACTGACCTTTGCTTACCCATGGTGGCGGACTGCAAGACTCCGGCGGAGGCAGCGCAGCGCCTGAACGAGCGACTGTTCAAGCAGGTCGGCGTGATTTACTCCACCAAGCGCAAGCGTCCCGATCAGAGTCCATTGGAGTCCATGGATCTGGGGCTTGCCTCTTGTACGGGCCTCTCGATTCTATTGGCCGATGCCTGTCGCGCGATTTGCATTCCCGCACGACTAGCGGGAACCGCGAGTTGGGCGGAGAAACCGGGCAACCACACTTGGGTCGAGATATGGGACCAAGGCTGGCACTTCACGGGTGCCTGTGAGCCGGATGCCCGTGGCTTGAATCACGGCTGGTTTGAGGGAGACGCGGCACGGGCCATCAAGGGCGATCCACTCAAGGCGATCTTTGCCGTAAGTTGGAGTTCAGGCAAAGCATTCCCCATGGCTTGGGCTCCGGATCGAATGGTAGGTGGCGTGGATGTTACGAATCGCTACTTGCAGGACGAGGTTAAGCCCAAGCTGGACGACCGCCATGCGCGTCTCTTGATCACAATGCGCGATATTCCAGGTGGCGAGCGGATCGAGGTTCCCATCGCCGTGACTTTGGTCGATGACAACCGCGCCAGAGTCGAGGGCTTAACGAGGGGCGAAAGCGCAGATACGAATGACGTGTTCGAGTGCGTGGTCTTGCGGGGCAAGAAGTACTTCATCCAAGTGGAGGACTCCCCGGGCTCCTGGAGCTTCCCCTGGTTTATCGAAACCCCCAGGGATCAGGGGGTGGTGCACTATTCCAACAATCTGTGGTCCAAGGAAGGATTTTCGGCCAGCGGGAATCCCACGGAAATCGTGGCCCAGTGGTTCAGCGATGTGGAGCGGGATCCTAACGCGAGCTTCCCCGAAGGAGCCTTTCGCGGCCGCAGCACGGAAGGTGTCAGGGGCTGCATCGAGCAGGCTTGGCTGCAGAGCACAGTCACCCAACAGATGCGCGCCGATGCCCTCGGGCGAAAGGTGCGAATCAACGGTCAAGAGGCCATCTATACCCTGCGAGCCGTGGGGGAACGACCCGCCGGCGGCTGGCCCGTGGTCATTGCAATGCACGGCGGAGGAGGAGTTCCCAAGGAGGTCAATGATAGCCAATGGAAGATGATGCAGTCCTATTACAAGGACCACCCCGAAGTTACGGGCTACCTGTACTTGGCTCTGCGTGCTCCCAATGACGAGTGGAATGGTTTCTATGACGATCGAATTGCGCTCTTGGTCAATCGCTTAGTTGCCCAGTTGATTGCGACCGAGGGGGTCGATCCAGATCGGGTGCACTTGATAGGTTATAGCCACGGGGGCTATGGGGCCTTCGTGATTGGCACCAAGATCCCCTGGCGTTTTGCAGCGGTGCATGCTTCTGCGGCGGGCCCCACAGGCGGGGAGACCATTGGGTTGAACCTAGCCAACACGCGTTTCACCTTCATGGTCGGCGAAAAGGACACGGCCTATGGTCGCATCGATGTGTGTCGTGAATTTGCCGCATCCATGAAGCAACTCCAAGGCACGTACAAGGGACTCTACGACGTGGAATTCTTGGAGAAGGCGGGGTACGGTCACGGCGGTCTACCGGACCGCGACTACTTGACCCAAATGTTGACGCGCGTGCGTCAACCGGTTCCCAGGGAAATCCATTGGCGCATGAGCGATGATGTGCTGGAGGACTTTGCGTGGATCTCGGTGGAGAAACCGGTGGAAGGCGCAGAGGTCCATATCTCTTGCAAGGACAACCGCGTGGAAATTTCCGGCCAGGGGGTCGACGGGGTCTGGGTCTATCTGGACGACCGCTTGGTGGATCCCGATGAGGCCATCATCCTGGTGGTTGGGGATGAAGAGGACGAGGTCTACCTCGAAATGGAGCCCGAATCCATGGCCCGTCGCATGCGAGCGTTCGGGGATCCCCGCCTGATGTTCAGCGCGGGATTCTGGGTCGATTTACCTTGATTCCTTTTTATCTTCGGCGGGTCCGTTCTCCGGAGAAATCAATGGCCCGAGGGTTAGCATAAACAGCACGGTCAGGACCGGTAGACCAATGGTCTTGAACGTGGTCCAGTCGTCCGTGTTCAGAATTTGGCGCGCGATCTCATTCAGGATCGCCAGGCTGATGAACCACAGGATAAAGCGCTTGGTTAGTCGGCTCCAACGTTCGTCCGAGAGGCTCAGGGCTTCGCCGAAGATGACCTTCAAGTAAACCCGCTTGCGCCATTGTCCGAACCCTAAGATTGCGGCGAAAAGGGTGTTCACCAGGGTCGGTTTGATCTTGATGAACGTCTCGTCTTGGAGCCAAAGGGTTAGGCCTCCCAGTATCAAAACGAAGCCCGCCGTCACCAGGGGAACCACCGGCCAGCGCCGCTCCATCAGGCGGCCTGCGATGACACTCAGGGTGATCGCCACCATGAATGCGATGGTCGCATACCACAAACCGTCGAGCCCCTTGGGGTCCACGTCCGCTGTTAGGCGCTGGGTGGCGAAAAAAACCACCAGTGGGCCGAACTCCGTGACCATGCGGACCAGAGGATTGGACTTCTGGGCTTGGGTGGTGGGTTCAATTCCGGGCTCCTTATGCTCATTCATGGCCCAGGACTCTAACGGGGAGTGTGGGTTCCCCCTAAAGCGAAATGCCCCTGAATCAGACTCTTGGTGTGCCCAGGGCTCTCGGGCGGGGATGGCTGGCGTCATGCTTAGCATCCTGATGCCCGTGAGCAATGGGATCGGTCAATAAGCCATGAGTCTGCTGGTTAGTGTTGGTGGGCGTCTTGAAGGGCCGCGCGCACAAATGCCCTGCGCGCTTCGCCGTTCCCCTGACCTTCCCGGGAGGGATGCACTCGGTTGGTCAGCAGAATCAGGAACAGGTTCTGGTCCGGGTCGATCCAAAGTGCAGTGCCGGTGAATCCTGTGTGGTGAAGGGTGCGCGGCCCGAGGCCTGGATAGCCCTCTCCCGCGTGTTGCCAGCCGAGGCACTGTCCGTGGGCCCCGTCCAAAACCCGTTTCAAAGCTGATGCGGGCAGAATGCGCGGGGCGTCATCGGTTTCGTTCATGGCCGCTCGTAACCATTCGCGGCAAAAGGCAGCCATATCAACGCCCGTTGCAAAGAGTCCCGCATGGGCTGTTTGTCCGTCCGCTGCCCGAGCGTTCTCGTCGTGCACGACTCCTTGGTAGTAACCACCTTCGGGCCGTGCTTCGGTGGGGGCGATCTGGGCTCGCTTGTGCAAGAGCGGTTTGCGGGTGGCGCTGGTGAGACCTAGGGGACGGAAGATGCGCTCTTGCTCCAGCACGGCTAGACTCGATTGGGTGCAGGACTCGAGGGCGGCCCCGAGCAAAATCAAACCCAAGTCGCTGTAGGCCCGTTCCTGGCCGGGGGACCTCACCAGGGGTTCACTTTCCGCAAGGCCAACGAGTTCACCGTAGTTCGATGATTCCTTATAAAGAGGTTTCCAGGGGGGTAAGCCTGAAGTGTGGGTCAAGAGGTGATCCAAGCGCACCGCCCGGCGGGGAGAGTCCTCTGGGGCAGCGTTGATAAAGTCTGGCAGATACTTACTGAGGGGATCGGTGAGGGAAAGCAGCCCTTCCTCTTCCAGGATGAGCGCCAAGGTGGTGGTGCTGACAACCTTGGTGAGGGAGGCCAAATCCCAAAGGGTGCTGGCCCGGGGCTCGCTGGCCTGATCCAAGCCCAGTTGCCCCATGCTGATGATGCGAGCGGGTTGCTCGACCCCTCCCATGAGCGCCACAGCCCCAGGGAAAACTCCTGCGGCGATAGCATCCCCCAGCACGGTCTTGGCTGCGTCTCCGGGCCATGAGTTTTTGCGCAAGAGGGCATCACCCACCCGTTCGTGGGCCGGGGAAGTTGCCAGCCAGCGGTTCAAGGCTTGTGGTTTGAGCTCGCGCCGCCAAAGCACCAGGGAGTCATCCCTGTTTTCTCCCTGGCGTCGGGCGATGGTGATGGTTTCGTGCTCTGTGGCAAAGGCTTCTTGGTCCTCTGGGCTGAAGGCGGGCTGCGAAGAGAAACCCAGCTGCTTGATCCGCTCTAGCAGGAGCTTCCGGTCCCCGGTGAACTCCCACAAGACCTCGCCGGCCATGCCCGCCGGCTGTCCCCGCTGAATCACCCGGGCACTCTTGCCCAGGGTCGCCGCCCAAACTTCTGGAACGTCAAAGGTCAAGAGGTTCGGATCCAGGGGCGGCGACGGGATGAGCCCCTCTTTTTCGGCGACTTCATTCAGGGTGTCGTGCAAGTGAAGGGACTTGGTAAGGGACTGGGCGATCTTCCCAAAACGCGCCCCGGCGCTCACGAGTCCCCAGGCCACTGAGTCCCCATGGACTGCTCGGCTGGTACTGACAGATCCGCGCCAGGGACCGTTCAGTTGTCCGCCGAGGGGGTCGCGCCCCATGCTTGCGTGGACGGTTGCTTCCACGTGGCAATAACCAGGCATGTGGAATGTACTGGAGTGGGTGAGTTCCAGGACGATCCAAAGGTCCGGGGTGCGGCGAACCTTGAGAGGCTGTGCCGAGCGTGGAAACCAAGCCACTTCACGAACGCCTGGAACCTCCTTGAGTTCCCGGGCAATCGCCAGCGCGACCTCACGCAAAAGACGACTGTCTTCCAAGCCAACGATCCAAATGCGCTCGGCCGCCAGAGGTGTCCTCCGGGCCGGGGGCCGGGACACAAGTTGCAGGTCCGTTTGGTTGCGAGGCACCGCCGCCGAAATCATGATGCCGCTGCTTTCCACCCCCGCGCTGGACCAGCCTGGATTCTCGCGGGTCAGGACCAGGGGCTCGTCATCGATTCCGTGCAGGGGAAGCCATGTGAGGCCGCAGATCAGGATCAGCAGCAGGACCAGGGGGGTACGGAAACGGTGCATGGGCGTGGAGGATAGGTTCTCAGGCCTCTGCTTGCTATCAAGAGAAATCTTCGAGGGCCCCGGGTGTGTTTCTGCGCTTTATGGCCTATTTTCGCTGTCTGTGCATTGTTCTCTCCTTTTGATTGGTTGTCTTTTCGTGCCTGGTAGCCAAGAGGCTCCTCCCTCGCCTGCTGCGGTCAACCGAGCCATCGACTCAGGGGTCGCGTGGTTGCGAGAGATCCAGCGTCTCAACGGAGCCTTTTCCAGAGACGAGCGCATGGGGCAGACAGCGCTTTTGGCCTACGCCTTGCTCAAGAGCGGCGTAACCCCTGAAGACCAAATGGTGGCACGGGCTCTGGCATGGGCTTCTGTCACTGCTGCTCTAGAGGGGTACCACAGCCGAGACGGGGGTTTTGCCTATAGCTTGGGAGGGTTCCATCCGAGCACATCCATGACCGCAGCAGGCATCGGAAGCCTCGCGATTTGTCGTTTGTATTTGGGGAATGGGCAGGTTCAGGATCCCGTTCCCGGGGACCGGAGTATTAACGACGGGTTGCATTGGCTCGACCGTCGGCTTGAAAGGGGTGACAGCCTCTATACCTGGTACGGTATCGAACGAGTGGGCGCCTTGACCGGGCGTTCGCATATCGGTGGCGAGGATTGGTACGGGGCAGGGGCGGCTAAAATCCTGAAGCTGCAGGTTGAAGACGGATCTTTCTCCGGCGGCCTACCACATACGGCGTACTCCCTTCTGTTCCTGAACCGTGCCACCGGTCCGAAAACAGGCCGGCGGGCCAGCGAGAACCGGGTAGGCAAACGTTCGCTTCACTCCGTGCGCGACGGGGACATTCACCTGCAAGGCATCGGCGCGGAACCCTGCCAAATCTGGGTCTCCGGCTGGTCCAAGGCTCTGCTGGCACGTCACGCTTGGCCAGGGGAAGCCCAACGGGGCCTTCGCATCAGCAAAGTCGTGTGGTTTGTGAACGGCCAAGCGGTCCAGGAGATCCCTGGAGACCCGAGCAGGGCGAACGAGAGCCTGAGGTTTGAATTCGAGCAGCACCTGACTCTTCCCGGCAAGCATCAGATTCAGGCACAAGTTCATCTTTCAGTCCCGGTGCCTGGGAATGCTGTCGGGTCCGATGTGCGCGTGGTGAATTCCAATCCCATGGAGATCCTCATTGTGCCCAAGCCCTTTGACCCCTTAGTTGAAGTGGCCCTAGAGCACGGGAACAACCTATTGGATTCAAACCGCTTGGGAACCGTTCCTGGGCAGGCCTGTTCTGCCCGTGCATCCAGTAAAGAATCTGGGCACTCGCCGGAAGCTGCAATCGACGGGGACTATTACACCCATTGGCGGGCAGATCTCCGGGATCCTAAGCCCACCCTGATGTTGACCCTCAGCAAACCGATCCTTGCGGACATGGTGCTCTTGACTCAACCCTTGGGTTGGCCGATTGAGTCGGGCGCATTGCCGCGGGCCTTTGAGGCCAAGGTCGAGATCAACGGGAAACTAGTCGGAGTGGTCCGCATGCACCTGGACGAGCGGCGCAAGGGCAGACTCTCCTTGCCCGAGCCTCTAAAAGTCAGCCGAATACAGATTACCCTGATCGGTGTCATTCCCGGGGTGGACCCGGACATGGGTGGTGGGATCGGCGAAGTGGAACTGTTGCTGGGGGAGTGACGGGTTAGCTCGCGTCCCGGCGCAAGGCGTTCTTCAAGAGTCGGCCAAGGCTTGTGCTGGCTGGCTGCGCGCCTAACTCTTCCGCTAATTTCTCCAGATCCGGGCGCAGGGATGCCTCATCGGGCGCGATGGGAGAACCATTGGCGTGCTGCAAGGAAAGGGTGAGGCGTTCCTGGTCTGGGTCGAGGTGCAAGACGCGCAGGCTCAGGTGTTGATCCCGACGCAGAATATTGCGCAGGGGTTGGTTGGAAGCGGATTGACTCTCAGGCAGGAGTCCCACCACTCCCGGCTCCACCCGTACGAGGGCACCGTGGGCCAGAACTTGGGTCACGGTTCCTCCGACGATTTGACCTTCAAAGGCGGTTTGGGCCAGCTGTACGAAGGGATTCTCGCCCAGTTGCTTCACTCCCAGGGAAATGCGCCGACCGCCTTCGCGCACATGCAGCACGACACACTGGATCGACTCCCCCAGGCGTAGGTGCTCTTCCAGATCCTCAAGCGGTTCATGGGAGACGTTGGAAATGTGGAGAAGGCCCTGGCGTCCCGAGCCGAGCTGAACGAAAGCACCGTACTCTTCCAAACGCACGATGCGACCTTGCACGCGGTCACCTGGGGAGGGCAGGTTGCCCCCGCTGCGCTCCCGGCCCAGGGCGGCCTTTCGGGAGACGATCACCCGTTGGTGGTGGGGGTCCACTTCAAGCACTTCCACACGCACGGTGCGTCCCACGAGTTCTTCATGGCTTTGCCCCATAGGGATTCCTGCTTGACCCTTGGGCATCCAGGCGTGCAAGCGGCCGATTTTTAGCTGCAGCCCGTCCTCGTGCACGCGCAAAACTCGGGCGGAGACCAAGCTACCGGGCTCGGCTTCTTCCCAGGAGCTCAGGGATTCGGAGCCAGCCAAGGAAAGAACCCAGAGGTCCTCTTCCCTTCCATGCAGAATGAAATCATGACGGCTACCCATGGTGACGGGCTCATGGAAGGCGCTTGCTTGGATGACCCCTTGACGTCTCGGACCTAGGTCCACAAACACATCGTCGCCGTTGACTCCGACCACCAAACCAGGCAACACCTCAAGGGTGTGCTGGCCGTGGTCTTTTTCTTGCTCTTGCGATGATGCATGGCGCATGAGGAGTCTCCTTTGTGTATGGGTTAGTGGCGGGGATCGTCCCGACGGGTTGCTGGGATCGGACTTGCCCTGTGAATCGGGCGTTCGTCACGAAGTTCTTCCGCTTCGAGCGACCGGGATAGGGTCGTGTAGTTGAAGGCCGCGTGGGCGAGGCCACGGGCCAATTCATGGGGCTGGATCGGAGCAAGGTGCGCGGCCCGTTGGCTGGAGCCTACTATACGCATGGCGCGGGCCAGCAAGCTGAGGGCCGTGCCAGCCAAGTGTTCTGCGGGGCGCGAATCCGGGCGGTTCTCGGCTCGGATCAGGGGTGCACGGGCGATCGTGTAGGGCAGGCCGCTGGCTCTCACGGCTTCTTCCGAATCGAAACGTGCGCGGAAGTAGGGACTCTTGGCCTTAGGGCCGGTGCCCTGGGCTGAAAGGTAGAGGACCCGCGGGAGGTCCTGCATCCCTTCGCACGCAGCAAGGGCTACTTGGGTGAGCCCTAGATCGATGCGCTGATAGGGATCCCCTTCCATGCCCTCCGCCCGGGCTCGCTGGCGGGTCGTGCCGTGCAAAATGAACAGGTGGGTCGGGGCGATTTCTCTAAACGCCGCTTGGAGAGCGTTTGTTTCGAAGGGAGCGATCAAGACCTCGGCGCCTAACTCATCGAACTTCAACTTCAGGTCCGGAGTGCGCGGACTGTCTGGGCGCAAGTGAGCCACCACTCGGCCAGCTTGCGCATAAGTCCCGATTCGAAGCTCCTCGATGAGAGCTTGCCCGGTAATGCCGCTCGCTCCGAGAACGAAGCTGACAGGTCCTGTTTTTTTCCCCAGCGTGCCCATGACTGCTTGGATTGTAGCCCCCTTTGTGTGTGAACCCCAGAATCCTCTGTATTCGTCCCAGCACGGACACTCGGGTCCTCCCTTGGGCAGTTGTGGGAGCTAGCCCTTGACTCGCTTGCCTCAGCAGGGTCCCGTGGGACTATGAATCCCGAACTCTTGCCCTGGATAGTGGCTCCCCTTGTGGGAGCGCTCATCGGCTGGGCCACCAATGCACTCGCAGTACGCATGATTTTTCGACCCCATGAACCGCGCAAGGTGTTGGGGTTTCGAGTCCATGGGCTGATTGGGCGTCGGCAGGAGGAGTTGGCTGAGTCCATCGGTTCGGTGGTTGGAGACCACCTCTTGCGGCACGAGGACATCGTGGGTGCCCTCGCGGGCATGGACTTGGCGGGTATGGTGGACGGGGCTCTGAAGGGGGCCTTGGACACCAAGTTGGACGAGTTACGGCGCATGCCCTTGATCGGAGGGTTTTTGACCGACGAGCGGGTGGCGGATTTGCGCGGTTCCTTAGCCCAGGGAATTGCCGAGTCGGACAAGTTGGCGGGGATCGTGGAGCAAGCCGTGGAGCAAGGGCTGGATGTGCGCACGCTGGTGCGTGAGAAGGTCGCGGCTTTTCCCGTGGCGCGATTGGAGGAATTGGTGTTGGCCGTGGCTCGCCAGGAACTTCGGCGCATCGAGGTCCTCGGGGGCGGGATCGGGGCCCTTGTGGGGCTGGCCCAGGCAGCCCTGCTGACTGTGCTCTAGGGGGGTGCTCTAGGCGGGTGTTCTAGGCGGGTGTTCTAGGCGACTGAGAGAGCCGGTGGGCCGGGGATTCCAGAATTAGACCCTATTCTTGATGCCATGGGGTAGGATGCTGCAATGCGCTGCCACGCTGACTCACGTCTCGGTTGGTTGGCTCTGATCCTCCTTTTCGCTGCTTGCGCGGACGAGAAGCTCGCTGAGCTCCAATCAACACTTTCCTCCGAACCCACGGGAGAGGGGGAATTATTGTCCTCGCAGCCAGCTCTGGAAATCGCGGATCCCCAGAGCGTGATTCGCGGTCCCTACACCGCCGAGGCCTTGGCCGGTGAAGTGGGGGACCTGTTGACCGAGTTCGCCGACCGGGTTTTGGTGCGCGATATCGAAGGCATCGGACCTCATTTGACAGGGAACTTTCTGGGTCATCCCCTCGGAGGTGCCGCATGCGGTCCTGAAGAGTCCTTGCCCCTGGGGACTGTACGCTACGAGCTTGAATCTCAGGCCATCCCCGGGGTGGACGGGGAGGGATGGCTCGGGGACTTAAGTGCATTGGTTTCCAATTGGAATCAAGTGACCCAGGCCGAGCTACACGTGCAAGAAGCCGAGTTCGAGCGCGGGGATCCTTCGCCCTATGGGGTCGTTGTGTTCCGTCTGCAGCTGGCGGGGATCACTCTGGATGGTCGCCATGAGGCCCATGCGCGGCGTGTGCGCGGGGCGTTCCGACGCGTCGAAGGGGAGTGGAAACTCGAGCGCGCAATCGTTGAAGCAGGCTACAACATCCATCGCAAGGGCACTGGTTTTGTAGAGGTGACCCAGAGCACCGGCGTGCAGCACCAGGGTCCCAATTTTGGTCAACCGGGGAACAACCGAGAGGGCTGGAATGGTGCAGCCGTGGCGGATGTGAATGGCGACGGCCGTCTCGACGTATTCGTGCCCAACGCGATGCGCGGCTACCTTTACTTGAATCAGGCGGACGGCACATTCTTAGAGGCCGCCGAAGAATGTGGGCTGCGTGGAACCGGCGGGGGCACCGGGCTGGTCTTCGCAGACTTTGATAGGGACGGGGACCAGGATTTGGTGTTGGCGGGAATTGGCTGGAACCGCCTAGGGGAAATCGGGGGAGATCCCCTGCGCGCTTTTGAAAACGATGGGGAGGGACACTTTACAGAGGTCACCGACCAGGCAGGAATGGGAAGCCCTATGCCAGCCCTGGGTCTTGTGGCCGCGGACTTTGACGGGGATGGGCACCTAGACCTTTTTGTTGCGGGCTATGGGCGCATGGAAGTCGCTCGCAATGACAATTGGATTCAGGCAACCAATGGCGCACCGGATCGCTTGCTGCTAGGCCTTGGGGGCTTGGCCTTTCGGGACGGAACCAAAGATGCGGGGCTGCATGATCGGGATTGGACCGCGTCGGCCCTTGCTGCAGATCTCGATCAAGACGGGGATATGGACTTGGTGACCCTGAACCACTTTGGGGTCAA
Source organism: uncultured bacterium (assembly GCA_937910685.1). Classification (GTDB taxonomy): domain Bacteria; phylum Planctomycetota; class UBA1135; order UBA1135. The sequence continues at coordinate 27,444 of CALEMP010000090.1, forward strand.
CCGTTTTTGGCGTAACCAGGGGGGAGGCACCTTCGAACGTGATGACGAGGCATTCGGGTCCTCAGAAGCGCGATTGACCTTTGGTGGCACCCTGGGCGACTTTGATCAGGATGGCTTCTTGGACCTGTATCTTGCGGGTGCGAGTTCCGGGACCGGCCGGCGCATGTTCTCGCGCATGGAGTCTTCGGGGAATGGGGACGTATCTCACTCCCTACGCGGTTTGGCCCAGGGCAATCACCTTTTGCGCGGCACTCCATCTGGCTTTGAAACCGTCATTGGCGCGGCTGGCGCCGGATCCGCAGGCTGGGCTTGGGGCACGGTTGCGGCGGATTTCGATTTGGACGGACGCTTGGACCTGGCCTGCGCGAATGGGTTTGTCACTGGTGATTTGCCCGAGGACACATGAAGCGCCTACTGGCGCCACGTGGTGGCGTCTTCAGGTGTCCACGAACCCCACGAGGATTCTCGGGCGATTGATGCAGGGCTGAATTCACAGGAGGAAAGCGAGGACTTTCACCCCTGGGCGTTGCACATGGATCCCAGCGGCACTTCGTTCAACGGGCGTCAACGGAATCGTCTCTTCATCGCCGGGGAGGACGGAACATTCCGGGACTTGTCCGTGCTGATGGGTGCGGACTCGTCCCTCGACGGACGCTCTATGGTTGCTGCTGATTTCGATTCTGACGGGGATGCAGATTTGTTTTGCCACAACCTGCAAGCCGAGCGCCATCAACTTTGGCGCAATGATTTTGGATCTGGGGACTGTTCAGTCACCATCCAGCTACGCGCTACCCAGGGGCACCCGGAGGGCATCGGAGCCACGGTGATCGTCGTCACTCCGGCTGGTCCAGTGGCCCAAGTGATCGCGCGGGGCAGCGGCTTTGCTGCTTCCGGATCTCCCCATTTAATCTTTGGGCTGGGTGCCGAACCCAGCGGCAAGGTACGCGTGCTGTGGCCGGGGGACAAAACTTGGCGCGAGCACGGAGTCCTTGCAGCTGGCGGAAGCTATCTGCTCATACAGGGAGAAGCCAATCCACAAACGATCCCCGTGAAAGCCGGCCAGCTCAGCGATCCATGGCCCCCTGGTCTGCGCATGCCCATTGGCGCAACCGTCCCGCCTATTGTTTTGGAGAACGCCGCGGGCGAGGCACGAACCCTTGAGGGGGGAGTCGCCCGCAAGCTGCACTTTTGGTCCAGCGCCTGCGCCCCCTGTGTGCGTGGTCTCGAATCCATGGATTCCAGCGCGAGAGAGCAACTGCAACTGGTCTGCGTTGATCCTGGCCTTCGACGTTTAGAGGCGGTGCGGCTCGTTCAAGCTTGGGGCGTGGAGGGTGAGATACTTTTTGCACCTTTCTCGCCGGAGCTACGCAAGGGCAATTTGGGTGCCCTTTTGGACGTGGGTAACCTCCCAGTGCCAAGTACTTTAGTGATCAACGAAGCCGGTACCCTGATTGCCGTCGAGCGTGTCTTAGAATGAGACACTCCCCCTCTACTACATGGCGAATCAGTTATCATGGTGATTCGCACATTCTTGCCAATCACTCATAAGATCCCCATGTCCATTCGTTCACTCTTTCTAACCGCCCTTATCACGATTTTTGGGGGTTCAATTGTGGGTTGCTCGACCCCCCAGGGTCCGCCCTTGTACGTGGCTGCACAGGAGATCAATGCGACCCTCTATGAAGGGCTCGACCGTCTCGCCCCGGGAGATACTCTTGAGGTCAAGTTCAGTTATGCGAGCGAGTTCAACCAAAGTATCACGGTGCAATCCGATGGGCGCTGTTCCTTCGTTGGCCTAGGCCCGTTGCTGGCAGGCGGCTTGTTGCCTGAAGAACTGCAGGACAAGTTGCAAGAGCTCTACGGGGTAATGTTGGAGGGGCGGGACTCAACTCTTTCCGTGATCCTCACCCTGCAAGCGCCGCGAACGGTGTTCGTGATGGGCGAAGTTGAGGCTCCAGGAGAGATCACCCTCGCTGCGGGGGTCGAGCTGACCTTGCTGCAAGCCTTAGCCATGGCTGGGGGACCCGAGAAGAGGACGTCTTGGTTGGGCAACGCCCTTCTGGTGCGCTTTGACCCAGTTTCAAAACTCCAAAGTTCCTGGGTGATTGACATCCGCGAAGAACACTGGGGCCGTGGAAGGACAGTTATGCTCCAGGCGTATGATGTGCTCTATGTGCCTAACACTCGAATCGATGACGCGGGCCTGTTCCTGGATTCCTGGATCCGGCGCATGATTCCCTTCCCGTATTTTACGGATTTGTTTTTTCCTCGATAAAACGAGCGCGTAGGGCCAATCATGAGCGACGACGATTACGAAGAGCAGAGCGAAGGCGGTGGGCTGGACCTGAAGGTCCTGATTCTCTATGGAGCCCTAAGATCCCGGGGCTGGTTGTTTCTGACCACCATTCTTGGTGCGGCAGCCGGCCTCTTTTTGGCAGCTTCCCAGCCGAACGTTTATACGTCGGAAGCGCGCCTCCAATACACCCCCGGGATTGCTGAAACCCGCAGCGTCGACGATGCTATGGGCATTGACGATGGGATCCGTACGGTGCCCGGGATTGAGGATGAGATCATGCTCTTGACCGACCCGAGGGTTTATGAGCGTGTAGCCATGGATCTGACCCCTTCATGGGTCTTGCGCACCACGGACCCCACTGCTGAAGATGGTCCCAATACCCCTCTGTATGCGCGCTTGATGCATGGACTGCAGGCTTTTCTGCTGACCAAGATGGGCCACAATGGGGCAGGCATTCAGGATCACGAGACCAAGGCGATCCAGGCGGCCACCAAATCTTTGATGTCTCGCAGTCGAGTCGTCACCGGCAGACGCTCCCAAGTGATCGTTGTGCAAGCGGACGCTTGGACTCCCGAGGACGCTCAACTCATAGCAACCGCGCTCGTCAAGGCCTTCATCGATCAGCACAACTCGCACTACAGCCCCGAGTTGAACCGCTTGAA
>CALEMP010000091.1 GCA_937910685.1 uncultured bacterium
TCTCAGCCGCGGGTCCGTCCTCGGGAGCACCCGGGGACACGCCCTCGGGCTTGAAGTCGGACGGCGGGGCAAGCAAGACCACATCCCCTTCCTTGAGGCCCTCCTCGATCATCACCCACTGGGCGTTGTCCTGGCCCACACGGACCACCCGCCGGGTGGTCTCGCCAGCCTCTCGCAGGAACACGACGGTCTCGCGGCCGTCGAAGAAAACGCATTGCCGCGGGACGAAAAGCACGTTGGTCAGGTCCTCTACAAGAATCTCAATGTTGCAGGACATGCCCGGGCGCAACCCTTCACCGCCCCCATCGAGGGCGATCATTGATCGGTAGACCCGTTGGTTGGGGTTGGACCAGTAAGAGCCCGAGTCCGGCAACTGGGCAACGAAGTCCACACGGCCCTCGTACAACTTGCCAGGCTGAGCATCGACTCGGACTAAGCACTTTTGCCCGACCTGTACCTTCTTGAGACTGGTCTCATGCAGCTTCGCTTCGGCAATCATGCCTCCGGCCTGGGGAATCGAAATGATATCCTGGCGTTCGCGCACGCTGGTGCCCTCATCGATGGGATCACCGCTGCCCCAACGGCTTTTCTCACGGGCGTAGACCACAATGCCTGACACCGGAGCGTAAATCTTGGCCTTGCCAATCTGCTCGCCGATCTTGGTCAACTTGTCTTCCTCGCGGGCAAGGGTGAAGCGCGCAGAGTCCATGTCCGCTTCATAGTCAGCGAGACGCGCCCGGGCCTGACGCACGGTCTTCTGTAAATCACGCTCGCTTGTCTCGATCGCTTGACGAAACTCTTCGAGACTACGTTCGTGAGCGTATTCCAGGGTCAGTGCCTTCTCGCGCTCGGCTTGCCCCTTGGCGATGCGCGCCCGCTCATAGGACAGCTCATCCTGCTCGAGATCATTTTGAGCGGCGAAATCGCGGCTGACCAGTTCGCGGGTGAACTCCAATTCCTTCTTGGCCTGGGTCATCTCCTGCTCGCGCAACAAGATGGTTTCGTCAAGGCCCTTGATCTCGTGTTGCCATCCACTGAGTACCGTTCCGGCGGTGCCGTCGCTGCCCACCTTTTCACGGCCCACATATTTTTCAAGATCCATCTCCGCAAAGCGCAATTCAAGCTGAGCCTTGGCCAGGTCGGTCAGGTTTTGAATTTCCTGAATCGCGAACTGCTCCTCCGCCTTAGTCAAATCGGCACGGGAACGGTTCACGGTGATCTCTTGCTCGACCCCGCGGTCCACCATCTCGCTTACGTCCAACTCACAGACCAGGTCGCCCACCTCGACTTGCTTGCCCTCCTCTTCGAGAAACAGAATCGTGCCTCCCCGCTCGATTTCGCAACGCAAGATCGCAGCATTGCTGGCCTCGAGATTGGCTCGCACGGTTTCGCTGATCCGCAAATCGCCTAAGCGCACTTCAGCCCCTTGGATCTCTACGGTTTCTTCTCCTCTGAAGAGGCCGCCTTCCACCACGGCATAGCCGATACCTGTAACCACGGCCAACCCGATCAGGGATATGGGTAAAATTCCTAGTTTCATGTTGCTTGCTCCTTTGTAGAGAATTCCCTACTTACGCTTCGTTGTGTTCTGTGTCGCTGTGTCGCTGTGTTCTGTGTCGCTGTGTTCTGTGTCGCTGTGTTCTGTGTCGCTGTGCGCGGTTCTGGGTACCCAAAGGGCCGGCACTTTGGGTCCTGGATCAGTGGGACGCTTGCTCCGCTGGCGCTTCGGAGTTATCAGGAACGGGTTCCGAGCCACCTTCCGGTTGCTCAACCACCTCCACTTCCGCTTCTTGCCCGGCTCCAAGCTTCGCCAGGGATTCGGGGTCCAAACCAATGCCGTCCTCATCCACGCGCAGGGCTTCCACATCGAGGTACAACTCCAAGCGGGACAGGCTGTAATCCACAAGGGCAGCGGAGCGACTGTTGAGGGCTTGACGCAGGTCCTCTTCCGCATCGAGTACATCCCGGGTGCTCGCCTTGCCGTTTTCGAGATTCAAGTCGGAACTCTCCACCCGACGCTCGGCAAGCCCCACAGCACCCGCTTGCAGGTTCCAGGTCTGGTATGCGTTACGTGTTTGGCGCACCGCATTCCGCACTGCCACCACGATGCCGTCCGCTTCCGCCTCCACGGCCCGCCGTCGCGCGTCCACGCTGATTTGAGCCGAGCGCAGGGCATTCCGCTCGGGGAGGCGGTCCCAGGGCATATCGAAGGAAAAGCCCAAGCTCCAACCGGTGGTGCGCCAGTCGTACTTGAGCGCTTGGTCCGTAGCAGATGGTGCGAGGAGAGACGCCTGTAAATCGAGTCCTGCCCGGGTCGCATCTTCGGCCAAGAGTTCACGGCGCAGGGTGTCCTCCAGTTGATCGAGGGAGGTCAAAAAATCCAATCGCTGGGCGAGAGCCAAATCCACCGCCCGATCTAGGTCGAGCGAAATGATCAGTTGGTCGTCCCCGGACAAGCGCTCGAATTCTGAGCGGTCCAACGGCAGAGAAGCGTTGATCGGCAACCCTAGGAACAACATCAGGTTGTCGGTGCGGCTTTCCAGCAAGGCCTCCTGGGCGATCAGTTGATTCTCGGAACGCAGTTCGTCCTGCATGGCTTGGTCCGCCTCGATGCGCGAGAGACGGCCGGCCGCTGCCATGGCTTCGTTGCGCTGGCGCAGAGAAACCAAGTTCTTGTAGTTGCGTCGCTGGTTATCCAACTCGTCCATGGTCTGCAGCAAGGAATACAAACGGCTGGCAACGTCTACCGAATACTCCCTTCGGAAGCGTTCAAAGGAACGCACCTGATACACCATGCTTCGCTCGGCCTGGGTCAGGGGCTCGAGGGTTACGCGACGACCGGCCCCGCGCAAGAGCGGCTGGGTGATGGTCAAGGACAGATCGTTGCTGAGGGTCCAACCATCTCCAGTGGAAACAAAGCGCAACAGGGAAGTACCAATGGAGGTCACGATCCGGGCGCCGCTGCCCAGCACATGGGTCAGTCCAAGATCCGCAGAGGCCGATGCGGTGGTATTCGAGTTGCCCGTGCCCGAAAGGTCGGCGGCGCCACCGGCGGAAACCAACCAGGACAGGCGCCAGCGTTCCAGGGAAAGATCAAGCGCTGCTAGATAGAGGGATTCCCGTTCGGTTTGATAGGTGCGTGAGTTCTCGGAAGCAATACCGAGGAGCTCCACCAAGCCCACCGGGGTCTCCCCCAAGGTCTCGCCCCCGAGGATTCGCTGGCGTAGGGTGGCCTTCTCAGGTTCCAGTCGAAACTTGCCTTGGTCCCCAAAGAGCTCGGCGCGCCTCTCGTCCAGAATCTGGTAAGCCTCCTCGTCCGCATCGGCGACCAAAGACTCAGGGCTCTGGCAACCGGCCAGTAACAGTGTGGCGAACAAGCCGAGGCCAGAAAACACAGGGATAGCCCGTGCTCGGAATTGGCGACGTAGGTCGACAGGGGGGGACGTAATTTCGATCACAAGGGGCTCCTAAGGAGCCAGACTAGCGACCAAGGGACTGCTCGCGGCCATCCGTTACCTAGACCAAACGAAGAATTCGTCCCGCTGCAGGTTCCGGCTCATCTGACCCCAGTAAATCGAGCTATTGGGCTGGCTGAGGGGACGGCACAGGCTGCTCCCCACGTGCGGCCTTCCCGGTCCCCCGGGAGCTCACCCAGCGGCGCTTGAACTGGGCCGCTTGCCGCGGCCGCACCCGCCGAGCCCATGCTTGGCGGCCCTCGGGCTGGAAGAGGATCAACTCCCCTCCACAAAAGACCTGCCGGCGCAGCACACGCCCATCCAAAGTCCGCCACTCATAACCCGTAAGCAAGGCCGCTTCTTCGCTCAACCCGGCTGCTCGAATCGCTCCGCCAGCAGCACTCAGCACCAACGGATCACGGGCCGCATCAAACACATGCAACCAAACCCCGAGCAGACCGCCCGAGGTTGGATCGAGGACCTGGACCTCCTGCAAGGGCCGGGCCCCAGCCGCCAATATCTCGGTCAATCCGCCAACGCCAATGGGCCTGTTCTTAAAGGACATGCTCCTGGGCGAAGGGGCGCCCCAACAATGTGTCTCAAAACGAAGCACGTTTTCAGTGGCCCGCACCTCTGCCAGCCAAGTACGTCCACCACGACCGTCCCGGGGCAACTCCCGGTGCACGAGTTTGAATCCCTCGGGACCCACCGATTCGGTGTCCAAGAGCACAAGTGCCCCGTCGCGCCAGACCAGGGCATGCTCCAGCACCTGCAGCCCACGGTCCACGGTGCGCTTATGGGTCACCACAGCCAAGGGCTCCCCCTGCTCATCGGGCAACAGGAAGTGCTGACTCCGGCTTCCATCTTCCAGGGCCAGGGTCGCGAAGGTGAGAATACAAAGGCAAGAGATCACGAACTGTTTATCGTCATCTCCCCAAGGGCAACCTAAGGCCAGCGCCCGGGGTCCAAGCCCTTCACCACGGCGCGCCCGCCCCAGCCAGCCAAGAAGAACAGCAGCAAGCCCGCCAGGGTCGCAATCAATGAGGGTCCCTGGCCTCCTCCTAGACGTGGCAAGGCCAAGTGCCCCAGCCATCGGCCTGGCAATCCTTCCACCATGACGGTCTTGCTTTCATCCTCTAGGGCAAAGATCTCGCCCAGTGGAAAACTCCCATCCCCCATTGCCTTTTGCCGGCGCAGGATCCGCCAACGAGCACCGGTTTGGGGTCCTAAGGGATCTAGTTCCCCCACATCCGCCGCGGGAAGTTCCGCCTCAAGGTAATTCGCAAGATCCGGATCCACCAGCGCACTGCCCAGCTGGATCGTCAAACCCCAAATCACAACTCCCCCCACCAGTAGTTTCCCAAGGGGCAGCCCCGCGACAAAACCCAACCCGAGTCCCACCGCCGGACCCAAAAACACCAAGAGCGGCACGAGCTGCGCGGGACCATGGGCATTGCGATCGCCAATAAAGAGCATCGACACCCCAATACCAGTCCAGGTCAAGGCCCCCACCAGGCGGTCCACGCCCCCCAGCATCCGTCCGGCACCGATCAACCCAAAGGCCAGGCAAGGAGCAAACGCCAAGGCGATGCCTCCTGCACCCAACCACTCCATGAACCCAACCTCGCCCATGGCGGCGGAAGTGTGCACGTACCAATGGCGACGCCCAGCTTCCGCCAGGGGGCCGCTGCCCAAAACGCTCCAAGCAATCGCAATCAAGACCGGCCCCATCAGGGCGAACAGCGATCCCATACGGCCGAAGGGAAAAACCACCTGCTGGGCCCGGCGTAGCCCGGCTTCTCCAAACGCCAAGGTCAAAAGCACCAGAGGCCAAATCCGCATGTCCATCAAGAGCGCCAAGGCCAAGGCGCAACCCACGCCCCAAAACCGAAAGCGTCCCACGGTTTTCCGCGCACCCACAGCCGTGGCCAAGTGCAAGAGAGTCGCTAACCCATAGGCCAGGAAAGCAGCGGCCAAGAGCGCGGGCTCGGGCCAGGCGGATGCGGAAGCCAAAGGTGTGCCGAGTCCCACGACCACGCCGGTCATGGCCGCCGCTGGCCGGCTCGCGCCCAGACTCAAGGCGCTTGAGACAAGCGCCGCGCAGCAAATCGCCCCCATCAACGGGCCCAGGAGTGCCGCCAAGATGTGTGCCCACACCTCGCTTGATTTCCCCCGGGTACCCGTCCTATAGGACGCTTCTAGATCGGGAAACAACCCGTCCAGGGTGCGACCCAAAATATGAGCCGGAAGCAGAACCAACATGGCGCCGGGGGGCGTGTGCCCCAGGGCAACGCTCAAGCCCTCGGGGTCTTGCCAAATGAAACCAAGCTCGCAAGCCTCGCCCGTCTTGCGCGCCTTAGAAACTTCCTGGGCCATAGCCGCGGCTTCGGGGGTCCCCGAGAGAGCCGGAACTCCCGTACGCAAGAATCCCCCCGCTGCCTGGAATACGACCTCCTCATTCACACTGGGAGGTGTCCACCGCACGCCCAGCAACTGGACGAACAGGGCCAACAAGAACACTCCACGCACCAGGTCGATGCGTGCGTCCGAGTCGGCGGTTTTGGCTGGTTTTTTACGGATGCGCTTCACTTGTGCTCCCAGAGGTACACGGCGCAGCCTTCAAGGTCAACAACTTGCCTCATGCCACGGGAAAGAAGGGCCTGATCCAGCCCTCCGGGGCCCTGAACCCCAGGTCCACGAGCAGCAGATTGGCGATCCATATCATCCACTACCAACATCACATCACGCCCTGGCACCTTCAAGAAGGACGGCAACTCTGCACTGGGATGCATGCGTCCTAGCAGTACATCCTGCAGAAGTGCAAGACGCTGGGCTTGCAAAGGGCCACGGTTCAAGTCCACCAGCAAGGCAAGGCCCGCCGGGATGCCTGCCATACTTCGACCCGGTTCAGGCGGCAGGCGTTCGTTGGACACATGGGTGCGCAGGGCCAACACGGTTCCAGGTGCAAGATCCATTTTGGCGATCTGCTGCAACGCCTGACTGCGTGGTGAAGCCCCTCGCAAGGTCAAGTGCCCGGTGGGATCCGTGATCCCATAGCTGACACTCCCCAAGCGTAGGTGCACACCGTGGGCCCAGTGGGCCACGCGCATGCCGCTGACGATCAAGGCCATCGCCAAGGCCAAGGGCAACAGAAGCACCGGTGTCCGACGCCAAGAAACTTCGCGGACCCCAAAGATCCCGGCGGCGAGCACCGCCAAACCCAACCCTTGAGCCCGAAAGAAGAATGCGTGATCCCGATGAACCCCGTCACCGAACCATCCCACCAGAGCCAGGGAAAGCACCATCAAGATCAGCTGCAACACAAGGGTTCGACCTTGCCTCGGGGACGATTGGGAGGCGTCCAGTCCGACGGACCCCGGTGAGCCTTGGGGTTTCCCCGTGAATCCAAAGTTAAGGGCCAAGTAGGCACCGATCAGGGCCAAGCTAACCAAACCAAGACCCGGAGCAAGGGCAGGGAGGTCAACAGTCGGGGTCAGCACGCGCTGGGGAGTGAACCTTGCGGAAAACCTCCACACCAAGAGAGTCGCCGGAACCAAGGGCAGAAGGAACTCGACCAAGGAACGGCCTGCTCCCGCAAACCTCACACCACTGACGCGCAAGATCCCAAGGGTCAAGAGATGCACCACGACCAGGGACGCGCCGAAGAGCGGATGGATCCCAAGGCAAAGGGCAAGGCACAAGCCAGACAGAAGGGGCCATGGGGCAGAGCCGTGGCGAAGAGCATGGGCCCCAGCGTAGAGGCCACCGAATCCATAGGCCATCGCCAGCACTCCCGGTCCACCTCGGATCCAAGCCATGCCCGAATGCAAAACCGCCCCCGGTTCCCCGTCGGTCACCCCCGCAAGGGCCACGGCCCAACCCCCTCCGATTGAGGGCAGTGACTGCCACCAAAACGAACCGCCCCAGGCAAAAATCCCCAGGAACAGAACCCCCACATCACAACGCCCCGAACGCCACAGCAATGCGGACCAAAGGTGCAAACAGAGCAGCACCAAAGCACAACTCCAACAGGCCAGAGCCGCATAAATCCAAGCGGAACCAAACCCGGTCAAGGCCCCAAGGCCCGCCACAATCCAGCCGGCCACAGGACTGCATTCCAAGGGCGCACCCGCGAGCCAAGGCTGTTCGAGCCCGCCCCCGTTCAGAAAGAACTCGGCCAGACCCACCTGCCAAGCGAGTCCGTCGTGACCGAGACGCATGGCTGCTTCGCTGCCGAAGAGCAGCCTGGCGAGGAACAGGGCGGCGCCCAGGGCTATGAGGATTGCAAGCCAAGCGGCCCGCCCCAGGGGCACCCGGTCCGGCCGGCGTTCCTGAGGCAAGAGGAAGGTCGAGGCAAGCAACAGGAGCGTCCCCCAACGAGCCGAGGCGGCCCCCAAGGCAGGCTCCAGCAGCCCATGAAGTCCAGCGGCAAGAGCCGGGGACAAGAGCGCCGAAAAGAGAAGCAGCTTGAGGGGCGCCGATTCCGACGGGCTCAAGCGCCGCAGGATTGGCAGGGCTGCGAAGAGCGAGCAAAAGGCCAGCAGCAGAAGAGAAAGGGCCAGGTTCATGGCTTACGCCCTTTGCGGGTGAGTCCTGTCCCCTGCACGTCTTCCAATATTTGTAACAGCCGAGCAACCTGCTCGGGATGCTGGGCGGTTGCATCGCGCTCTTCCCGCGCATCACGCCCACTGTCAAAGAGACGCGCGCTCTGCGAATCGATTTTCCCCGGGTTGGATTCTGATTCCAGCAAGTTCACCACCAGCCGCCAACGACCATCCCGGACGGTCAGCCGGGGTGGATCGGTTTGGATCCCAAGGGCCGCGTGCTTTCCGAAAGAGGAAGCCTTTTGGGCTTCCGAAAGTTCGGACTCCTGCACACCAAAAGGTGATCCAAGCAGGGGCATCAGGCTGCGGCCCTTGTGCGCGCTGGAATCCTCGCCCTTGGGCTGCGGGGCAGGGGCACCAAACCACTCACAAAGGGTCGGGGCCAGATCACACAATTCCACCACCGGGCTGAGAATTCGGCTGCCCCGCAAGCCGCCGGGATGGCGTATGACCAGGGGCACGCGCAGTGAGGAGTCCCTCGCTTCGCTCGACACTCCCCAGGGCACTCCCGGACGATCGAGTTCCACCCCATGGACTCCAGCCAACACAAGAACGGTTTCATCCAGGGCTTGATCGCTGCGCGTGGCAAACTGCAAATAATCCAGCAGATACCCAACCTGAAAGCTCATCTGCGCCACTCCCCCGTCGTAGAGATCGATCAAACGCTCCCTGTCCGCGGCAGAAGGCAAGTCAGACTCCCTGCCCGCCCACCAAGCGTCCCGCTCCTCCAGCGAACCCGTCATCTTTGAATCGCTGTCCGGATCGGTGTACAAACCAGCGAAATCCACAGTCTGCTTCGTCGACAGGTCTATGAACGAGCCCGGCGAAAAGGGAAACGCGGGACCCGCAAGATGCACCCACACAAAAACCCCTTCATCATTTCCAAAGTCATGGACATCGAACCAGCGCACCGCTTCGACGAGAACTTTGAGATCACTCTCGCGCCGCAAGCACGCATGAAAGCCCTGCTCGACCTGGGCTGGTAAGCCGTTGGAGTCATTGACAAAGGCCACGGTGAACATGCCCGCATCCAGCATGGCTTGGGCCAACATGGGGGTCGGCTGCTCTTGCAGCCCGCGCTCCCCCCCCAAGACCGAGAGCACTCCCTGGGGCGCACTCCCCGATGGGGCAAAGGCCTGGCTGAAGAGCACCCCATCTGCGGCAAGGTCGTCCAAAGAAAGGGCCTTGCCTTCCGCCCGCTGCTGGGGCGTGACCGACTGCAAGGTGGTGCTACGCTGATACAGCATGGCGGATGTATGATCCGCGCGCAGCCCCTCCACCGTGATCAGCAGCACATGCCGCGGGGGTCGCCCGGGCTGCACCCCATCCGTGCAAGCGGCAACCATCAACAGGGGGATCAGCAATCTCATGCGTAGCATGGGAAGCGAGTGTGCCGATCGGAGGAGCTCCTGTCGAGCCTCGCCTCGCCCAAGGCAAAACCAGCCCATCATGGGGCCAGGAAGGCGGGAATTCCCCCTCCGATTCCCCACACGCGCCGCACCCACAATTGGAACACGATGGTCAAGAGCACCACAGTCAAGAGGTTCATCCAAAGCCCCGCCCGGGCCATCACCCCAGCCCCCACCCGGCCCGAGGAAAACACCACCGCATTGGGCGGTGTGGCCACGGGCAACATGAAAGCCGCAGAAGCAGCCAGGGCCGTGGGCACCATCACCATGCGCGGGTCAAGCCCTGCCGCAGCGGCGGCCTCCCCCACCACCGGCAAGAGGACCGCGGTGGTGGCCGTGTTGGATGTAATTTCAGTCAAGAAACTGACCGCCAAGGCCACGCCTCCCACCAGGAGCCAAGTGGAATGACCTTCCAACATGGGGCCCAGGGCTTGGCCGAGGGCTTGGTCCAAACCGCTGACACGAAAACCCCGGGCTAAGACAAAGCCCGCTCCGAGAAGCAAGAGAACTTCCCAGGGCAAACGCTTGGCGTGCTGCCAATCCATGAGACGCCCGCCCTTGGGGCTACCCGAGGGAATCAAAAAACAAAGCAAAGCCATGCTGATCGCCACCGTGGCATCGGTCACATCCCTGGTGTGCAGGGTCCACTGTTCAAGGGGCAAGCCGCGCAACATCATCACGAGCCGCCACCAGCCATGCAGCTCAAAGCTGCCAAAGGAAATGTCCGCGCGGGTCACCCAGAGCAGTGCCGTGCAGCCAAAAACCGTCGCCATTCTCTTTTGGGCCCGGCTCATGGGGCCCTGAGCGGCTCGCTCCTGAAGAATCGCATCACGCCCCGCACGCCCCGCGCCATCGTGCTTGGGCAGGGGGAAAAGCACATGGGTCAAGACCCACCAGGCACAAGGCACCCAGATGCACACCAGCGGCCCCCAGGCCAGCATCCACTCGGCAAAGCCGGGGGTCGGCGCATCAGGAAACAGGGTGGCCATTTGGCCTAGGTAGAGTTGGTTCGGCGCGGTACCAACCGGAGACCCCATGCCGCCCACGGATGCGGACCAGGCGACCCCCAACAAGAGGGCATAGCCGAAGCGTTTCAGCTCTGGACTGTTCCCTCCAGATTCCCGAGCAACGCGATCCAAAACCGCCATAACAATGGGCAGCATCAGTAGGGTCGTTGCGGTGTTGTTGATCCAAAAGGAGAGGCCCGCCGCTGCAACCATGAAGGCTAAGACCTGAGTGCGCGGCTGGGGCCCTGCTAGGGAAAGAACCCTCAGGGCCATGCGCCGGTGCACCCCCCAACGCTCCAAGCCCAGAGCTACGATGAAAGCGCCGAGGAACAGCAGCACGAGATCGCTCATGTACTGGGGCGCGACCTCACCCGCGGGCAAGACCCCCATCAACGGAAAGAGTACTGCCGGCAAGAGCGACGCGATGCCCACGGGGATCGCTTCGGTGATCCACCAAACTGCGGTCCACACGGTGATCGCCGCCGCACGGCGCTGCATGGGATCCAGCCAATGATCTGGCAAGATGAGGACCAGGGCAAAGAGCAAGGGCCCAAGGCCGAGGCCTATGCGTTGCGAAGTGGTTGAGCCGGAGCCAGGGGAATCTGGATCGGCCTGCTGGGGATCGGTGCTCATGGCTTGGACTCGCTGGGGTCGGACTGGTCTGGGTCGGGCTCTCTCGAGACACCCTCCCGAATCCAATCAAGGTAGGCTGGCAAGCCGCCCGAAATATCCACCGTGAGAAACTCCGGCACCCCATAGGGATGCAGGGCGCATAGCCGCTCCTCCAGTCGGGGAAGGCGCGCTGCGCTGGTCTTGATCAGGAGCTGCACCTCGGAGGATGTCTGCAGCTGGCCTTCCCAGGCATAGGTGCTGGTGGCGCCGGGTAGTGCGGTCACGCAGGCAGCCAGGCCCTCGGTCACGAGGGCTTGGCTCAGGGTCTGGGCCACCTGCTCATCGGGAGCGGTGGAAAAGACCAAGGCAAGGGGATCGGCTGGACTCATGTACCCGTCGAGGATAGCGAAACAAAACGCTATGATCTCCCCTCCAATGGGTCTCCTTCACCGATCGATTTTAAGCCTGATGCCTCTGGTGCCAGGCCCCCTCATGGGGAAGCTCTCCTCCCGCTACATCGCCGGAGAACGGCTCGATCAGGCCTTGGAGGTCTTGGGGCACCTTCAGGCAGAAGGCTACCAGGGGATTCTCGACATCTTGGGCGAGGACGTGGCCGATGCAGCAGAGGCGCGCATGGTCCAAACCGCCTACATGGATGCCGCCAGCGATCTCGCCGAGCGCAAGCTGCAGGCCTACATCTCGATCAAGCCGACCCATCTTGGGCTCAGAATTTCCCAGGATCTGGCCCTCGACCTCTACCGCGGACTGGCCCAGCACTGTCAAGACCTCGGGCTCTTCCTGCGAGTGGAGATGGAAGACCACACGACTACGGACGAGACCCTCGCCCTGCACAAGGCCCTGCGGGCCGAGTTCGAGTGCGTGGGCATCGTGATTCAATCCCGACTCTTCCGCACAGAGGAAGATCTACAGAGCCTGCCCCCGGCCAGCAACATTCGCATGGTCAAGGGGATCTACCTTGAACCGGCGGCCATCGCCCACACGGAGGCCGGCCCGATCCGGGATGCATTCGCCAGCCAATCCATCGCCCTCCTAAAAGCGGGGCACCGCGTGGCCTTTGCCACCCACGACCAAGAACTGGGAGACGGGCTCATCCGAGCCTGCCAAGAGCATTCGATCGCCCCGGACACCTGGGAGTTTCAAGTCCTGATGGGTGTCCAACGACCCCTTTGGGAACGATGGAAAGAAATGGGTGCGCGGGTCAGGGTCTATGTGCCCTTTGGACCCAACTGGCGAGCCTACTCCACGCGTCGCCTAGCCAAGAACCCTCAGATTCTGATGCACGTGATACGCGCGACCCTTGGCCTTTCCGGTGGGCATAGCCAGCACAAGTCCTAGTGCCCAACGGCAAGGCGCCGAGCCAGCACATCCCCAAGCACCCCAGTGGCGGTGATCTTCGCCATGGTGGCCCGGTAGTCATAGGGCACCCGGTGCCAAGTCACCGCATCGTCTTCAAGAACCGCATAGCAGGCCCGGTTGTCCCCATCCCGCGGCTGCCCCACCGAGCCCACGTTGAACACGTAGGGCCCATCCTCTTGTAAAGGGAAGCGCAGGGTAGACTCGCCCTCCAGCCCGGTCCAACGCAACTTCGAATCGAACACGCCTGGGTAATGGGTATGCCCCACGAAGCAGGTCCCTTCCAGGATGGCAAAAATCCCCTCGAGTTTCTCGCGGTTCAGCATGGCGTCGGTAGAGAGCACATACTCCCGCACGGGATCCCGGGGCGAGGCATGGTAGAAGTAGAAACCATCTAGGGAATGCTGGGGCTCCAATTGGGTCAGCCATGTCCAGCGATCCTTGCGGGCAGCCCCGTGGTACCAACTGGGCTTGAGGCACTCGCGGGTCCAGTCCACCGCCTGGCGCGCATGGGGATTGAAATCCCGGGCACCCACCAACAGAGCCTCGTCATGGTTGCCAAGTAAGCAAAAGTCCGTCTTCTTGCGAACCAGATCCACGCAGGCTGCAGGATCTGGACCATAGCCCACCACATCCCCAAGGCAGCCGATGTGATCGATCCCCTGGCCTTCAATGTCAGCAAACACCGCCGTCAAAGCCTCCAGATTGGAGTGCAGGTCACTGATCAGCGCGAGGCGCATAGGTACTCCTGCCGTCTAGGCATCAAGAGCCTCCAAAGCTGCGCGCAAGACACTTTGACTCGCATCTTGGAGACTGCCGTCGATGGTTGCTCCAGAGGCTTTACGGTGGCCACCGCCACCAAAATTCCTGGCCAAGGCTGCCACATCGTAGGTGGTCTTGCTGCGCGCACTCAGCTTGCAAAGCCCCGGACGCACTTCGCGCACGAAGATCACCACCTCGATGGTGCCTACGGAACGCACCACGTCCAAAGCCTCGTCCGTCTCCATCTCGTGCACCTTCCCACTGGGATCCAAGGGCAGAGTCAAGAGCGCCAAGCGACCGTCCGCATGGAATTCCGTCCTGGTCAAAAGATGACCCAGTTCCACGGGATGGGTCGTGGGCCTGCGTTGGAACAGGTCCATGTACTCGGTCGACACTTCGATCCCCTTGTTCACCAACGACGCAGCCACCGCCAAGGTTTCCGCATCGGTGTTGCTGTACTTGAACCAACCTGTATCGGTGACAATGGAGGTGAACACACCCCGCGCCCCGGCCTCATTGAGTTCAATCCCGAGCTCACTGGCGATGCGCGCCACCAGCACTCCGGTGGAACTGGCGGTCACATCGTGAAAGCACGCGTCCCACCAACGATCAGTGGGCAAGATGTGATGATCGATCACCATCTTGGTGCCCGGCGCACGCTCGAAGCGTTCGGTCAAAGCCCCCGTGCGGGAAAGCTCCGAGCCGTCCAACAGGATCAACAGATCGTGGGGCGGGATCGGCCCTCCGTCGTCCACGCCATAGTTGATGGCCGCCGAAAGAAGGCCGAAACGCAGTTCCGGTGGATCCGGATTGAGAATGGTTACTTTCTTACCGAGGGCCTCAAGCACTCCCGTCAGAGCAGCCTGAGCGCCGATGCAATCCCCATCCGGGCGTTCATGCCCGGTCAGGAGCACGTTCTTGGCCCCCTTGAGGATCTTGATTGCGTGTTCTTGCTCGGGATCGAGATCCGGATGGTAAGTGCGTTCCATCCCCACAGGATAGCAGCCCCGAGCCACCCCTGACCATGAGAACCGTTCAGCTCACCGAATGCTGCGCACGGCCGGCAACGATCATTTGGCGAATTTCGGGCGAAGACCCAGTCAAGGCTTCCAGCGCCCCCGCTCGGGATCGTGGGGCAAGGTCCCACAGGGCTAGGTCCGCAGCGCGCCCGGGCTCGAGCCGTCCAAGGCGTTGCCCCCAGCCCAAACACCGAGCCCCTCCCTCCGTGGCCATGGTCCAAATTCGCTCAGGGTTAAGATTCGGTGAAGTCTCGCGCAAGCGAGCCATCTCCGCCCGCATATCCAAGTCCGGGTTGCTGGCAACGGAGTCCGTGCCCAAGGCCATGACCACTCCCGCCCGCAGCCAGGGCTCGGGATCGAATTTCGCACGCCGAAAGAACTCATGGCTCTTGGGACAATGCACCACGCAAGCACCGCTCTGCGCAATGCGCTCGATCTCGGACTTCTTGACATGATTGCAATGCACGAGGGCACTACGGGAACCGAGCAACGAGGCCTCCTCCAAGTAGTCGAGCGAGCTGATGCCAGGACTCTTCGGCAAGACCCCGGCAAGGGGTCCGTTGCCGGTCAACATCCACTGGTTCTCCCCCCGGCTCTCAGCGAAGTGGATCGAGATGGGTGCGCGGCGGCGTCGCGCGTCCTGTGCCAAGGAGCGCGCCAAGGCACTGGACACGGTAAAGGGCGCATGGGGTCCAAAGCCAAAAGCTAGGGTGGCTGTCCCGCGTCTTGGAGCCCGGGAAAATCGCCGAGCCTTAGCCGTGCGCTTGGGGTCCCAAGCATCCAAAGCCTCGCGGAAAACACGGGCGCGAATCGGATGGGATGCAAGCACCCCCGCTGCAAGACCAAGGGAGTCGTTGTCACCCACCGTACTCGTTCCCGTGTTCAATAAACGGTCCGCACCCTGGGCCAATCCCCGCGAAAGTGCAGTGCGCCCCAGTTCGGACCGGGCCCCCATCAGAGCAGACACCCACCGGGCAAAAGGCAATCGGGGCACAGTATTCCCCAGGGCGGTCAACTCCAGGTGCGCGTGGGCATTGACTAAACCTGCCGTCCAAATCCCCGGGCCGTGATCCTCCGGGACAACACCTGAGTTACGGACCAAACGCCTGGTTCCGGCAGCGGACGTGGCGATCTCAATGATGCGTCCTCCACGAATCAAGATACCCGCGTCCTTCACGAGCAGGCCCCCGTGGCAGAGCGCCTGCCTGGCCAGAATCAACTTCATCCTAGACATGCTTCCCCCTGCCTCTAATGCGCGAACCCCCGGCCTTCCCGCTAGGGAAGGGCCAGGGGTCCACTCGTGGCTCGACTCGACTTCCCATCAAATGAGTTGCCCCGTCATAAACCATTGGCTCGCTCAGTTCGGATCACTCATCAGATAGAGCCCAGTCACGCCCTTCAGATGGAACGCAAGCAACTGAAGGTAGTCGGAGTCCACCGGGTCACCATTCGACAAGTTCGTGGTGCGGTCAAACAAGACCGTAAACCGAATCATGTTCGGGGTCGGCTTACCAAACTGGGTTGCCCAGTCATTCAACAGGGCGGGATGATCCACCCAGGGCGAAACCGAGCCTTCGACGATCGGTGTACCAAGGCCCGCAAGACTCAGGTTACAAGGATCGTTGTAAATGTTGCCGTCAGTGTCCGAATGGTTCGCGTCTAGGATGGCCATGGTTCGGGCACCTTGGAAGCGCACCACAACGGGAGCATTCTGACCGGCCGGTCCGCCGAAGCCGAGATCCTTGCCATAGAAGTTCTCCCAAGACTCGTCGCCCAGGCCAGGCAGGGGGTTCGTCAGGTCGACGCCACGGAAAGGGATCTCCAGCAGGGGGCTGCCATCATTGGGGTCATAGATCACCGACATGTTCCAGGCCATCAAAGCCGGGTCGGTGTTGATCCCATCATCCTCGCGGAAGTTGAGGGCAAAGTAGTTGCCGGGGGGGCGGATCCAGCAGGACACCGAACCGCTCAAGGACTCGGGACGCCTGCGGGGGAGGTAGTTCGCCAATCCTCCGGAATCAAGTCCCAGCCAGCCGAGACTGTTGGGATCGTTGGGGTCTTCAGGAAGAATCCGATTGGCCAAGGATCCGTGGTCAAGAACACCAGCGCTGTCCGAGATCCAGATCAAGCCCGCACCCCCATCGCCGCCGGCGCTGGCACTGAAGCCAGCTGCGCCGCCTAAGCCGCCGGAGACATCCAAGCGACCGGGGTTCGGTTGACCTGCGCCGGGAGCAGATCCCAGGCTAATCGTGGGGGCCAAAATCCGGAGGGCTCCACCGGATCCACCACCACCGGGCATCCCGTACTGGAAGTAATCACCAGGGGTGCCGGGGTTCGAACTGCCGCCGGTTCCACCGGAGGCGTCAATGCGGCCGTTGATGGTGATGCTCTTGCCACTATAAAGTTCCAGCGCGCCGCCACCAAAGCCGCCACGAGCACCGGAGTGATCGTGCCAGGTGTAAAAGGTCGATTGGACGGACACGCAGGGGAACGTTTGAGATCCGTTTTGCCCGCCAGCTCCGGTACGGTAGGGGTGGTTTCCACCACCGCCGCCACCGGATCCGCCCCGCAGGTTCGCGGGGAAGTCAGGGTCGGGTCCCGCAAGCGTCAAGTACCAGGCGAGCTTGCGCTTGATGTAATCCGTGTTGTCGAGACTAGGGGGCGCCAAGAACAGGTCCCCAGAATTTCCGCCAGCGGGTTGGTCCGGGGGATTGTTCAACGGGGTGACACCCGTATCCGGATCAATCGATGGGAATTGAGCGTCTGACTCTTCAGACAGGGAGACTCCTGGGAAACCATCCGTGGAATAACCGCCACCCGAACCGACGCGCCCAATGGTCAGAGAAACGCAACGCATCTCGTTGGCATATTCCGGCAACAGCTGCAGGTTGAACCAGATGGCGGTGAGGGGATTCGGGTTGCTAAAAGTCAATACTGACCCGTCGCCGTAGTTGAGCGGGTACTGATCAGCACCCAAACCCTCGGCACGGGCGTCGATACCCTCGCCCCGGCCAACACCCTGCCCTGGACGGCCGTTGGTCACGGCATCAGGGTTTTCGAGAGCGTCGGTGAATTCATCATTCTGATCCAAGCCCAGCATCCCTGAGCCAGCAGCAAAGCCATAGCGATCTGCTCCCAGTCCCCCATCGCCACCACCGGCAGCATTGAAAGGAGTAGCCACCCTATCGAGTAGCCAGAAGGTGTCCGACAGATTGTGGACTCCCGGTTCAATAGGATTCCCCGAACCGTTGCCAGCCAACGCGGTGTACTGGTTGACCACGGTCGGCGGGGGTGAGTTTGCCGGGTCAAGGTAATCCGGGAGCACCTGGTGAAAAACGCTATCGCCCTCCAAGTAGTCGTCGCTTGCACTCCAATCAGGGTACACGGTCTTCGCCGTCTGGGAATCTTGTGCCGCCGGTGTCACTCCCGAAAGATTGATGATTCCACCTGCGTCCACGTCCACTCGGCCTCGGCAATAAATCCGCGCTGGTGCATTGCCTACGATGCGTAGAGAACCACCTGCTTGAATATGAATGCGGCTGAACTCGAAGCCAGGTCCTGGAACCAAGGTGCCAGGGCTTTGGGGATCTTCCACCAGGCCTAGCACCAGGATCTCCTCTGGGAAACCACCGAGGGTGCTGCCGGGCAAGCCGTCTGCATTGCCAATCAAGTCCATGGGACGACCTGCGATCGGGAAGAGCTGGTAATCCGAGTTCAAGACCACGGTCTCGCCCTGCTCGATGACCAGTTCACCCAAGCGGCCCGAGCCTCCGCCCTGACCCTGGGACAACTGGCCACTGCCCCAAGTGCCGCTAGAGCGGCGAGTGTCTTCGTTGGAAGCGGGATCGGCTCCGCCCACGGCAAAGTCCTCTCCTCCGTCGGGCACCATAAGCTCACCGAACGCCACGAACTCCGGGACGAAGCTGTGCAAGCCCCCACCGTTTTCGAGGGTCACAGAGTTACCCACCAGGTCCACAACCGTGGGCTGAACGGTCACGGTCACAAGGCGCGGCAACGCCCCAATTCCGGAGGAAGGCAAGTCCAAGTCCGGCTGGAAGACCACATAGGTCTCGAGACTGGCCACATCGACGAATGACTGGAACAAGGGGTCTGAGGTGAAACCCGGGTCGAGGGACGGAAGAGGCGCACCAAACGTACCACCGATCGAAGTTCGATCATTCGTGGCCGTGTCCCCATCTTGATCCACTTCGATGTTGATGAAGGGTGCGGTTCCGGTCTGGGGGTTGACGACCGAGGCCAAGTTCATGATGTCGGTGAAACGAAGGCGGATGCGGCTGCCGCTCCACACGTTGGTCAAATCTTCCGATCCGTTGACCAATTGGTTGCGCAGCAGGATCGGGTCCCCGGCGGGAGTCTCTCCGATCTTGACGTCCGCATAGATCGCCACCGAGGGAGAACCCGGAACCGGGTCCACGATGCCCTCGGAGGTAATCACGGAACACAGCAATCGGTTCTGGTTGGGACGCCCGGATACACTGCGAATGTACGGGGGCGGATCGTTTTGCAACACACCGGCAATCGTCACCTGGTAGGCACGGTTCGCCAACAGCGCAAAGTTAGGGTTGCCGTTGATATCAAAGCTCAACGCCGGGCGGAAGATCAAACGCCGCGGGTCCGTGGGGTCGGTGCTATAGGTGCCTTGGGGCGTCGTGCCCGTGGAGGCATCAGCGACTCGGAAGGAGGCCGAGTTGATACTCACCAGGTCGATCTCTTCCGAGAAGAGAATCGAAATCTCCTGGTTCTGGTAGGTATTGATGATTGAGCAAGAGACCTGGTCACCGCCACTTGCATCATCCCCAACGCCGCTGGAGCAGCCCAGGGAGCAGGACACGATGTAGAGGTCACCTGTGGAATTGGCTCCGCTGGAGGAGGTTCCATCGCAGGAGCCAAGAAGAAGGATTGCGCCGAGGCCGGCAGCACTGAGGAGGGGTTGAAGGAGCTTCATGCTTCCAATAGGGCCACGCCACCGGAGGGCAGAATGGGCTTGTAGGGGGACCGGGAGGCGGCCAGGGGGAGTGGCCAACCATCTGGGGGGCCAAGGAATATACTCACGGGGCGGGTTTGGTTGCCATCTGAATCGGGAGAACTCGTGGGGAGAGTCACTCCGCTGCCTGCGGAATTCCTTCCAGGCGAGAGAAAAAATGACGATCGAGACGACCTGGGACCCAACTTTCGGCCCTCTGAGGGGTAACATCCGCTGGAGCAGTCCCCCCCGAAGAACATCCGGGCGGGCCGAGCCCCATGAATCCCCCTGGGCCCATTCAGGGGCTCGGTGGCCCTGAGGGGCCGCCTGGGAGGGTATTTTGGCCTAGGGTCGGGCATCTGGCTCCCTCCAGGGTTTGCCCTCCTAGGCAAAATCGCCTTCCTCAACCGCCCCCATCGGCCCTAGCCCCAACCAACCCCGTGCCCGTCGGGGGCCCATGCGCCCCCCACAACCCATGCCCTGCCCCCCGCGACCTGCCCTCCAAAACTTGCCCGTCTCCGCGACAAAGCGAGCGACAACGCACACCCTGGTGCGTGAATCGGTCATGAAGATCAGCTCCCGCCTTGGGCTCCTGCTCGGTTGCCTGATCCTTGCCCTCCCGAGTTGTGACCCAGGAGACGACCCCGCAGTCTCCGCCAATGGCGAAACCCAGCGCCCGCGGGATGAGTGGGGCATTCCCCTCGACGCCCCGGTTTCAGAGGAGTCGCGAAAACAAGTTGGCCTCCTGATCCAGCAATTTCGCCCCCTGGACGCAACCCTCACCAGCGACCACCACGACCGCTGGATCGAGGACCAACGGGCACGCATTGACCGAGTGATCGCCCGGGGCGAAGATGCGGGCAACGCCGCCTTGCACGCCTACACAGACGCAGCCGAAGAACCCTACTTGGTACGCCGCGCCCTGCTCTGGACCGGCGGCCTAGCGGCACCCGAAAGTGCCAGGGAACTGCTGCACAATCTTTTCATCACCTACGGCTCCCCCATCTCCGACCGGACGGAAGCCGCATTGGTCCTCTCCCTAACTTCCCCGCACCTGTTCTTTTCGGATGCCAAGCCGATCCTGGAGCGCACCAAGGTCAAGCGCCAGACCATGCCCGACGACGAGTTCCTCGTGCGCGGCTGGGTCAATGCCTGCCGCGAGACCGGCGAATCCCCCGTACCCATGTTGGCCCAAGTGGCCACCAACATGCGCCTTGATCCCACCGCCCGTTGGAAGGCAGTCAAGCTCATGCGCGAGTTCCCCCTGGAGACCATTGGTCAAAGGGCTCTGGAGTCCTGCCTAGTGGAGTCCAACGGAGATGGCTATCTGCGCCGCATGTCCGCCCAGTCCCTGCGTGACCTATTGCCCTCGGAAAGCGCCTGCGCACTCTTCGCCGAAGTGGCTCGCCGGGAAGCCGACGTCAACTTCCGCGCTTTCCTGCTCGACATGATGCAAACCAACTGCCGCGGCCTTTTGCTTGATGCCGAAGGACTAATCCAAGAACCTAACTCCCCCCCGGACTTGACCGGAAGCAAAAACGACCGATGATTACCGACAGCCATTGCCATCTGTACTGGGACTCTTTCCAAGATGACCTCACCGAGACCCTGCAACGGGCACAAGAACGCGGAGTAGAACGCATGGTGGTGGTGGGCACCAACGTAGAGACCTCGAACCAAGCCAAGAGCTTGGCGGATCAGCACAAGAACATCTTTTCCACCGCGGGCATTCACCCCCACGACGCGGAGGGCACCGGCGACGCGGAACGGGCAGTGATTCGCGACCTGGCCCGGGATCCCGAGTGCGTGGCCGTCGGCGAAACGGGTCTCGATTGGTTCAAGGAGTACAGCCCCCGGAAGGCCCAGATCGAGTCCTTTACCTGGCACCTCAATTTGGCCCAAGAACTCGACAAGGCGGTCATCGTCCACTGCCGGGATGCCCACGAGGAAACCGTGCGCTTGATCCAAGAGCACCCCCCGCGCCGAGGGGTGATGCACTGCTACTCCATGGGGCCCGATGAACTCGAGCCGTATCTCGCAGCGGGCTTTTGCATCTCCTTTTCAGGCGTGGTGACCTATCCGCGCAACGATGCCAACCGGGAGGCCGTGCGGCAGGTGCCCCTCGACCGCATCCTGGTGGAAACCGATTCTCCGTTCCTCGCACCCCAGGGCTTTCGGGGCAAGCGCAACGAACCCGCTCTGGTGGCAGAGATCTTGGCCCGGGTGGCCGAGCTCAAGGGCCTCGACACGGACGAGATGGCGCGCATCACCTCGGAGAACTGCGCGCGTCTGTTTGATCTGCCGCCGGTCTGAGACCAGGCGCATCCAGCGCGCTGGGATCTTGGGCACGAAAAGGGGCGCCTGCGGAAAACCGCAGGCGCCCCAAGAAGAAAAAGGTTTGTGGCCTCTTAGCGATCAGTTTCCGACCGGGGTCCAGACCTTACCGTCCGTGGCGGTGACAGCGTTGGTGTTGTCAACCAAACCCAATGCCGAGTCCATGTTCTCCTCGTCGTAGGCTGCGGACCAAGCCGGTCCGGACGTACCGGAGTACTGAGTAGCAACGACCCGGTTGTTCTGGCTGATGATGTCGCCTTCCTGGTTGATAAAGAAGGTGCGCATGCCAGTTTTCCCAGCGTCTACGGGCCAAGCGTAGCAGCACCACATCACTTCACAATCAGAGCTATCTGCCGGGCTGGCGGACGTGCCGAGCGCACCGAGCGCCTCGGTAACGCCAGCACCAGCGGAGTCAGGCAGGAAAATCTGGTAGTTGTAACCCTGACGCTCAACGAGGCTGGCAGTGACGTTACCGAAGGGGGTCGCCAAGTAGGGCGGATCCAACTTGGCGGAAACGTCACCAGCAGAAGAGCCGATGCGCAAGTTGGTCACGCCAGCCATCTCGCCAAAGTAGCCAAACTCGCCGCCACCGTCATAGTCGGTGTCCACGGAGGAAGAAGCCTGGAACTGCTGCTGCGCCGCTGCGATCGAACGCAGGGTCGCAACCGCTGCGTTCTCGTTAGCGGAGATACGCGCGCTCATGAGCTTGGGCAGGGCGATGGCCGCGATGATGGCGATAATGGCCACGACGATCATCAATTCGATGAGAGTGAAACCTGCGTTGTTTTTGTTGTTGCTTTTCATATTCAGTTGTTGGGCATGGATAGGCGCTGTACTGCCTAGGTCAAAGTGACGAATCCCCAAGTGGGGTATAATTGTGGAACCCCGGGAAAACCCCAGGGTGCGGCACAGCTCGATCCGAAAATCTCGGAAGCACTCCACGCCTTACAAGACATATCGTCCTCGGGCTGGGCCGCCTTGAGCGCGCTGCCTGTTTATCCCAAATTTGGATGCCCCAAATCAGGGCCCTCGGATCGGTGGGCACTTGGACGCCCCATCGGGCCCTAGCCCCCGGAGCTCAGCTTCTCCACGAGACCCATAATTGGGGCAAAGATGGACAGCACAACGCCGCCGACGATGATCCCCATGAAGCTAATCAAGAGGGGCTCGATCAAACTGGTGAGGGCCTTGACCATGGCCTTAACCTGGCTGTCATAGAAGTCGGCAATTTTTTCCAGCAGGGTTTCCAGGGCCCCTGTGCGCTCTCCAATCGCGATCATGCGAGTGACCATGGGTGGGAAAACTTTTCGCTTGGCGAGGGGATCCGACAGCTGCTCGCCCACACGCACGCTTTCCCGTGCTTCAATCACAGCCCTTGAGACCACTTGATTGCCGGCCGTATTGGCCACAATGTCGAGGGTCGAGAGGATCGGCACACCTGAACGAATCAGGGTCGCGAAGGTCCGCGAAAAGCGAGCCAAGCAAACCTTGGCGTGCAGCTTGCCAAAAACCGGTAGCCGCAGCATGAGATGGTCCCAAGCGAGCAGGCCGGGCCCGGTCCGCTTGGCCGCTGAAACCCCAAAGATCAGGGCGATACCCAGCACCGGGAAGTAGGCCAGATTGGCCAACATGAAGTCACTCACCGCCAAGACCCCTAGGGTGATGGCGGGCAGGGTCAGGTCCATGGAAGCGAAAACCTCTTTGAAGGTGGGCACAACCCCAACCATCAAGAAAACCGTGATACCCACCACAAGAATCATGGAGATCACGGGGTAGGTCATGGCGGAGCGGATTTCCCGGGAGAGCTCTGCGCTCTCTTCCTGGTAGGCCGCAAGACGGTTCAAGATGATGTCCATTTGGCCCGAGACCTCGCCGGCCTTGACCATGGACACATACAGATGATCGAATACTTTGGGGCAGTTGCCCATGGCGCTGGAGAGGTCCGAACCCCCGCGCACTTCGGTGACCAACACTTCGCAGGTCGCTCGCATTCCGGGGGTCTCGGCTTGATCCCCGAGCACCTCAAGGGACTCCAGTAGGGAAAGCCCGGCCCCCACCATGGTGGCCAACTGCCGGGTGAAGATCACCACTTCGGAGGCCTTTGCCCTGGGTTTGACCTTGCCCACGGAGAAAGAGAACCCCTGCTTCGACTTGGAGGAGGTCTCAGCCAACTTCAGCACGGTCAAGGAACGCTTGCGCAATTCCACCACGGCGTCGGCCTTCGTCGCCGCCTGGATGGTGCCCTGCACCGTCTTACCGCCGCCATCCTTGGCAGCATATTTGAATTGATTCATTTTGATAGGGAAATAGATAGAGCAAGACCATCCAGGGTCTCACTCTTAGATTTAGTGATCAGTCATCGATGGTGATGCGCAGAACTTCCTCGACGGAGGTCACCCCGCGAATCGCATTCAAAATGCCCACCCGGCGAAGGTTCAAGAGGCCCTCTTCAAGGGCTAGTTTTTTGATCTCTTCAACGGAGCGCCCCTGCACCACGAGGCGGCGCATTTGCGGAGTCACCGGCATGGTCTCCAGCACGGGGAAACGTCCGCGATAGCCACCGTTGCAGCGGCTACAGCCCTTTGCGTCGGCGCTATACAGCTGCAATTCATCGAAGTCTTCTGGCAAGAAGCCAATACTGATCAAGCGGTCCTTGGGCGGATCTTCCACGGGCACTCGGCAGTTTTTGCAAAGCCGGCGTCCGAGCCGTTGCGCGCAAATCAACAACAGGGAGCTCGACACCATGAAAGGGTCTACCCCCATATCCACCAGACGAGTGATCGTGCTGGCGGCATCGTTGGTGTGCAAGGTTGACAGTACCAGGTGTCCGGTCAAGGCAGCCTTGACCGCGATGTCCGCGGTTTCCTTGTCCCGCACCTCACCCACCAGCACGATGTCCGGGTCTTGGCGAAGAATGGATCGTAGGGCCCCGGCAAAGGTAATGCCTCGCTTGGGATTGACAGGCACCTGATTGATGCCCTCCATGCGGTACTCCACCGGATCTTCCACGGTGGTGACATTCACATCAGGGGTAGCCACCGCCTGAACACAGGAATAGAGCGTGGTGGACTTGCCCGACCCCGTAGGCCCGGTAACCAGCATCATTCCATAGGGCTGAGCGATCGCCTCGCGCACGTGGGCCAGGGACTGGGGCTCCCAGCCCATGGCGTCCAAGTTGAGGGCCAAGGAGCCCACGTCCAAAATTCGAATGACACTTTTTTCACCACCCACAACCGGCAAAATCGAAAGCCGGAAGTCGATGCCACGCCCCTCGTAACGGATCTGGAACTTTCCGTCCTGGGGTGCATGGCGCTCGGCAATATCGAGGGATGCCAGAATCTTGAGACGCGAAGAAAGCGCGGGCAAGAGACTGCGGGAAACTGGCGGAATACCCTCCCGCAGACGGCCATCGATGCGGAAGCGGACCTTCACTTGACGGTCACCGGGCTCGATGTGGATATCACTGGCCTTTTCGCGCAGGGCCTTGAGCAACAACACGTTGATCAACTTGACCGCCGGAGAATCGTCTCCATCCCCTAGGCTCGCTTCGATGTCTTCCGGTTCGGGCTCTTCGGGTCCGGCCTGCAGGTTGGAGTCTTCCCCCACCTGGTCCATCATCTCCTGAACTCTGCTTGAACCATCGTCGTGCAACTCCTTGAGGGAGGCCAACACCCGTGCTGCAGGGGCATATACGGAACGCACCTGACACCCGGTTCGGCGACGCAGGTCATCGAACAAGAGCACATCGAAGGGGTCCGCTGCCACGATGGTCAAAATATCGCCATTGCGGGTCAGGGGCAGAATCTGCAAGCGTCGGCAAAGATCCTGATCCAGGAGTTTGAGCACCGCCCCGTCCGGCGAAACGTCGGTCAAATCAATGGGTGCAATTCCAGCGGTACGCGCCACCACTTCCACGAGGGTGCTCTCCTCTAGATCGCCCGATTCAAAGAGCGCTGCAAGGGGATCCTCAAGGGAGGCCACCTGGTCCCATTGGGCGGGGCTGACGAGGCCTTCATCGCTCAATAAACGCCGCACCTTGGTGGGAACTCGCACCATCAGGCGGCCCTCAGGCAATTGCGCAGCTCGCTCGGATCAGAAAGGGCCTTCTCCGCATCTGCCATGCGAATCACACCGTTATCGACCAAGGTTGCCAGGGATTGGGCCATGGTGCACATGCCCAGGCGCCCCCCTGTTTGAATTTGGGAATAGATCTGGTGGCTCTTGCCGTCGCGCACGAGTGCGCGGATTCCAGGGGTCGCGATCATGATCTCGGCGGCCATCACACGTCCCGCGTCCTTTGCCTTCGGCAGTAGCTTCTGGCTGAACACCGCCTGCAGGGTGAAGGACAGCATGGTCCGCACCTGGGCTTGTTGATGGGACGGGAACACATCGATGATCCGGTTGATCGTCTGCACTGAATCCGATGTGTGCAGGGTGCCAAAGGTCAAGTGCCCGGTCTCCGCCAGGGTTAGGGCCGCCTCAATGGTCTCGTGATCACGAAGCTCGCCCACCAGCACGATGTCTGGGTCTTGGCGCAACACGCTGCGCAAGGCATTCTTAAAGTTACGCGTATCCCCACCAATTTCGCGCTGGGTCACCACACAACTCTTGTGTTGATGGGTGAATTCCACCGGATCTTCGATGGTCACGATGTGCGCTTGGCGATTCTGGTTGATGTAATCAATCATGGCCGCCAGGGATGTGGATTTACCTGATCCAGTGGCGCCTGTCACCAGGACCAGCCCGGAGCGCATTTCACAGAGCCGTTGGCAAACATCCTCGGGCATTCCCAAATCCTCGAAGTTGGGGATGTTGGTCGGGATCAATCGCAGCACGCACGCCACGGCGCCCTGCTGGTAAAAGACGTTGACCCGAAAACGTCCAAGGCCCTCAAGGCCAAAGGAACAGTCGAGCTCCAATTCCCGGTCGAGCCGAGCAATCTGATCGGAGGTCAACACGCTTGTGGCCAGACGCCGTGTCTCATCAGAAGACAGGGGCGCATGCTCCACAGGCATGAGATTTCCGTCGACCCGAATACGGGGCGCGGACTGAACAGAAATATGTAGGTCTGAGCCTCCCTGACGGACCATCAGCGTCAGGAGTTCTTCCATTGTAATCATCGTGGAGATACCTCTCCCCAGGCATTGGGGTGCTGTAAGCATCGACCAACCAGTGGATTCCGCTGGAGACTAAGGATCCCGATCCCACCAATGGCTTTTTCAGGGGCTCAAGCCACCCCCACCAAGGCCCGCCAGCCAAGGGTTGGCGGCCCTTAGGACACCCGGGAAGGGGGTGCTCCTGCTTGCAAGAAGGGGGACCAGTACCCCTCGGCACTGGCCCCCCTTCGGGTGTTTCGAGGGGTGAATCAGGTCTCGATCAGAGCCTCGCCCTGGGCTGCGAGAATTTTTTTCTGCTCGGACATGGGCACCGGCGCGAAGCGTGCAAAGGACATACTCCAGGTCCCTTCACCCTTGGTGGTGGAATTTAAATCCCGGTGATAGGTCTGCATCAAAGCCTTGGGCACCTCAGCCACGATCATGGTAATTGCACCGCCGGCCTCGGTCTGCTGGTCGATCACGTGACCCCGACGGTGGCTGGTGAGGTCTGAGAAAATCGCTCCGGCGTCCTCGCTGGGCACATGGATTTCAACCCGCACTAGGGGCTCAAGCATGACCGGCCGGGCACTCTTAAATCCTTCGCGGAATGCCTTGGCCCCAGCAGATTTGAAACTCGCTTCGTCCGAGTCCACCGCGTGGAACTTTCCATCGTAGAGTTCCACTTCGACTCCCATCACTTCCCCGCGGGCCAAAATGCCCTTGGCGCATACTTCTCGGATGCCCTTCTCCACGGCAGGGATTAGGTTCCGAGGAATCGCCCCCCCCACCACATTGTCGATGAACCGGACCGGGTCATTCGCGATCCCAGGACGAAGGCGCAGGTAGCACTCTCCGAACTGCCCCTTACCGCCACTTTGCTTCTTATGACGGTGATGGGCTTCCACGGCCTTGGAAATGGTCTGTCGGTAAGAGATCAACGGCAAGTGAGTCGTCACTTCAACGCCATAGCGCCGGGACAGTCTCTCGAAGAGCACCTGCAGGTGCAGGTCGCTCATGCCGTGCAGAACCATCTCATGGGTGTCTGTGGTCTGCTCCATGGTCAGGCTGGGATCTTCGGCCACCAGCTTGTGAAGGGCCTCGCCAATTTTTTGCTCGTCGGCTCGGGACTTAGGCTCGACCGCGAGAGCCACCATGGGGTTGGGCGCGCTGGGCACTTCCATCTTTGCGCCGGGGCTGCCCGCCTGAGAAAAATGCGCCCAAGTGGGGAGTTTCTCCACCTTGGAAAAGGCCACGATTTCCCCTGGAGTGCCGGTTTCCAGGTTCTCGTGTTTCTTGCCTACCATTCGGAAAACGCCGCCTACCTTCTCATCGCCCTCACCATCCGCCAGCCCCAGGTGACTCGAATGCGTAATCGTTCCCGCATGAATGCGGGCCAGGCAAATGCGCCCCACATGGGGATCCGCAAGAGTCGCGAAAACCGTTCCCGAAAGGGAACCGGAGGGGTCGAGGGAAACCGCGTTGCCCTCTTCGTCCTTCACCAGACCCGACTCGGGGGATGGCCCAAAGCGCTTGAGGAAGGTGTAAACCTCTTCCACGCCCTCTCCGCTCACGGGGTTGCAGACCAGCACGGGAATCAATGTGCCGTCGGCAATCGCGTGGGGCATCTCCTTTTCAAGCTGCTCCTCGGTCAGTTTCCCGTCGTCTAGATAAGTCATCATCAGATCCTCATCCGTGCATGCATCCATCACCCGGTCTTTCAAGCGTTGATTCCATTCACTGTCCGGGTGCAAGAAGGTGCGTTCAACCTTGTTGAATCCAGAACCGGATTCATTGGGCAGCAGCACCGGCACGCAAATCTCACCTAGACGATCGCGCAGATCATAAACGAGGGTATCGAAGTCGGCGTTCTCCCCATCCAAATGGGTGAGCACGATTGCGCGGCCGCGGCCAATGCGTCCAGCGAGGAGCATCTTGGTGCGCAGATTGAAAGATGCACCACTCGCGCAACTTACAACGCCGACAACTAAATCCGAAGCCCAGATCGCGGCCTGTGCCTGGGCGATGAACTCCGGATAACCCGGCGTGTCCATCAGCGTCCAGTCTTTCCCATCGTGCTCCGCAGAAACCACACTCAACTGCAAGGTGTGGTGTCGCGACTGTTCTTCAGGTTCTGTGTCACACAGACTCGTGCCATCCTGCGGTGATCCCTTGCGCGCATTGGCTCCGATTTGGAATGCGAGGGCGTCCACAAGGGTGGTTTTGCCCGTGGACGGATGTCCAACGAAGGAGACATTTCGAATGGCGGACGGGTGGCTCATAAGACAGGGGGCAATTGAATTTTAGATCCAATGCCGAGGGCCACTAACGCCCAGAGCACCGGGAGAACTCTCCCAGTCTACATCCAGGGCCAAACCCTGTGTGGGCCCATGCAAGCTCCCTCCAGCGCCCCCCTCCCAGGGCCCTCCAAGCCCTACTTCCGCCTTGCCCGGACGATAATTTCGACCCGGCGATTACGTGCCTTTCCCGATGCATCCGAGTTGGGTTGCAAGGGCCGGTGGGGTCCGTAGCCCATCACCACAAAGCGCTCATCGGGAAGATCCCCGAGGGACACGAGGAACCCGTGCACAGCAAGGGCGCGGGCCAGGGAAAGTTCCCGGTTGCTCGCAAAACCAGAACGCCGGATGGGGTCCGAGTCCGTATGCCCCTCCACAGAGATGACCGCTGCCCCTGGGGTGTCGCTGGCCATACGCGGCGCGAGCGCCTTCAGGGCACGCTCCCCGGCAGGGGTCAGCTCGGCTTTACCCGCCCCAAATGTGATTGCGCTTGGAACCAAGTAAATGATTTCGTCCCCTCGGCGTTCCACTTCGATGCCGTACTCCGCCAACTCCTCAGCCTCGATGGTGGGCAATGCGGCCGGGATGGTCTCAAGCGGGACCTGCCTATCTCGAAGGTCGCGCAAATCACTCTGTAAGCCTGCACGGTCCTCGGCCAAATGAATGATCTCCTGTTGCAAGGTAGCGTTCTCATCCCGCAAGCGACGAATCATACCGTCGCGCTCCGCAAGGGATCCACGCAGGGCTTGGTCGGAAGCGCAACCGCTGAGGGTTAGCAGAGCGCAGAGGCTCATCAGTGTGCAGGTTGAAATCAGGCGCATGGAATGTTCGGGCGCGTGGCCCTCTAGAGGTCAGTCGAGTAGGTACTGTAAAAGGAGAGCCCCATCATTATTCCAGCCAAGGATACCGAGGCCAATCCCCACGGCAAGATAGGGTCCGAAGGGTATGTAGCGGCCCGCAAGGCGAGCCGCTTGTAAAGAGCGCAGGCGACTGTCGGCCTTGTGCCGTTTGGCGACTCGTGTGCGCAGTTCACAGTACAAGCGCAACATGTTCAAGATGCCCACTATGGAACCGAGCACCGCTGCGATCAGGAGTCCGTGCAAGACACCTACGGCGCCGATAAAGCCCCCTCCTGCCGCAACGAGTTTCACATCACCGAACCCCATGGCATCCACAGAATAAACCTTGGTGCCCACCCAGCCGATGAAATAGAGAATTCCGCCGCCCACGGCCATCCCCAAGAGGCAAGCACTGACGGCCTCGAAGCGGTCCAACTCGACACCATGCAGGCGCGGCACAAGGAAACTCAGCACGGGAGCAAGTATGCATCCCCCGATGCTGACCTCATCGGGAATCTCGAAGCAATCGAAGTCCACAAAGGTCGCGACCACCAGTCCCGACAAGACCAGGGCGACGATGCCGATCATCAAGGGATCCCTGGCAAACGATTGGGCTGCGGACCAAAACAAGAAAGCAGTCAGGGCCTCCACCAGTGGATAGCGCCAGTGAATAGGACACTTGCAGGTCTTGCAACGAGCCCTCAACACCAGCCAAGACAGCACGGGAATGTTCTCGTACCAGGTCAGGCTGGTGCGGCACTTGGGACACCGGGATCGCAGGGGCTTGAAAATGCTCTCCCCTTCCGCGGGCAACCGATAGATCGCTACGTTGAGAAACGAGCCCACCAGCAAACCCATCAGGGCCCAAAAAATGGGCGCCAAGGGTCCGATGATGAGGGGATGAGTGAACGGGGGTTCCATGATGCCTGCCCTAGATGGTGATGAAGTACAGAGGCCCGATCAAGCCCCCGTCCCCACCCCCGCGGATACCGTTCCCCGGGGTAGCTCAGCGTGCAAGGGGCGAGGCCCCGGGGGCCTCCCAATCCAGCCGAAGAAAATCCAAAGCCGGTGGATCCCAAACACCTCCGGGGAACACCTCTAGCTCCACCAGGACGCGCACGGGTCCATCCCCACTCAAGAGGCCCGGATGGCGGACCATAAGGTCTCGACTGGGTTCAACACCGGCGGGCAGAAAACCCACATGCCAGCGCCCCGCGCCCTCACGTCCGCCCACCGCCAAGCGGCCCCAGTCGTAGCGCCGACTGACCTCCCGTGGGAGGGGTGATGAAATCGCAGCGAACAAGAGGGGCTCGCGCAGAGGATTCAGCTGGGGCTGGTCCACCATGACCCCCAGCATGGGCGAGGGAATGCCCGGTAAATCCAGTCCACCCCCTTCACCCAAGAGGTGCAAGTGCTCGCTCTTACAGCGCACACTGCCATTGATTCGCACGCGCCCCCCAGCAACCAAAATCAGGGGCGTGTCCACGCGCAGCTCCCCCTCGATGAACAGGTCGGCGCCTGCAATCAACACGGTCCACTCTCGGCCGTCCGCTCGGGCTTGTTCCAAGAACGCAGATAAGAGGACCGGCTGGGCTTGGGAGCCTGGCACGACCACAGGGTCTACTTCAGCCCCCATGCGCCGCCGAATGAGGGAACCATCAATGCGCAGGGAGCCCTGGCTACGTAGGACCACCAGGCCAGGCGCCTGGAAAAACTCGGCTGTAGCACCTTTGGGCACACTCAGGTGCGTGGCCTCTCGCTCGGCCTGGGTTTGCTCGCCGCTCAACTCGATCCGGCCCTCATGACCATCACCAATAGCCGCAGGGAGGACTACGCTGAGCTCTCCCCGGTCAGACCAGGATGCTGTCCCATCGGCCCAGGGAATCCTCTGTGCGGATTTGCCGCGAGTGTCGAGGAAGTCCAGCCGAATGGTCAAATCCGCGCCTAGTCCCTTGGGCATAACCCGCAGGCGCACCAAAGTAATCGGCTCCGCCTCGCTCCATGCGAGATTCCCTCCCATATCCATCAGGCTAGGCTGGGCAACCCCGCGCAAGAGGTAGCTCCCCTCTGACAAACGTCGATCGGGCCAAAACTCCATGCGTGCGCAGGATCCCGCCGCCCTGGACTGGAAGTGATTGTTCTGTACTAAACGAGCGTGCACACCGGCCACGCGCCCCACCTGATCCGGCTGCGCCTGTCCCCCAGAAATGTCCGCCTCGATCCAAAACTCACTGGAAATCAACGAACTGGGATCGAGGGGTTCATCGCACACCAAGACGAGGGCATCTCCCCCACGCAACAAAAGGGGCGCACCTTGGACCGCACCTGCGGCCCTCAGGGGTTCGCATCGCCCGGGATCCATGGAAAGGTCGAAGAGGCTTGGCCCGGGCTCGACCCCCTTGGCCATGAAGTCATGGCGCAGGGTCCTGGCAAGATGCGCCCCACTCTTGGCGCGAATTCCATCGGGCCTAGGAAACCCCGTCAACACCAGTGCGTGGCGCTGACCGGGGTGGTAGCCCCCATCGGAGCGATCGGGACGCAAAATGGGCTCGGGCCAAAAACTAAGGTGTACCCCATCCACCTGCCAGCGACCGGAAACCGGGCTGCCCGCCGCAAGAACCCGGGCGCTCGCGGGGGTGATCGAGGCCAAGTCCACCTCCTGGTCGAAGGTCACAACGAGCGGCTCGTTGAGGTACACCTGAGCATCCGCCGAGGGCGTGATATCCACTACCCGGAGGGGATGCGGCTGATCTGCAGGCCTTTTACAAGCCCATAGGCAGATCAAGATCAGAATCGTAAATGGGACTTTGCTCACTTGTAACCAAGAGGATTCTAGCAGCCCCAATGGGCTCAAGGGAACTCTTCGCCCTGCGGTCCGTGCCCCTTAGTCACTGTGGGGTCAGGCGACCGTCCGTACCCGTGGCAAAGGGGCAGCAGCTCGCGTACACCCTCCAACGGTGCGTCGTAGTGAGCCGTTCACACTCACGGTAAATGGAAGGGCGGGCCGGTTCGGGCACTTCTGCCCTAGGCGAGCCCCATGCCGATCATCACTTGATGGCTCTCGAGAGCGCCGAGTAGCCACCCACCACGGGAAGATGCAGGTGGCTTGCGGCCAGGTCAACGGTGAGCTCCGTTCCTGGCTCGGGCCAGAGCGTGAAGTCCCGGTCGCTGGAAAAAATCATCAAGCCAATACTCGCCCCTTCCGGGATGATCTGATCATCGGGCTCCAGATCGAAGAACAGGGTCACCGCCTCGCCTGGCGTCAGAGGCGAACCCTCTTCCGCAGAGACGTAGTAGCGAGAACTCTCGTCGCCCTCTTCAAACACACACGGCCCGGCAAGGGAGGCATGGTTCTGTGGGTCCGCCCATCCGCGAGTGATGACGTTGTCGTTGATACTGCCACTATCCGTCCACGGCAGTGAGACAAGCCAAACCGAGAGGTTGGCTGCGGGCTTGTTGCTTGCCACGCTCAACTTGATACGCGCGGTACCTGAGAGGTGCACGGCCCTGGAAAGAGGCTTGGTGGCATAGAGCAAGCGGTGAATCGACTTCCCCGCGGAGGCCAACTCGGCTCCCGGAACAGATGCGTCATCCACAAGCGTCTCCGTGCCTTGGTTCCTTGGAGAGCGCATCACTAAGGTCCCTGCGCTCTGCCCGCCCTTGCCCAAGAACACCGTCACGTCTTCGGCATCTGGATGGGGGTAGTTCTTGTAGGCCGTCGGCTCTGTGCGCTTGGCCCCTTCCCGAACGACGAGCGAGCGCGGGTCCTTTTCAACGCCGTTCTTCACGCCACAGACATAGCGTGTGAACCAACGGTTCATCTCCTCCAGGGGCGGACCGCCGCCGTGGCCACCCTGGTGAAAGAACACGCGTGAGGGGACGCCCTTATCCTGCAGCATCTGGTAAATGCGCACACTATGGTTCGGCATTACGTTCCAGTCATTGAAGCCGTGCGCAAGGAACGTTGCGGCCTTGAGAGATCCAAGCTGATTGCCGTAGTCACGGCCCGCCCAAAATTCGTTGTAGTCGCCGGTCGCGCGGTCGTGGCTGGCTTGCAGCAAATCATCGCGTACGTCGCAGTTGCACGTCTTCCGCATGTCCGGGTAGCCACTATTGATGAAGTCGTAGAGGATGTCGATGTCCTCTCCCATCCATCCGCCCGGGTGGCGCACCAGACCATTGGCCCGGTAGTAGTGGTAGTAGGAGGTGTTGGGGGCGATAGGAATGATCGCCTCCAAACCATCTACACCCGTGGTCGCCGCAGCCAGAGGAAGAGTTCCGTTATAGGAGGTACCCGTCATACCGACCTTGCCCGTGCACCAATAGGCCTTGACCTCCTCGCCTCCTTCTACCTCAGTGAACCCACTGGCGCGACCATTCAGCCAGTCGATGACCGCCTTGGGAGCCAGAGCTTCGTTCGCCCCACCAACGGTGGGGCAACCCTGGGACAGTCCCGTGCCCGGCGAAGCCGAATGCACCACGGCAAATCCCCGTGGCACCCATGTCTTGATCTGCGAGTGCGACATGATCGGCCGCTTGCTCTGATGCTCGATGGGAGGTGCACTCTTACGCTCCGGCGGGGTGGCGCCGACCTCTTGACTCGGGTCCCAGAAGTAGCTCTTGCCCCCACCACTTGTTCCCGAGAAATAGGGACTTGTCTCATAGATCACATGCACTCGCAGATTTTGGGAGTCCGTCTGCCCCGGTCGCGTGACATCTACGTGAACGCGATCGAGGGCTCCGTCCCCATCGGAATCGAACTCGGTCTCCACCCAAAGGTCGTGCTGAATCCAGTCCTTGGATTCCTTGAAGGCCTCGACGACTTCAGCCTGACCGTCGACAAACTTCTGCTTGGCCTTGCCTGGCCCTTGTGCAAGTGCATCGGAGGTGGTGATACAAAGGGCAGCAGCGAAAACGAGACCGAGAGATTTGCTTGAACGCGTCATGGAAGATGGTGGTAAAAAGAGGAAGCGTTGATTGGGGCCGTGATGTCTTCGTAGAGGCTCCCCATGGTCTCCCATCGTGCTCCTACGTGGACCCAACTCACCTGCAACGAAGGAGATTCTAGCAGTCCCAATGGGCTCGGGGGAACTGCTCGCCCTGCGGCCCAGGCCGCCCGAAGCCCCGGCCCACGACCCGCCCAGACGCAGCAGACCCCCGTGGCACAAAAAAAGAGTCGGGGCGGTTTGGCCGCCCCGACTCTTTCAATAGGGCCTCTCAGCTCATGTGCGCGTGCCTAGTTGGCTCCGAACTCATAGGGGAACTTCATGAACAGCAACCCAGGAAGGGGTGTGTGCAGAGGATCATCCAAGTCAAACTCTACCTCGAAGCGGAAGAAGTCCCAGTCATTGCCATTCATGTCGGTGATGTCCCGCGCCAGCTGGTTCGCCACAGAAGTCACCGTGTAGGCGCCGCTTGCTGAGGGGTTACCCGCCACATCAGCCGTGGTGGCATCGAATCCGAAGCGAATCTTGTCAGCCGAGGTCAGGTTGTCCAGGACACCTGCGGTCTCCACACGGAAGTGATGGGGACGAAGACTGGCAAAAACCGTGGTGGCCGAGAAGGTGGTCATGTCCACGCCAGCCGCCGTCGTGCAGCGCAATTGATCGTTGACCTGGTCATACGTCACGCTCACCACTTCGAAGTCCAGAGTGCTGCTCGGGGTTACCGCAGCATCTCCAAGCACGACGGAAAAGCGTCGCGCCATGGAAGGGGTTACCCGGTAGAGGTCGGGCATACCAACCGCATCAAAGACCAGGGTGCTTCCCCCGTCCGTGATATAGGGCGCAACCTGACCACCAGTGGAATCCACCGCCAAAGCATCAATAATAGGAGGCAGAGCCAGCACCCCATCGCCGATGGCGGTGTGCTCCACAAAGCCGTTGTCAACATCGTCGGGGTTCCCAACCTCAACGCCCTGAATGGGCAGGAAGCCTGCGGCTATTCCGCTGGGGCTAACCCTTGCCAAACCCAGGGGAATCCAAGTGGAGCGAGCCATGGACTTGTCCCCGAAAAAGGGAACCAAGTCATCGCTCATGCGAACACTGGGAAGGTTCAAGTTGGGATCATTCGCGACCAACCCAGCCACCCGGTCAGCAACCTGCTGGGGATGAAGCCAGCCAGTGGGCGGAGGTGCCATTACCTGTGTAGGATCGAGGGGAGCGACGGTCAATACGCCGTTCACGATATTTCCGACGCCATATTCCCTGCCTGCTTGGCCCACGTCGGGCAGCTGGATATCTGTTGCGGGATCTCCCACGTGGAGCTGGATGATTCCAGGACCACCGTCGCCACCTGCTCCCAAAACCGGACCCATGGGATCGTTAAAGCTGCTGGCCGCAATGGAGAAGCAACCAATGCACCGGTGCGGAGGCACGTCAGTGTCGAAGGCGGCATTACACCCTGGGGGGTCCAGATCAACATACTGTCGGGAAATGCAGTCGCAGCGCCAAGCCGTGCCACCGTTTGCACCGGATCCACCAAAGTCTTGGGCTCCTGCCCCTCCCTGGCCACCGACCGCACTCAAAGCGCGATCAGAGCTAAAGTTCGGCCAGCCAACTCCTCCGAAGGAATTCGGCGCATCGAAGTACCACTCCTCAGAGTTTGGCGCGACCCCTTCGATAATGACGCCCTGGGCAGCGGAGAAAATCACATGGCCGCCCGAGCCGCCGCCACTGCCACCGCCCACGCGGTCGAAGAAGTTGGTGTTCTCACCGCCTCCCCCTTCACCGCCGTCGGCGAACACGCGGCCGCTAGCCTTAATCGTGATGCTTTCAAGAGCGAGGATCCGCAGACCACCGCCGCCGCCACCGCCACCGGAACCCTTCTCGTCGCCGGTCTGTTGAAAGGGCTGCAAAGGGAATGAGTTGGAGGAAACCGCGTCTCCTCCAGCGCCACCACCCGCACCAGCAAACACTTGGCTCAGTTCACCGA
This sequence comes from uncultured bacterium, assembly GCA_937910685.1. Classification (GTDB taxonomy): domain Bacteria; phylum Planctomycetota; class UBA1135; order UBA1135. The sequence goes on from CALEMP010000091.1 coordinate 36,723, forward strand.
CTACGAGAGTCCCGTCAGCGGTGATCATCTGGCCCATGAAATCGTTGTCGTCATCGCCATCCACAAAGGGACGCACGCCGATGGCACCACCCACGGCTCGCACCGATTGACTGATGGCACCTTTGCCGTTCGGCCCGCCGCCAAATCCCTGCTCGGCATCCAAGCCAACCACGATCTGGGCGCGCACGAGGGGAGTGCCGGGGGACAAGGTGCCGTTGGGCAGGCGATCATGGTCATACACCGTGTTCGGTCCGAAAGTGCCACCGCCACCGCCGGCTCCCCGACGATTGTTGGTACCACCGGTCTCGTAGGTGGTCTCGCCGCCCGTACCGCCACGGTTAGAAATCGCGAATGCTCCAAAACCGTCGCCGCCCTTAGGGGTCGATTGGGAAGTGAGGAAGGAACCTGTTCCACCACGACCGCCGCCACCGTTCCCGGTGGCGCCCGCTTCGGGCTGGTTCGTGGTGTTCAAGGTTTGCACTCCGGGGTTGTCACTGCCGCTGACCGAGAGGCTCCCCTCAATCACCACCTCGCCGCTGGCAAGAATAGTCAGTGGGTTCGGGCCCAGGACCACCACAGTGGAGCCAGACTTGATCCGGAAGTCACGAACATCAACGATGCCATTGATCACCGTCTGCGTGAACGTCGGAATCCCTCCCGGGCCACCAAGGATCTGGGACGACACCGTGTCGAGGATCACCGTTTCGGGGCCACTAAAGCCCACGACCCAGTCAAAGTCGCCGCCAGGTCCACCGGTGCCACCAAAATCAAAACTGGCCCGCAAGAGGCCGTCTTCCCAGGCCGCCGGGGGTTGGGGTAGAGCGGTCTCTCCATCTTCGCGAGAATTGGCGATGCCGGCGGGATAGTCAAAGTCTTCGGTCACCTCGTCGTATTCACGGTCAAACGCGTTGGCTGCGATGAAAATCTGCATGCGCGCGGCACCCACGTTATCCGAGGGTAGACCGTCACCGGTCAGGTCACTGAAACCCTGGCGAATGTTCAATCGCATCTGCTTGCCCTGGGGCACAACTCCCAGAGGAGTCACACGCACCGCTGCACCGGTCGTGGTGCAGTTAGCAATCAATTCCACCTGCGTCCCGACGCCTGTGAAGTCCCCCACCCCGTCCTGCTGCTCATATTCCAAAGCTAACAAGTCAGAGCTGATGTTCTCCGGGGAGGAAATGATCGGCTGGTTAAAGAAAACCACGAGGGACCACTGGGAATCGATATCCGAATACTTGTTGAGACGGGGCAAATACTGGCTCCCGCCGGGAGGGATCAACTCTCCCTGTTGGGTGCTGAGCTGCTGGTAGAAATACTCCCTCGTACCATCGCCACGCTCAAGGTAGGTCGCGTCCATATCGGTGGCGGACACCGCTCCTCGGTTGCGCACTCGCACATCCGGGGGGCCAGGAACCGTATCGAGGAACAAAGCCTGGGGATCTGTGGAGTTAGGCGTCTGGAAAGTCACAACCAAGCCCTGGTACACCCCATAGCCCTGGGTGTCCCTGACAGTGACACCGTTGAGCGCTGTGTCCAGCACATGCAGGGTGTAAGTCCGGCCGCCAGGTAAGAAGCCGGCGTCAGAGTTGTCCGCCAAGGTCGGGCAAGCGGGTTGGAACCGCACCGTATCCGCATCCACCTGACTAAACGAGCCAGTGGCCGAAAGCCCACTGGGGGTCGCTATCGAGATCGTGTTCAAGCCAACGGTGGAAAAATCCACCGCCCGCGTGAAACGAATGTCAATTGCTCGATTGATCTGCCAGATTTGGGACTGGGCCACGGAGACCGACACCACGGTGAAGCCATTGGCTCCGGTGGAATTAGAGCCGTTACCGGATCCGGATCCGGTCACTGAACCACCGCAACCTGCAGCGATAAGCGGCAGGGCCAGGAGGAGAGAGAACAAAGATTTGTTCACACGCATTGCTTGGATGGGAGACATGTTTTTTTGGGAAGAGGCACTCAGGCCTCAGTGGAAAAAAGGAGAGGGGGGTCACTCTTGCCAAGACAGGGCCAAAGCAGAAAGCCCGGCCCCCAGTCCTGAGACAGGGTTGTTGATGAAGGTAATGCGCAACTGGTAGTACTTAGAACCGTTCAGCGCGCTGATATCCGAGCTCCAGGACGAATCGGCCGTGAAGGTGATTCCGGAGTTCGCGAGATTGCTCCGGTGGTTGGGATCCACGTTGGCGCAGAAGACTGCGGGCTCGTCCCAGTAGAAGTCGCCGTAGATATCGAGGTTCAAGGCATTCACCAGGGCCGGGTGGAACACGGGAGTGATCGCCGGCGGGGTGCCATCGCAGTTAGCTGGGAAGTCAAACTGGGTCGCACCCATCACGGCCAAGGCTCCGCGATAGTCAAGTTCGATCGATGTACCAGACGGCTGATCCTCCGGGGCGGGCTCCATGATCGGTTCACTGTAGACCGGATCACTGAAGGACCAACTGCCATCACCAGGATCGACGTTATCAGGATTGTTCCCGCCAGGTTCAGGATGCTGCGGGTCTGTGGCGGGGAACCAGAGGGAAACCGTACGGCTGACGCGCACGATAAAATCCACCGCTCCCACGTAGAACGAGTTGTCCCGGCCGTAGGTGGGGGCGCCGTTTATCCCGGGATTGAAGCCACCAGTGGAAGTCAACGCAGTATCCGGATTGACCGTAACGTTGTTGCCTTGGTTGTTTGTGCCACCCGTCGAGAAAGCCCGGAAGTAGGGCCTGGATGAGGAGTTCGCAGCGAGGAGAATGTCAAAGGGGTTCGCCCCGGAGGCTCCGTCATCGGGGAAGCACCGCACCTCGAACAACATGGGTAAACCGATGGTGGCCACGTGCTCCGTGGCGTAATAGGGTTGGTTCGGAGGCGGGAGGTTGAGCACGTCGTAGAACTGCCGCGGGTCCACGCCCGCGCTTGCGGTGCCACCCCGGTTCAGCACAGAGCTATCCCGCCAAGTCCAATACACATGGTCGATCACAGGCAAATCCCGATTGAGGGGATATGGCATGATTTTCGTTCCATTGGAGGCCACCAGGAGTGCTCCCGGAGCCACGGTGTAGCCTAGACCCCGGGGATGAACCACCTTGGGGGGATCATCCAACTCGCTCAGGTAGTTGTTGCTAAAGATGTTGCGCAGTCCCGAGTTCTGAAACTGGGGGAAAAGGGAACCCGGGTCGATGAACTCATCAGGAGCAAACTTACTGTGCGCCAAGACCAGCTCAAATTCGTCGTAGTGATCCGACTGCACCTGGCCACCTGCGGGAGACCAGTAAATCCCCTCCACGTCCAAGTTATGGTTTGTCCTATCCGTCAAGCCAAATCCAAAGTCCACATAGCGATAGACCGTTTGCATACGGGAACCGAAGCGGGATAGAGGCGTCTGCACGCCCGGACCAAAGGGCGTCATCGCTCCGGGAAGGGGCTGACTCTGATCAGCCATGGCCCGGAAGCGCACCACCGGACGCGGCCGAATGGCCTGCCCCTGGATATCGAACAGGTGCTGACCGCTGTACTCGTGCTTAGGGCCCGGATAGTCGTTCTCGTTGGAGGCCTCTGTGGGCGGCTCCTCATCCGGGTTGACGAAACGGCTCACGCGGCCCCCGTTGGCCACCGTGGGATTCGTTGAACCCACCGTCATCTCGATGGAGGGAAGGCCCTCTTCTAGGGGGTTGCCCGCCAGGTCCGTGGGCCCATCATTTCCGGACACGATGGTCAGGTAGTAGGACTCCTGTTGACCGAGGGTGTGCGCTAAGGAAAGGTCCGGGCGGAAAGTAAAGGCCCTCTGGTCCAAGGATTGGCTTACCGACCCCACCACATAGGAGCTGGACGGAAGGGGCGGGTCCAAGAATCCCGGGGCAGGATCACGGGTCATCGTCAAGGAGTCAAAGGCCGTCATAGACGCCGGGTCCATGGGCTCGCTGAAGCGCAAAGACGCGGTGGAATCCGTGTAGATCCCATCCGCAGGGAACGCCGGGAAGCCAGCGGGCTGGGGAAAGATCTGCAGGAAGCAGGGAGCCTTGGCCGCATCAGACTGCGGGTCGAAGGCGGCGCGGTAGGAAACCGGGCCAATTGCGGTGGAAATCCAAGTGCTGGCTCCGGCCCCACCGGGAGCATCCCAAGCATTCGGGTAAAGCAGCAGGCGCACGGTGAAGTTCTCGGCGACCCCAGTGGCGGGGTCCACCGGTGCTGCGAAGCTGGTGACTTCTGCGTAAACCGTTCCCTGAACCAACACGTCCCCGGGACGGGGCGTTTGCGAGCAGGTGCCTGAATCAAAGACGAGGCGGGGCACTGTGAACTCAAGTTCGGTGCCGCCCAAAAGAGGTTGAGGCGAAAAGCCGATCGGGATGCGTGCTGGGCTGGCACCCACAACCACGGGCGGAGTCGAATCGCGCATGAAACCGTTGAACTGGTCCCCCGTATCCGAACCGCCCGAGCGCATGGCCCGGATCACATCCTGGGTCGGCGAACTGAAGTCCGCCTGGCCATTGATTGACGCGTTCAGGGAACTGCCCGCTAGATTGCGCAGAATCGTGTTCTGGCCCACCAAGCCCGCCTCTTGCGAGGGCAACCGCAACAACATGTTCGACTGGCCCACGAGAACGCTCGGGGGCAAGCCCACGCCGTTGATCGCGATGGGCGGATCTGAAGAGAACGACTCGATCTCGTTCACGGCAAAGTCCAGCAGCACCCGGGTGGAATACATGGCGGCCGAACCGTCCCCATCCGGATCCGCAAGATCCCCAAAGTTGGGGTCGGCAAAGATGCGCACCTCAAAGGGGATCGTCGAAGGCACACCCATCATGACGCGCAGGGTCTCGCTGGTGATCGTCGACGCATCGAGCAGGTCGTCGAACTGCACAGAAAGGGTTGAGTTGCGCGGGACCTGCGAGTAAATCCCCGACTGCCCAGGGGCCAAAGGAGTGATGAAGCTCATCGTGTTCCCTGCAGACCGCAAAAGGGTGTAGAACTGCTCATGGCCCCCTGAAGTGCTGAAGTCTGTGACATCACGCAGAATGACCAGGACTTCTTCGCTGGTGACCGGGTTCGTCTCAAGCAGATAGTTGCTATCTGAGATGAGATCGCCGCCGATGAGGAACGATGTGTTCATGGCGACGCGCCGGTTGTCGCTATCCAATCCAAACACACCAACCATGCGCCCCCAGGAAACCCGAGCCAAGCGCAGATCCGAGGCGTTCCCGCCCTGGTTGTAGTCCGCGATGAACGAAAGGCCCGATCCATTGGGATCGACGACAATGGAGCCAGGAGAGGAAGTGGCCACCTGGCTCTGAAGGCCTTCTTGGCCGCAGGCGGCAAGAAACAAACACGCCAATGTCAAACCAGCACGAAGCGGCGTGGACAGGAGCGAGGGGGTTGATGAAAAGGATTTGGGACTCAACATGATCATTGTTTGGTGTGCTCGGGGTCGTCTGATGCTTCAAGGGTCAAGGAGTACAGCGTCTGCGGATTACCGGGGGGAGGACGGTGGCGCAGGGGCTCTTCCATGGGGCGTTGGCCCTTTGTTGCATCGGTGTTCGGTCTTGATTCTGGTCTCGGGTTGGGAGTGCGGTTCTGACTGGTGGTCTGGCTGGGACGTGACGCTCAGGTGCCTTGCCACAAGGGGCAACACAGCTGGGGTTATTGATTCTGGAGCTCACGCTGCATTGGCGGATCATGCCGCTCCAAGAGCACGTGCCGGGGGGGGGCTCGATTCGTGGGACGCTATTTCTTGGGGGGCCCTTTTCGGGGGGACACATTGTGAGAACCTTGAGCCAGGGGTCAAGGGCCAGAACGCCAACAGTCGGACCGGGACGGGTCGGGGATACCCCCCTATCCCCCCCAAGTCACCCCCCCCGGGGGCCTGGCGTGGACAGTTCCGCCAACCGGCCGACAGCTGACGGGGGCATTATGCAACTCCTGTACCATGCATCCCGCCCCCTCCCGGAGCCGGCCATCGACGTCCTGAGCCCCCTAGGATGGTTTCCACTTCCAAGATTCGGGCCGCGGGGGCTCCCACGCCTCGAATGGGGAGGATCTGGTGAGCTTTCGCCCGTAGCTTCTAGAGCGAAATCGCACACTCCTAAGGCTCGCCTTGGAGGGCCACAGGGGGTCAGTAAATTCCCCATCAAACCTCTTATTTCTTGGGTAAAATCAGGCCCATCTCGGAAGGGGATCCTGCCTTCCCCCGGGATACGGAACCAGAGCCACCATCGGAGCAGAGTCCCAGCGGCCGTGGAAGCTGCCCCTGCAGAGCCTGAGCCCGGTGGGCGCGGGTCCGAACCAGCCCAATCCCGGGTGTCCAGTTCTCAGGAATCCCCTCGGACACCAGCCTGGGAGAAGTTCAGCACGGCGGCCTGCTCCTCATCGGGCAGAAAGACCAGGTTCTCCGGCCGTACCTTGCGCAAGGCAGCGGACTCGGGCAAGTGGTAGTGCCCAGTGGTGGCGCAGCCCACAAAGCGATAGAGCAACTCCCGCGAACAGTATGCGCAACGGGCGCGCATGGGCTGACGGGAAGCCAAGACAAACCGTGGCTGCACATGCCGGGGTTCGGTGTGTGAGATGCAGCTAGGGTTCGGACACGGGTTAGCTCCCACCGAAACGGGCCAAGACTCTCTTGCGGGAGAGTTGTTGATGGGCAACTCAATCCGTCCCATCAGGGCCGACAGGAGCGCCATACGAATTGGAACACCACGTCCTGCTTGCTTGAAGTAAATGCTGCGCGGATCCTCGTCGATGTCGCTGGAGATTTCGTCGCGTCGTGGCAAGGGGTGCATGACCACCGCATCGCGCAAGGATTCCGCAGCCATGTCGCGCCGGTCGAGGCGCATGTATTTGCTGACCCCCCCATCGCTTTGATCAAAACGCTCTGTCTGGGGCCGTGTCATGTAGAGCGCATCCACATGTTGCAACTCCCAACCCTTGGCATCGGTGAAGAGCGAAAGCTGGTGGGGTTTTTGCGGTGTGAGATACATGGCGTCACTCTCCGCCGCCAAAGTTCCCAACCTGCGCGTGTCGGCGCGCACGGGCTCAACACCAAACTCATCCCGCAGGCGCCGCACCACGTACTCGGGCATCTCGAATCCCGGCTGGGGAACGCAGACGATGCCCGCTCCGAAACGCGCTAGGGCATAAGCAAAGGAGTGCACCGTGCGGCTGTACTTCAGATCCCCCGCGAGCACCACCTCAAGGCCTTCGATGTGCCCGCGCTCCACGTGCAAGTTGTACAGGTCGCAAAGGGTCTGGGTCGGGTGCTCGTGGGCCCCGTCCCCCGCATTGATCACAGGCACTGGGGAGTACCTCGCGGCAAGTTGTGCCGCCCCCTCGCTGGGATGGCGCAAGACAATCACATCCGCATAGCCGCCCCCCACTACGCGCACCGTATCCGCCAAGGATTCGCCCTTCGCAGCGCTGGAACTCGTCATCTCGGCTGCGGTCAGAACCCCGCCGCCGAGGCGCAACATGGCGGATTCAAACGAGAGCCGCGTGCGAGTGGAGGGCTCGTAGAAGAGGCTCGCAGCAATCATGCCGCGACACATTTCACTCTGCCCCCGGGGGTCCTCCGAAAAGCGGTCAGCCCAGGTAAACAGGGCCTGGATTTCCTCAATGGAGAGGTCGTCGATGGAGACCAGATGTCGGATCAAGGGGGAGTTCCTCGGGCTGCCTCGCGGTCGCTAGGGTGCGTCTGCAAGTCACTGGGGCCGAAGCCTACGGTTTCTCCAGCCCCTCAGGACCCTAAATGTGCAACAGGTCCAAGAGCGGCTGGGAATTACCTGCCCGCCAGGCCCTTAGGGCCAGTGCCTGGGCCTCATCAAAGAGCGCCGCCTGGCGGCTCCCGCGTCGCCATTTGAGGGGCAAGTCCAGGGCCCCTAAGACTCTGGCTCGGATCGTCTCGCGGGCCATCATTGGATCCGCCAGCACATCGATGGGCGTGAAAAAGTCCGGGTCTACAGAACGATGGCCGAGAGGGGCAACACTCTGGTCCCCACGACTCGGGATGAGCAACTCCGGCACGCCCCCTGGGGAACAAGGGCTGCCCGTGGAATCAGGATCCCCTTCGGGCACAAGACGAAGGATCAAATCCGCCCCGCCAATAGCCTGGCGCGCCTGCTCCTGCCCCGCTCGCTCTACCGCCAAGGGCGCGTTGGCCCGCTCGCCCGCGGTGTCGATCCAATCCACTGGCCACGGCCCTAAATGCCCACGGCCCTGCACCGCATCCCGGGTGGTACCCGCTTCCGAACTGGTCAAAGCGTGCTCTTCACCGATCATCAAATTGAAGAGGGTCGACTTGCCCGCGTTGACCTGCCCCACCAGCACGATGCGCATGGGCTGCAGCCAGTAACGTTGGACGCGCCAGTGATCCAAGAGATCCTGGGCCAAACCGTCGGCAGTGCCCGCAAGGATCTCCTCGAAAGCCATGTGCAAACAGCCTTCGCTCTGATCCAACAAGAG
>CALEMP010000092.1 GCA_937910685.1 uncultured bacterium
AGCGCGCGCCTCCGCCTGGGGATACCTGCGGGCTTCGTGCAAGAGCGGTAGGTGCAGTGACCTGGCCCAGTACTCTTGTGGCGCCCCGAGTTATCCAGAGTTATCAACACGCGAACTTTCCAAAAGACACATCTTGCGCTTCTGAAAGTGGGGATTTGGTCCCCAACGCTCCGTCGCCTGCCGATTGCAGTAATTTTCTGGCGAGTGCCCTAAGTCCTGACGTAGCAATACCTTAGGTCGCATCAAAGGGGAAGAGCAGCCACGACCCGCGAAAAACCTACTGCGAAAGAGCGCTCCTCTTGCCCCAATAGGTGTGTGCCCCGTGAGCAGCCACCTTCGGCTCTTGCGCGTTCTTGGCACGGACAACGACTCAGCCAACAATTGCCATGATGCGCGACCCGCAAATTGCCCCCGCTCCTGCTCCTCCTTCTGATCACGAGTCTCCTCATTGGAACCAAGACTTCCCATGCGACTGCTGCGACCGTTCTACCCGATGAACCTCCCGTCGCAACGCCTGCCTGCACCGGCTGCAAGGGAACGCTTCGTTTGGGAGACTCCTATGTGCCCCCTGGATTTAGCTTAGGTATCCGCCTAACCACCAGCACTGGACAAGGCCTCCCCAGCAACCCGAGTGGCCAATGCAAACGGAAACACGGCCTGTGCGTGATGTCCAAGGGGTGCAAATTTTATCTCAGCATCACCCACAAGGTTTCCAGCGGCTCCACCTACAGCTACGAGTTTTGCACCCTCGGGCAAGACCAGCGTTGGACTTGCGTGACTGTCAATCCAAGCCACGGCGCGAGTGACAACGGGACCGGCCACGAGGTCACAAATCTGCCCTGTGGACAGAACGGTAACCACCACCTCAAGCTGGGTCCGGCGATCATCTCTTGGCAAGAAAAGTGCAACAACTGTTAGGCCAGAGGAATCAGACATGAACTCCACCAACAAGATGAACGCCAAGTGGATCGCCGTCACGATCGCTGCGGTGACCCTGGCCTCGGGTGCCCTCCTCCGAGCAATTAGTGACCCTCACGGACAGAAAAATTCCCTCAGCCCGCCGCTCGAATCAAGCGTCAGGGACACCCAAGATCTCGACGGTTCCTCGGGCCCGAGGCCGCGAGCTGTCGATGCCAGCGTCCAGTCCGCTGAACTTGCTGCTGATCTTGCCCTGGGCCAAGTCCGTCCTCGGGATGGAAGAAACGTGGACCCCTCACAGTATTCCTCTGCTGAAGAACTGCTGTCGGACTACTGTGGCGCTGAGTGGCCCGCGGTAAGAGCGACCCTTGGGAATGCCGACTTCAGCGACCCCATCTGGGACCTGGTGGCCATGCCTCCATTTGCCCAAGTCGAGCCGCAGATGGCGGACGATATTGTTGAGACCATTGCCAACCAGCGTGAGAGCATGCGACAAGAGATGGCCCAATGGAACAACATCGAAGACGCTCTTGCAATGGCACTGGATGGATCATCCATTCCAGAACTCAGCGGCCAACAACGAAGAAATGCGCAGGACAAAATCGAAACCCTGAACAAGAGGATCTGGGAAACTCAGGTGAATTGGTACAGCGGCCTCGAGACAAGCATGCTCGACGCCCTAGGTCGCCCAGAAATATCCCCCGTACATCCCCTTGTCTTCCCTCGAACGTATCTTGGGTATGAACGCATCGAGCCTCAGGATTACCTCTGGGTCGAAACAAAAGGCAGCGACGGCTGGAACATCGAGTTTGTCCTCAAGCAAGAAGACTACCCATCCTTCGCAAGCTGGTCGACGGACCTGGAAGCCGCCCTCGCTGCACGCACCGCATTCTTGAAGGCACTGGCAAGCAATGACTGAGTTGGCTTGAGCGTAACGCGTACCGGTGGGTGTCAAGATAGTTGTCGCCTCTTTCATGTCGCTTATGCGCTGATCTTCACCTCCTTGTTCGGCTTGGGATTGAGCGTGACGGTGGCGACCGGCGCCCAGTTGCGGAGTCCATTGGCCCAGCGATCAGGATTCCGCTCGCGAGCCTGGCGGTAGACCTCGGCTCGCGCCTTGAGGGTCTTGGTTGCAGTCCCGGAATGCCGAGACTCCGGCGTCACGAAACGGATTTCGCTGTGCAGGTGCTCAGCATTGTACCACTGCACGAAGTTTGCTGCCCAGGCATCTGCTGCCTCGAGACCCTCGAAGGGCTTGGTCGGATATTCTGGGCGGTACTTAGCAGTTCGGAAGAGGGACTCCGAAAACGGATTGTCATTCGAAACGCTCGGACGGCTGAATGACGCTGCGACGCCGAGTTCTTGCAGTATTGCAAGCATAGTGGCACCCTTCATTGGCGAGCCATTGTCCGCGTGCAACACCAAGGTGTCTTGAGTCACACCTTCGATGCAGCAAGCTGTCGCCATCAATCGGGCGGCGTGCTCCGAGCTTTCTTCAGCGTGCACTGCGAAGCCCACGATCTTGCGACTCCACACATCAAGTGCCAAATATAGGTAGCAGAAAACGCCTCTCACGGAAGTCTTTAGGTATGTAATGTCCTCTTGACCAGACTTGGTTTGGCCCAGTGGACATGTACTCAGCTGGCCGGTGACGATGTTCGGGGGCACGTGATCGCTCGCGCTGCTTGACTTGCCCTTTGGCGCGGAGGAGACGGTAAAAAGTGGCTTCTGATGCAAGGTACACGCCTCGGCCCGCAAGCAGAGGGACAATCTGTTTGGGGCTCTTGGAACGGTACTCTGGGGAATTCGCGATCTTGAGAATATCGGCCCGTTCCTGCTCACTGAGCGCACTTTTGGGTCGCGTCTTGGGGCCATCTCGCAAGTCCGTACTGGATGTACTTTTCCGCCAACGCTGCACCGTTCTGGGGTCCAAGCCCATGACTTCGCAAGCAGCACCTTGACGGGCGCCATGAGCCGTCGCTTCATTGATCAGCTCGATAATCATGCTCCGCTCCCCTCTTTCGTGTCGTCGTCCGCGCCCCCCCAGATTTCGCGGACTTTTTTTTGGAGTGTGATGATGGCGGCCATCTCAGCCATGGCCTTTTCCTTTCGACGGAGATCACGTTCAAGACTGAGGATCCTTTTGGCCTCAGGACTCTTCCTGCCTCTCGTCAACTCGTTCGCCGTCGACAGGCCGGAAGTCGCAGCATCTTGCCATTCACGAAGCGTCGCTTCGTGGAGACCTTCTCTGCGCAGAAATGTGCCGAGTTCCTCGTCACTTAGCTGGGAGGCCGCGTTGATCAGCTTCAACTTTTCCTTCGGTGTCCATTTGCTGTTTTTGTCCTTGCTCATACCACTAACGGTACGCCCCTTGCGTCAATGTGAGTGGGACAGCCTTCAGCCAGCGCGAGAGCGTGGCCCCTGAGACTCCTGTTTCCCGTGCCAGGGCAATGACTGACGTGCTTTGAGGACCTGTCATGCGCTTGACCATGCGGGCCCTGAATCCTAATTCATAACTCATTGTGTTTGTACTGCCCCCGAGATGGGTGAGGAAACCCCCGCGGACTTTTCCACAGGTTTTGAGTCTCCCCCTGGACCCCCTCAGCGGGGGCTCTGCCCCCGGACGCCTCGCTTCGCCTCAGCCTGCCAGGGGCTTAGCTTCGCTCGGCTACCCCCGTGAGAGGGCTGGAAGGTCCGGAGGGTTCTAGGCGGCAACTATCTTGACACCGGGGGATGGGAACAATGAGCATCGACCCGCGCTATATCAACGTGACGAATCAGGGTTGGTCACACCTCTCGCGGGACGAACGCAAGAGCCTCACCCGCGCAGGCTTCGAAATCGTTCGTCGGCTTGGATTGCCCAGGCTGCGAGAATTATGCGAAGCGCGCGCCTCCGCCTGGGGATACCTGCGGGCTTCGTGCAAGAGCGGTAGGTGCGGTGACCTGGCCCAGTTCTCTCGTGGTGCCCCAAGTTATCCACAGTTATCAACACGCGAACTTTCCAAGAGACAAATCTAGCGCCTCGGAAAGTGGCGATTTGGCCCCACGCGCTCCGTTGTCTGCCGGTTGCAGAGATTTCCTAGCGAGTGCTCTAAGTCCCTATGCAGCAATACCTTACGGTCGCGCCAGAGGGGAAGAGCGCCACAACCCGCGAGAAATCGAGGGCAGGAGCGAGGTCCCCTTGGCCCAATAGGTGTGTGCCCCATGAGCAGCCGCCTTTGGCCCTTGCGCGTTCTTGGCACGGACAACCACTCACTCAAACCCAGTGAAAACAACCATG
>CALEMP010000093.1 GCA_937910685.1 uncultured bacterium
GTTCGGCGGATGGGTATGCAGGTTTATGTAGGCCCTTTGGAGCTCTTACCCTCTTGACTCCAGAGATGTGGTCTGCTAGCTTTGAGCCCCGCAAAAGGGGGGATCAGATCTGTCGTCGCAGGGGAGAGGCTTCCGCCTATACGATGGCCCAGCCCGACTCCAGTTCCTGATCTCCTAGCGCGAGAAACGACACGCTCTCGCTTGCGTTCCGCTCTTCCTTAGTTAACCAGCCGGCTCATGTTTTTCGCGAGGCCAGTGGCCCACGTGGTGATTCAAGAGGCGAGCACAACTCAGCAAAAACCAATGGCGATTAACCTCGAGAAAGGTCAAAGCTTAGAGATCGGGCTCAAGAAAGTTGGAATCCAACTTTCTTGGGATGCCGCCGAGACCGGCCAGGAGTTCGACCTGGACGCATCCGCATTCATGTTGGGGAAAAACAAGAAGCTCCCCGATGATTCGCTATTGGTATTCTACAACAACGAGCGCTCTGGGGATGGGGCAGTCGAGTCCTCCGGGGATGATACGAGCGGAGACGACGACGGCGAAACGCTCACCGTTGATTTCAGCCGGGTCGACAACCGCGTCAATGAAATCCTGATCGTCGTTACGATCCACGATTGCGAGGTTCGCAAGCAGACCTTCGGCCAAGTTAGGAACTCGAAGATTCGGATCTACGATGCGATTAATAGCGAGGATATCTGCCAATACGAACTCGACGAGGACTTCTCAACGGAGACGGCCCTTGAGTTCGGGACCCTGGTCCGCAAGGGAAGGTCCTGGGAGTTCGAGGCGATTGGCAGCGGGTTCGAGGGCGGCTTGGAATATCTAGTTTCTAAGTACGGCTAGGCGAGCTTTCGCGCTCAACACTCATATACCACTCGGCCAGCAACAGAAGAACTAAGAACCAATGGCGATCAATCTCAAGAAAGGCCAGACGATTAATCTGGAAAAATCGACCCACGACCTCTCCTCCGTGACCTTCGGCCTCGGATGGAAGATTGCTGAGAAGCCCCAAGGCTTCTTCAAGAAGTTGCTCGGTGGTGGCCAGGAAGAGTGCGACCTGGATGCAATCGCATTCGTGATGGATGTCGATGGAAAGGTGAGAAACCTTGGCGATGGCCTCAAGGAAAGCGACGTCATCTTCTACGGCAACCTACGCCACCCCTCGGGCTGCATTGTCCATACCGGAGACAACCTAGAAGGAGGAAGCGGTGTAGAGGATGATGAGCAAATCAAGATCAAGCTCGAGTCCTTGGATGAGCGCTATCAGCGCATTCTCTTCCTAGTCACAATCTACGAAGGCATCAAGAAGAACCAGCACTTCGGAGAGGTCAAGGGTGCATTCATGCGTGCGGTGGACGCGAATGGAAAGGAGATGGCTCGGTTCAATCTTGATCAGGACAACTCATACGACAACATGCGTACCGTCGTCTTTGGGGAGGTCTACAGGCATGGCTCTGATTGGAAGTTCCGCGCGATCGGCGACTCCTTCCAGACGGACCAGTTTCTCGAGATATTGAGGAAGCATGTGGATTAGGAGGGGTGCCTAAGCACATGGCCCCTGACTGAACTGTCCCGCAACAAGAAGTGTTCGAGAGCGCGGCAAGCGAACCGCAAGAGTCCAAATGAGAAAGCTACCCGTATATATGCTCCTGGACACGTCGGGGTCCATGCACGGCGAACCCATCGAACAGGTCAAGAATGGCCTGCAGATGCTCGTGTCGGCACTTCGGCAGGATCCATTCGCGCTAGAGACGGCATTCTTGAGTGTCATCACTTTCGACTCTCGCGCAAAGCAGGTCGTCCCACTAACCGAGCTAACGGCGTTTCAGGTTCCCAACATCGAGGCGAGCGGAGTTACGTCCCTCGGCGATGCGTTGAGGCTTGTGGCGGATTGTGCGGCCCGCGAGGTGACCAAGAGCACGCCAGAGCGGAAGGGGGATTGGAAGCCCATGGTCTTCATCATGACTGACGGTGCGCCGACGGATGACTGGGAGCCTGGATTGGCGCGGTTTCGTGAAGAGAAATGGGGCATGATCGTCGGTTGCGCAATTGACGAGGCCAATTCAGATGTGCTCAAAGTCGTCGCTGGCGAAGCGGTGATCACTCTCCAAACGTCCGATCCCGGGTCGGTGGCGGCGTTCTTCAAGTGGGTCTCAGCATCCGTGAGTACCAACAGTGCGAAAATTGATTCTGGCGGCGGTGAGATTTCCGGGCTGGACGACCTGCCGCCTCCTCCTCCTGAGATCAACGTGGTGGTTTGATCTCATCCCCTCTCAGTATCTGACGCGGACACCTACTCTATGCGACGACTACCCGTTTACCTGCTATTGGATACGTCCGGCTCCATGCGCGGTGAACCAATCGAATCTGTCAAGGGGGGCCTTCAAGCGCTAGTTGCCTCCTTGAGACGGGACCCCCAAGCGTTGGAATCGGTTCACCTTGCGATCGTGACTTTTGATCGGGACGTAACCGTCCAGGTTCCGCTCACGCCGATGGAGCAGTTCCAACTGCCGGATTTCAGCACCCCGGATTCCGGACCGACTCACCTGGGACTCGCCTTAGAGAAGCTCTGCGCGCTAGTCGATAGTGAAGTCATTCGCTCGTCTGAGGAGAGCAAGGGTGATTGGCGCCCACTGCTCTTCGTCATGACTGACGGGAGCGCTTCCGACAGCGCGAAGTTCAAGATGATGGTTCCCGAGGTGCGGAAACGCGGGTTTGGCATCATCGTTGCCTGCGCTGCGGGCCCGAAGGCCAAGAAGGCTGAACTACAACCCCTTGCAGATCAGGTTGTTGAGCTTGAGACCCTCGATAGTTCCGGGTTCGAACGCTTCTTCGAATGGGTCTCCGCCTCTGTTGCCATGGGCAATAAGAGCATGGGGACATCCTCCCAAGTTCTCCTCCCCCCGCCACCGGACGATGTGAAGCCCACAGTACTTTAGCTCTGCACTTTGGCCCGGTCAGGTCCGGTCTTTGCAATTGCCTCTCGCCACCGTACCTCCCTCCGCCTTCAACCCAGGACCCCGCCATGAGTACTGACCCACAAGACTTGCCAGGCAGTCCACACGAATTGCCGGAAGACAAAACGAAGACATCCAAGGAGACGGGAGCCCAGGCCCCTCACAAGGATACGGTCAAACTAGACGGCACAGGCAATGCGGACAACGCGAAGGCTAAAGACTCTTCCGGTGATCCCCGCAGCGTGCCTGCGGAGACTCCGGCTCCTTTGCAAGATGCAGGCAGCGACTCCGACGGGATGGTTGGAGGGAGTGATTGGATGTCTTCGGCCCCCACCGTTCGAATCCAACCGGACCCACAAGGTGCGGGTCAAGTTCCCCCAACGTCCGACGAGCAGCGCACGAATCCGAGCCCTGGCGTTGGGAATGCAGACGCCTCCTCGTCGCGCACAACAAATACCCGCCCCGTACAATCTGGTAGCAACGCCCCAGCGGGACCAGAGAAAGCTGCTCCCCCGGCGAAGAGCACCCCACGCCTACCAAAACGACTCCCAAACGGGACCGTCGGCAAGTACTTCGCGGTTGCGGTCAGATCGTTGAAGAAGGACCCAGGCTGTGGCCCCGTGACAGAGACGATCGAGTTTGAAGGCCTAAAAGAACTAGGCCTATCGTTCGATCCCGAGACCATGTCTATTCGGGGCACGCCAACAAAAGACGGCGAGCACTCCATTTCGATGTACTTCCGTACGGAGGACGCGCCAATAGGACGCCCTGCGAGGAGCCTCGTGCTTTCCCTTTTGGTCAACCCGGATCCACGGTCTCTATGGCGCGAAGTGGAACCCGATTCGGAATTGCCCTACAAGAAGCCGCACACTGACGTGGAGCGAGCTCTCGCCAATGGCTCTTTGTTGATCGCAGCGAGTCGCCGCGGGCGGTCCCACGCTCACTCTGGTACCTATCGTGATGACGACTTCACCCTCAAACCAGACTCCGATGGTGGCTGGCACATTGTGACCGTCGCGGACGGGGCCGGATCCGCTAAGTTTTCTCGAAAGGGATCCGAAATCGCCTGCCGAGTCGCCACAGAACGCGTGGGCGCAGAATCAGCTATCCATATGGGCGCCGAGTTTGAGGCCGACCTGAATAGCTATCGTGACGACGCTTCCTCTCCTGCTGCAAACCGCGCCATCCGCAACCATCTCTACAAGACGCTTGCGAACTCTGCCTTTGCAGGGTTCAAGTCAATAGAGAGCGAGTCTCGGAAACAAAACGCGAAAGTAAAGGACTACGCCACAACGATCATCATCACGCTCTGCAAGGAGTTCTCCTTTGGTTGGTTTGTCGCTTCCTTCACGATCGGAGATGGGGGGGCGGCGATCATCCTGGATG